>NZ_JBHUXA010000013.1:0-221689 GCF_042669725.1 Nocardia sp. NPDC057227 | reverse complement strand
CTTCGCCGGCGGGGTGGTCGGCTCGGTGGTCGCCGGCTTCGCCTACCAGGTGGGCGGCTGGTTGCTGATCTGCGCGCTCGGCGCGGGCACGACCCTCGTCGGGATCGCGCTCTGGACCGGGCTCTTCGCCCGCCACGCTGTGCCCGCATCGGCGCAGGCGTCCGCGCGCTGAAGGGTCGCCCGGGCCGGTGTGACCACCGACACGGAACGCGAGAATGACCCGGACTCCGGTGGGTATGTCTCGCACGTCCGGGCCATACCTGTGTGGTCCGGTTCGTGCTACTTTTCGTCACACTTAGTACAGGTCTCAACGACTGGAGGTCTGCCGTGCCGAGCGCCGCGCCCGATTTGTCAGTGTTCGCCCAGACCGGAGGGGAAGGTGGGGGTGCGGCGCTCGATCAGGTTCTGATCATGACCGGCGCCGCCGGCGTGCTCGCCCTGGTCCTGCTGTGGATCGGTTACCTGCACCGAACCCGCCGGATCACCTGGCTGCAGGCCGTGGCCGACCGCCTCGGCACCTACTTCAACCAGCCCGGCTGGGTGGCGCTGCCGCTGGCGCTCTTCCTCGCCACCATCCTGACCGCGCTGCTCGGCTTCATCTGGGACGTCAGCCTGCACGTCGGCAAGGGCAGGGACGCAGGGCCGCTGGCCAACCCCGCGCACTACTTCATCCTGGTCGGGCTGTTCTTCCTGTTCATGGCGGGCATGGCCGCGATCGTGCTGCCGCTGGACGAGAAGCCGGGCCCGGCCGCGGTGCGGATCACCCGCACCTGGTACGCGCCGATCGGCGGCATCCTGCTGGCCGGCGCGGGGCTCTACGCGCTCATCGGCTTTCCGCTGGACGACGTCTGGCATCGCATTTTCGGCCAGGATGTGACGCTCTGGGGCCCCACCCACCTGATGCTGATCGGCGGCGCCGGGTTCTCCCTGATCGGCGTGCTGCTGCTGGAGTTCGAGGGCAGGCACAACCGCCCGCGCCCGGACGAGGCGGACAGCAGGCAGATGTGGCTGCTCCGCTCCTTCGCCTTCGGCGGGCTGCTGATCGGGCTCTCGGTCTTCCAGGTGGAGTTCGACTTCGGCGTGCAGCAGTTCCGGATGGTGTTCCAGCCCATGCTGATCGTCGCCGCCGCCACCGTCAGCCTGGTCGCGGCGCGGCTGGTCCTCGGCCGGTTCAGCACGCTCGTCGTGGTCGGCTTCGCGGTGGTGGTCCGCACCGTCGTCGCGTTGCTGGTCGGCGGGCCGATCATCGACGCCCCGCGCAATGTCTTCCCGCTGTACCTCGGCATCGCGCTGGTGGTCGAGGCGCTGGCGCTGCTGCCGCTGGTGCGCAGGCCGGTGCTGTGGGGCGCGCTCTGCGGCCTCGCCGCCGCCACCGTCGGGCTGTGGCTCGAATCGCTGTGGGTCGGCGCCATGTTCGTGAATCCGTGGCCCGCATCGATCTGGCCCGAGCTGCTGGCCATGTCGGTGCCGGTCGGTATCGCGGGCGGCGTCATCGGCGGCATGCTCGGCACCGTGCTGCGCGGCGAGCCGCTGCCGAAACCGGCGGTGCGCCGCACCCTGGTGGTGGCGGCCGTGCTGATCGTCGGCGCCGCCGTGGCCAACGGCCTCGCACACACCGTGCCGGAGAACGCCACCGCGATCGTCACGCTCAGCGAGGCGCCGTCGCAGAACGGCGAGCGCATGGTCTTCGCCGACGTCCGGCTGAACCCGAGTGACCTGGTCGGCGACGATCCCGAGTGGATCGAGATCCTCGGCTGGCAGGGCGGCGTCGGCAGCGAGAGCCCCGGCCGCGGCCTCGTCGTCGACCGGCTGGAGCGGGTCGAGGCCGGGCACTACGTCTCCACCGCGCCGGTGCCGGTCTCCGGCAGCTGGAAGACGGTGCTCCGGGTGCAGGACGGCCGCATCCAGACCGCGCTGCCGGTGTTCATGCCCGCCGACCCCGGCATCAACGCCCAGGAGGTGCCCGCACTGAACACCTTCACCAGGCCGTTCGTCCCGGAGATCACGGTGTTGCAGCGGGAGCGCAGCTTCGACTACCCGTCCTGGCTGTTCGGCGCGGCCTCGCTGGTGGTGCTGGCGTGCAGCCTGATCCTGGTCGCGGCGCTCTCCTGGGGTGCGGGCCGGATCAACGACCGCTACCCGCACACCACCCGCAGCGAGACTGCGGAGCCGGTGGCATCGGCATGATCGCCGGGTACGACGGCGTGGACGTGCTCGCGGATCACTCGATCCTGCTGGCCATCCCGGCCTTCCTGCCCGCCTTCGCGCTCGTCGGCGTCGTGGTGTTCATCGCGGTCCGCGACCGCAGGGCCGGCGACGACGACACCGAACCGACCGAGGAGGACACGTGAGGAACGTGCGCCGGGGCTGCGGCCTCGTGCTGCTGGCCGGGCTGCTCACCGCGGGCTGCGCGAGCGCCGACGAGGGCGAGCACGCCGATCACGGTGCCGCCCACCAGAGCTCGGCGCCCGCGTCGTCGGTCGTCGCCGGGCCGCAGGCGGTAGTCATCGCGGTGCGGCTCGCCGGGGGTGCCGTGACTCCCGACGACACCAGGGTCGAGGCCGCCGTCGGCCAGCCCATCGAGCTGGTGGTGGACAGCGACACCAGTGACGAGCTGCACGTGCACGCCGACCCCGACCACACCTTCGAGGTGGAACCCGCCGCCGGGCAGCGCTTCTCCTTCACCGTCGGCGTGCCCGGCCGGGTGGAGATCGAGCTGCACGACGCCGGCCGCACGGTGGCGACGATCCTGGTCCGATGACGCTGCTCGCCCACGGCCTCGGCGGGGCGACCGATCTGCCGATCCCGCTCACCTACGCCCTGATCGGCGCCGCCTGGGCCCTCACCTTCTCCTTCGCGCTGCTGCTCTTCGCCTGGCGCGAGCCGCGGCTCGACCCGGACTCGCCCGGCCGCCCGCTGCCCGCGGCGCTGCGCGCGGCCGCCGATTCCCGGTGGACGCGCGCGGTGCTCGCGGTGCTGAGCGTGGCGGCGACGGCGCTCGTCGCGGCGGTCGCGCTGGGGGGCTCGGGTGATCCGGCGCGCAACCCCGTGCCCGGCGTGCTCTACGTGTACCTGTGGGTCGGGGTCGCGGTGCTCTCGCTGCTGGCCGGGCCGGTGTGGAAGGTGCTCTCCCCGGCGCGGGCGCTGCACCGGGCGCTCTGCGCGCTGCTGCGGCGGCCGCCGGAGCGCGGATTCCTGGCGTACCCGGAGCGGCTCGGGATCCGGCCCGCGGTGCTCGGGCTCTTCTCCCTCGTCTGGCTGGAGCTGGCCGCGCCGGACCCGGGCGCGGTCGGGGCGGTGGCGACCTGGCTCGGCCTCTACCTGCTGACCACCCTGGCCGGGCTGGTCGTCTTCGGCACCGTGTGGGCCGAGCGCGCCGACCCGCTCGAGGTGTACAGCGCGCTGATCGGCAGGCTCAGCCCGGTCGGCAGGCGCGCGGGCACCGGCGAACTCGTGCTGCGCGCGCCGCTCGCGAACCTGGCGGGAACCCCGGTGCTCCCCGGCTCGGTGGCGGTCGCGGCGGTGCTGCTCGGCTCCACCGCCTTCGACAGCTTCTCCCAGTTCCCGGTCTGGCGAAGGCAGCTCGTCGACGCCGGCCAGCCGACCCTGCTGAAGACCGCGGCGCTGCTCGGGTTCGTGCTGATCGTGGCGGTGCTCTTCTGGGGCGCCGCGCGCGCGACCGGCGGTGTCAGCGGGGCGGAGCGCCGCCTGCTGCCGGGCACGCTCGCCCACAGCCTGACCCCGATCGTGGCCGGCTACATCGTGGCGCACTACCTGACCTTCCTGGTCGAGAAGGGCCAGGCGACCGCGATCCTCTTCGCCGACCCCTTCGACCGGGGCTGGAACCTGCTCGGCCTCGCCGACCGCGACGTCGCCTACCTGCTCTCGAACCATCCGGCGGTGCTCGGCACGATCAAGGTGCTCGC
Organism: Nocardia sp. NPDC057227; assembly: GCF_042669725.1. NCBI lineage: Bacteria > Bacillati > Actinomycetota > Actinomycetes > Mycobacteriales > Nocardiaceae > Nocardia > Nocardia sp. NPDC057227. The sequence continues at coordinate 217,763 of NZ_JBHUXA010000013.1, read as the reverse complement.
GGTGGTCACCGGGCATGTGCTCGGCGTCGCCGCCGCGCACGACCGCAGCCTGCGGGTGCTGCCGAAGGCACACCGGGCCACCGGTCAGCTGGCGCTCATGCTGGTCATGGTCGGCTTCACCTTCGCCGGGCTCTACCTGCTCTTCGACGCCTGATCGGCGGTGTCGGCCAGTTCGCCGCCGCGCCGCCGCCGCACCTCGTTGACCGCGGCGAGCAGCACCCCGATGCCGATCAGGACCAGCCCGCGCAGCCAGACCTCCGCCGCCACCTGCGTGGCGAGCAGCAGGCAGGAGGCGATTCCGAGGACGGGCACCGCGATCGGCACCCGGAAGTGGTCGCCGGTGCCCGCGTCCCTGCGCAGCGCGATGGCAGCGGCATTCACCCCGGTGAAGACCACGAGCAGGAGCAGCACCAGGGTCTCGGCGAGCGCGTCGATCTCGCCGGTGAGCGCGAGCGCCACCGATGCGGCGGTGGTGACCAGCACCGCCATCCACGGGGTTCGGCGCCGCGGCAGCACCCGGGCCAGCGCGGCGGGCAGCAGCCCGTCCCGCGCCATGCCGTAGGCCAGCCGGGACCCCATGATCCCGGTGAGCAGCGCGCCGTTCGCCACCGCGACCAGCGCGATCACCGCGAACAGCCGCTCCGGTACGCCGCCCGCGATCCGCACCACCTCCAGCAGCGGCCCCGACGACCCGGCCAGCACGTCGGTCGGCACCGCCGCCGAGGTGAGCAGCCCGAGCAGCACGTAGACCACGCCCGCGGTGAGCAGCGCGCCGAAGAGCGCCCGCGGGTAGCTGCGGCGCGGATCGGCGACCTCCTCGGCCAGGTTCACCGAGGTCTCGAAGCCGACGAAGGAGTAGTAGGCCAGCACCGCTCCGGCCAGGATCGCCCCGGCGGCACCGTGTTCGGCGGTGCCGAGGGCGGTGAGCCTGCCCGGGTCGGCGTCGCCGCGCAGCAGGATCCAGGCGCCGAGCCCGATCACCAGCAGCAGCCCGCCCAGCTCGACCAGGGTGGCGACCACATTGGCGCCGAGCGACTCCCGCACGCCGCGGATGTTCAGCGCCGCCAGCACCAGCAGAAAGACCACGACCACGGCGACGGTGGGCAGCGTGACCAGTTCGGCGAGGTAGTCGGAGGCGAAGCCGCGGGCCAGCGCCGCGACCGAGACCACCCCGGCGGCGAGCATGCAGAACCCGACCAGCGAGCCGGCGGCCGGGCCGAAGGCGAGCGTGGTGTAGTGCGCGGAGCCGCCCGCGCGCGGGTACTTGGTGGCGAGTTCGGCGTAGGAGCCCGCGGTCAGGCAGGCCAGCCCGAGCGCGACGAGCAGCGGCAGCCAGACCGCGCCGCCGGAGCGGCCCGCGATCTCGCCGATCAGCACGTACACCCCGGCGCCGAGCACGTCGCCGAGGATGAAGAAGTAGAGCAGGCGCGTCCCGACGACGCGGTTCAGCGCGGGCACGGCGTCGATGCTCCGGTGACCAGGGCGCGGGGGCGTGTCCGGTTCATCCGGCGGTGCTACCCCCGCGGCGCGGGATCATGCCCGCGCAGCACCGCTTCCACCGCGTCGGCGGTCCAGTGCCCGCGTGCGCCGGGCGCGGCCGCGAGGTAGCGGGCTGCCCGTTCCGGCGGCCAGCCGTGTGCCTCGGCGAGCCCGGCGCCGAGGTGCCGCAGGTAGGCCGCCGACGGCGGGTTGCCCGGCAGCGTTCGGTAGCGGGCGGGTGCGGTGCAGGTGAGCACCGGCAGCCCATCCCTGTCGCCCGCGCGGACCAGCGTTTCGTAGCGTCCGGGGCCGATGGCGTACCGGCCGACGGCGAGCACCGCGGCCAGGTCGAGGTCGGTGCCGGGCGGGCGGTACATCTCCTGCGCCACGAGGTCGGAGAACTGCCCGACGGTCACCAGATGCGCCCTGGCGGCGACGGTGCCGTCGCCGTCCGGGTCGTAGAAGGCCCGGCCGCCGGTCCAGACCAGCGATTCGGTGGCAAAGTACAGCGTGCCGGGCAGCCACACCGGCTCCGACCGCTCGGGGTCGCGCGGATCCCGGCAGCCCGGATAGCGGTGCGTGGAGCCGACGGGGACCCCGCCCGCGAGGTAGCAGCGGATCCGGTCGGCGTGCATGTTCGAGCCGTAGGCCGCGTACCAGAGCCGGTCCGGCGCCGCCGCGTCGCGCGGCGCCGGGAGCTCGGCCGGCCCCGGCACGGGGTCAGATCTTGCGGATGACGGTGACGACCTTGCCGAGGATCTGCGCGTCGTTGCCCGCGATCGGCTCGAAGTGCGCGTTGTGCGGCATCAGCCAGACGTCGGTGCCGGTGCGCTTGAACGTCTTCACGGTGGCCTCGCCGTCCAGCATGGCGGCCACGATGTCGCCGTTGTCGGCGACGTTCTGCTGCCGCACCACGACCCAGTCGCCGTCGCAGATCGCGGCGTCGACCATGGACTGGCCGACCACCCTGAGCAGGAACAGCGAGCCCTCGCCGACCAGCTCCTTCGGCAGCGGGAAGACGTCCTCCACCGCCTGCTCGGCCAGGATCGGGCCACCGGCGGCGATCCGGCCGAGCACCGGGACGAAGGCCGGGGTCGGGGTGGCGCTCTCCGGCACCTCGTCGGCGTCGACCGCGCCGCTCGCTGGCAGGCTCGTCACCGCGCGCACGGCCTCGTCCAGCCCGCGCACGTCGACCGCGCGCGGGCGGTTCGGGTCGCGCCGGAGGTAGCCCTTGCGCTCCAGGGCCCGCAGCTGGTGCGCCACCGACGAGGTGGAGGTGAGCCCCACCGCGTCGCCGATCTCCCGGATGCTGGGCGGATACCCGCGCTCGCTCACCGACGACCGGATGACGTCGAGCACCCGGCGCTGACGCGCGGTGAGATCCGCTCCCACCCCGTTGCTCTCGGCACCGATCGTGTCGGTACCGCGAGTCCGGGTACCGGGACCGCCCTCGTCACCCGCGTCGTCCCTGTGGCCCACCGCAACCCGCCTTCCTGTCCGCGCCCCGCCCGGATGCCGCCCGGGGCGTCCGTCTCCGGGCCTCGCGCCCGGGTGTTGCTCCAAACCTAGACTGCCGCGGGCCGAGTATCAAACACCTGTTCGACGCGAGTCCGTGTCGCGGCTGGCGCGCACCCGCCCCGCATGGTAGAAATCGAACATACGTTCTTTCGAACATGTGAGCGAACCGGTTCGCTCGGCGGCGGGGAAACCGCACGCCGGAGCCGGTTCCGGCAGTTGCAGCAGCGCAACATCGCCGTCCCCCCGACGGCCCTGACGAGCCACAGTCAGCAACTCGACCGGCGGGTGCCGGTACACGGAGGAATGTCCGATGAGCACAGCGCTCGAATTCGACAGGAGCACGGGAGATCCCGAGCGGCCAGGGCCGGGTCGAGCCGAGGGTTGCCAGGTGCCCGCGGCTCGCCGCGGCGTGGTCGTGCGCCGCGGCGCCCCCGTCCGCAGGCGCCCGCGCCGGATCGACGAGCGCCGCCCCGCGGACGGGCGGCCCCGCCGCGGCGCGCTCGCCGACCACCGGCCGCCGCCGCGCAGGCCCCGCGGCGCGCATCCGCTGCGCCGGGTCGAACAGGCACGGGCCGGGCTGGCCACGCTGGCCGTCACCGCGCTCGTCACCGCGCTGATCGTGGTCGCGATGTTGCTGCTCGCGCAGTGGCGCTCCGCCCCCGCCCCCGAGCCCGGGATGTCCGGCGCCGCAGCGGTGGTCGCGGTGCCGGTGGGGAGTGTGCCGCTCGCATAGCGCGATTCGCCGGAACCTTGCTCGCGGACCGGAACCGGTTGCTATCGTCGCGGCACACACGCCCGCGCACCTGTGCCGCGACCGAGAGGCGGATCCGCAATGACGCGCTCCCGCACCGAGTTTCCCGCGCTCGGACTCCTCTGCCGTGCCGTCCTGCTCGCCTGTCTGCTCGTGCTGCCCGGCACGCTCGCCCCGGTCCGCGCCGCACCGCTGTACGCCGGCTACCTCGACCTGCCCGTGGTCGACGCGGACGGCGAGCGCGCGGGCGGCGTCCACCCGGGGCTGCCGTCCGACGCGGCGGTGCTCGGCGCCGCGCTGGACCAGGCCCGCGCGGCCGGGGTGCCCGCCCGCCGCTACACCGCGCTGCTGCGGCAGTACTGGCTCGTGGTCGCCGCGGGCAACGCGCGCATCGACCTCGCCGGCTGGGATCCGCAGCGCGGCCCCGCGGTCAACGCGCACACCTTCAACCTCGTCTACGTGAACTACCTGCGGCTGGCCAGCGCGCACCCGGAGTTCTGGTGGGCCGGGCTGGCCGGGCTCGCCGGCGGCTCCTTCGCCTCCGGCTACTTCGACATGGACGACGCGGGCCGGGTCATCGACCTGCCCGGCCTGCACGCGCTCGGCACCGCGGTCGCCGACCTGCTGCAGCGCACCCCGTCGGAGCTGGTCGAGCGCACCCCGGAGGACATCACGCTGCTCGCCGGCGTCGGGCCGCGGCTCACCGCCGCCGACATCAGCTGGTACCAGACCCGGCTGATGGCCATGCAGAAACACATCTTCATCGACCTGGTCCCGCAGCACGAGGCCTACCTGGCGCGCGGCCTGGCCGGCATCGACGAGCTGGCGGCGGCGGGGGCGATCGACCGCAACCTGCGCGCCGCCTGGGCCGGGATCGCCGCGGGCGGCACCGCCGGCCACATCGACGCGCTGTACCGGATGACCGATCGCGAACAGAACGTCATCGTCCCGGAGCAGTGGGACGCCACCGCCGCGGCCAGGGACGGCATCGGCCGGGTACTCACCTACGTCAGCACCATCGCGGCCAAGCCCGCGGTCCCCGGCGTGCGGGCGCCCGGCACCTTCGCCCCCGCCACCGTGCGGGCGGGCGACCTGGTGCTGCGCACCCCGCTGCCCGGCTTCAACTGGGCCGATCGGGACGATCGCTGGCGCTACATCACCGAGGACCTGGTGCTCAGGCACATCGACCTGAAGCGCGACCCGGCGCTCGCCGCCGGGGTGCTGGCCGAGCCGTTCCCGACCAAGCTGTCCCGCGGCAGGCTGGTCGCCCGGCTGCCCGAACTGCTCGCCGACCTGTCCGGCCAGTGGCGGATCGGGGGATGAGCGGTGCGGTATCCGGCGCCGAGCAGGGGTGGAGCCGACCCGCCACCGCCTCCGGCCGGGTATCCTGCCTGTGATAGCGGTGAACGCGCCGGGTGGCGCCGGTTCACCCCGTGTCGCGGCGGACGCGCCCGGCACATGTGCTCGCCGGGTCGCGACAGCGCGCTCCCCACCCGGCCCGGCCGCGAGCACCCGCTCGGACGAAGGACTCCCGGATGCATTGCCCGTACTGCAGGCACCCCGACTCCCGGGTCGTCGACTCCCGTGAGGCGGAGGAAGGCACGGCCATCCGCCGCCGCCGCTCCTGCCCGCAGTGCGGCAGGCGCTTCACGACGGTCGAGACCGCCATCCTCTCGGTGGTCAAGCGCAGCGGCGTCACCGAGCCGTTCAGCCGCGAGAAGGTCATCCGCGGCGTCCGCCGCGCCTGCCAGGGCCGCGAAGTCGACGACGACGCCCTGAACCTGCTCGCCCAGAAGGTCGAGGACGCGGTGCGCGCCAAGGGATCTCCCGAGGTGCCGAGCCACGAGGTCGGCCTCGCCATCCTCGGCCCGCTGCGCGACCTCGACGAGGTCGCCTACCTCCGCTTCGCCTCCGTCTACCGCTCCTTCACCTCCGCAGCGGATTTCGAACGCGAGATCACCCAGATGCGCGAGGCCCGCGCCCTCGCCGCCGACTGACGGCTTCGGAGCAGTCGGCGGGTATCCGTCGGCCGAGACCTCGGCCGCGTTGCCCGAACGGTTGTCGGCGGAACGGCCGACTGCGCACACTCGCCCGGATTTCTACGCTGATCGAGTTCGATCCAGCACCAGCGTGAGGAGTCGGCTATGGCCGAGAAGTGCCCGCAGTGTTCGAAGAAGACCGGCATGGACATCGGTGACAAGGACCACCAGGGGCGGCAGCTCTACGAGTGCCAGGACTGCAAGTACAAGTGGAAGGACTGAGCCGGGTCCTGCGTGCCGCTCAGGCCCGGATGCTCGCGATCGCCTTCTCGATCCGCTTGGCGGAGATCGGGTAGGGGGTGCCGAGTTTCTGGGCGAAGAGGCTGACCCGGAGCTCCTCGATCATCCACCAGACGTCGGTGACGGCGCGGGTGCGGCGGCGGGCTTCGGGGAGGGTGGTCAGCAGGCGGTCGTAGGCGGTGAGGACCCGGTCGAGCTGGTCCATGCCCTGGCGGTCGCGGACGGCGGAGGCGGGGAGGGTGTGCAGCCGGGCGGTGGCGGCGCGCAGGTAGCGGGGGAGTTCGCGGAGCCGCTGGTTGCCGTGCTCGGCGACGAAGCCGGGATAGACCAGGTCGTCGAGCTGCCGCCGGACGTCGTCGGCGATGTCGCGTTCGGCGGTGTCGGCGAGCGCCGCCTCCACCTCGGTGGCGGCGGCCAGCACCGGTGCCACCAACCGCACGATCGCGGCGACGGTGCCGGTGAAGCGCGGCCGCACCCGGGCGACGAGGGCCTCGAACTCCTTCGGGTCCCGCACCGGCCCGCCCTCGGCGGCGAGCAACTCGTCGGCGGCCGCCGCGCGACAATCCTCGACAAGGGCGTCCAGCGATCCGTACGGGTTGCGGCCCAGCGCCAGCCGGTCCGCGGGGGCCAGCCCCGAGGTGACCGCCTTGGTACTGCCGGGCAGCGCCGCCAGCAGCAGGGCGCGGGTGCCCGCGCGCATGGCGGCGGCCTGCTCGGCGGGTGAACTCAGCACCCGCACCGCGACACCGGCGGGCTCCGGCACCAGCGCCGGGTAGCCGGTGACGGTCTGGCCCGCGACCTCGCGCCGCACCGTCGGGGCGAGGGTGCCGAGCGACTCCGAGGTCCACACCGCCGCCGGTGCGCGCTCGGCGCCCGCGGTGGCCTTCGCCACCGAGCGCGAGACATCCTCGGCCAGCCGCGATTTCAGCGCGGACAGGCTCTTGTCCCGGTCCAGCACCCGGCCCGCCCGGTCCAGCGCGGCGAAAGTGGCGCGCAGGTGCGGCGGGAGCGCGGCGGTGTCCAGGTCGCGCGGTGCGATGGTCACCGAGCCGAGCCGGGACAGTTCCCGCGCCAACCCGGTGACCAGCGGTTCGGCCCGCGGGGTGAGCGCGGCCAGCGCGGCGGCGGCGAAATCCGGCGCCGGAACGACGGTGCGCCGCAGCGACTTCGGCAGCGTCTTGATCAGCGCGGTGGCGAGCTCGGCGCGCATGCCGGGCACCAGCCAGTCGAAGCCGACCGGGCGCACGTGCGCCAGCTGCTCCACCGGGATCCGGACGGTCAGCCCGTCCTCCTCGGTGCCCGGCTCGAACTGGTAGGTCAGCGGGAAGGTGAGCTCGCCCTGCCGCCAGGTGTCCGGGAAGTCGGTGGGGTCGAGCGTGGCGACGCCCTCGTTGACCACGGTGGCGGTGTCGAAGTCGAGCAGCGCGGGCTCGGTCCTGCGGGCCGTGCGCCACCAGGTGTCGAAGTGCCGCACCGAGACGATGTCGGCGGGCAGCCGCTCGTCGTAGAACTGGAACAGCACCTCGTCGTCGACCAGGATGTCGCGGCGGCGGGCCCGGTGCTCCAGGTCGGCGACGTCCTCCAGCAGGGCGCGGTTGCGGTGGAAGAATTCGTGCTTCGTCTGCCACTCGCCCTGCACCAGCGCGTGCCGGATGAGCAGTTCGCGGGAGACCTCGGGGTCGATCCGGCCGAAATCGACGGCGCGGCGGGGGACCAGCGGCAAGCCGTACAGCGTGACCCGCTCGTACGCCTGCGCGGCGCCGCGCCTGGCCGACCAGTGCGGCTCGGAGTAGGTGCGCTTCACCAGGTCGCCCGCGAGGCGTTCGGCCCACTCCGGCTCCACCTTCGCCGCCATCCGGCCCCACAGACGGGAGGTCTCGACGAGCTCGGCGGCCATCACCCAGCGCGGGGGTTTCTTGGCGAGCGCGGAGCCGGGGAAGATCATGAACTTGGCGTTCCTGGCGCCGAGGAATTCCCGGGTCTCGGCCTCTCGGAGACCGAGGTGGGAGAGCATTCCCGCCAGCAGGGCCTGGTGGATCGAGGTGGCGTCGTAGGTGGCCTCGCCGTCCTGCGCGGCGGGGTTCGGTGCCGGTTCCGCTGTCCGCGCCGGTCGGCCGCCACGGCGGCGAGGATTTCTGGAGCCCGCGGCTCCCGGCGCGCTGCCACCCGATGCCGCGTCCGCGCGCGAGCTGTCGACCGGTGTCGTCCCCGCACGCGCACTGTCGACCTGTGCCACGCCGTTGCTCGGGTCGCCGGCAGCGCCGCGTGCGCTGCGAGTCTGCGCCGAGCCTTCGCGCGCCGGTCGGCGGTCGTCCGCGCGCTGGATGCCGGGACCGTCGGCACCGGCCCCGCGCCGCCGGGACTCGGGCACCGCGCCTTCGCCCGCGGCATCCCACCCCAACTGCCTGGTGATCGTGCGCAACTGCCCGTGCAGATCCTGCCACTCCCGAATCCGCAGGTAGTGCAGGAAGTCCTCGCGGCACATGCGGCGGAACTGATTGCCGCTGAGCGACCTCCGCTGCTCCCCGAGGTGGTCCCACAGCTTCAGGAAGGCGAGGAAGTCGGAGCCGTCGACGACGAACCGCGCGTGTTTGGCGTCCGCCGCCTGCTGCTGCTCCACCGGACGTTCCCGCACGTCCTGGATGGAGAGCGCCGCCACGATCACCAGCACCTCGGCCAGGCACCCGGTGCGCTGCGCCTCGACCAGCATGCGCGCCATCCGCGGGTCGACCGGCAGCTGCGCCATCTCCCGCCCGACGGCGGTGAGCGCGAGCCGCCGCGCCTCGGTGCGCACCGCCGCCTCGGTCTCCGCGTCGGCGGCGCCGAGCGCGCCGAGCTCCTGGAGCAGCGCGATGCCGTCGCGGATGGCGCGGTACTCCGGCGCCTGCAGGAACGGGAAGCTCTCGATGTCACCGAGCCCGAGCGCGGTCATCTGCAGGATGACCGCGGCCAGGTTGGTGCGCAGGATCTCCGGCTCGGTGAAGGCGGGCCTGGACTCGAAGTCGTCCTCGCTGTAGAGCCGGATGGCGATGCCGTCGGCGACGCGCCCGCAGCGCCCGGAGCGCTGCCGCGCCGACGCCTGCGACACCGACTCGATCGGCAGCCGCTGGACCTTGGTGCGCATGGAGTAGCGGGAGATCCGCGCGGTGCCCGGATCGATCACGTACCGGATCCCGGGCACGGTCAGCGAGGTCTCGGCCACATTGGTGGCGAGCACGACGCGCCGCCCGGTGTGCGGGGCGAAGACCCGGTGCTGCTCGGCGGCGGAGAGCCGGGCGTACAGCGGCAGGATCTCGGTGCGCGGCAGCTTCAGCTCGCGCAGCGCGTCGGCGGTGTCCCGGATCTCGCGCTCGCCGGAGAGGAAGACCAGCACGTCGCCGTCGCCCTCGGCGAAGAGTTCGCGCACCGCGTCGCCGATGGCGTCCACCGGGTCGCGATCCACCACGGTGGATTCCTCGTCGTCCTCGTCGTCCCGCGCCGACGGCAGCTCCAGGGAGAGCGGCCGGTACCTGATCTCCACCGGGAACGACCGCCCGGACACCTCCACGATCGGCGCCGGGGTGCCGTCCGGCGCGGCGAAGTGCCTGGCGAACAGCTCCGGGTCGATGGTCGCGGAGGTGATCACGATCTTGAGATCGGGCCTGCGCGGCAGCAGCTGGGCCAGGTAGCCGAGCAGGAAGTCGATATTGAGACTGCGTTCGTGCGCCTCGTCGATGATGATCGTGTCGTAGCGCCGCAGCATCCGGTCGCGCTGGATCTCGGCGAGCAGGATGCCGTCGGTCATGAGCTTGACCAGGGTGCGGTCCGAGGCATGGTCGGTGAAGCGCACGGTGTAGCCGACGACGTCGCCCAGCTCGGTGCCGAGCTCATCGGCGATCCGCTCGGCCACGGTGCGGGCGGCGAGCCTGCGCGGCTGGGTGTGCCCGATGGTGCCGCGGATGCCGCGCCCGAGTTCCAGGCAGATCTTCGGGATCTGGGTGGTCTTGCCGGAGCCGGTCTCGCCCGCCACGATCACCACCTGGTTGGCGGCGATGGCGGCGGCGATGTCCTCCCGCCGCGCGGTGACCGGCAGCTGCTCGGGGTACCTGATCGCGGGCACGGCGGAGCGGCGCGCCTCGATCCGCTGTTCGGCGGCGGTGATCTCGGCTTCCAACGCGGCCGTCTCGGGGCCATCGGCCCGATCCAGCCTTCGGCGCAGCCGGTACTCGTCGCGAAGCGAGAGGTTCGCCAGGCGGGTGCGGAGCTCGCGGCGTCCGGTGGCGGTTGTCCTGCTCATTGCGTCCACCAGCCTAGCGAAGACGGTGCTGTTCCCGCGCCTGCGTTTCCCTCCGGTGATCAGCGGCACAGCGCGCCCGAGTTAGCCGGGGATTCGCCGAACGGCGTCGCCCGGTCCGGCCGCGTGCGATCATCGGCGGATGACAGCTGCGGGGACGGCCGGGTGGATCCGTGCGGCACGGCTCGCTCTCGGCGCGCTCGGGGTGCTTGCGCTGCTCTGGGTCCCGCTGCGCAACCTGGATGTGCCGGAGTTCTCGATCGGCAACTACTTCAGCTACTTCACCATCCAGTCGAACGTGATCGGCGTGCTGGTGCTGCTGGTCGGCGGCGCGCTCGACCCGGACGGCAGGCGCTGGCAGCTGCTGCGCGGCGCCGCCACGCTCTACCTGGTGATCACCGGCGTCGTGTACGCGGTGCTGCTGGCGAACATCGACGTCATGCTCACCGATCGCTGGATCAACGACGTGCTGCACCGCATCCTGCCGCTGGTGCTGCTTGCCGACTGGATCCTGGTGCCGCGCCGGCTCGGGATCACCCCCGGCCTGATCGGCGCCTGGCTGGTGTACCCGGCGGCGTACGCGGTGTACACGCTGCTGCGCGGCCCCGCGGTGGACTGGTATCCGTACCCGTTCCTGGACCCGAGGCAGCAGGGGTACGTCTCGCTGACCCTCGGCCTTGTCCTGCTCGCCGTGGTGTTCGTGCTGCTCGCGGCCGCGGTGGCGGGGATCGGCGAGCTGCGGCACCCGCGGTCGCGGAGCTGATCAGAACTCGGCGACGGAGTCGTCGGCGACCCGCCCGCCGAGCCGGACCCAGCCGTCCGAATCCCACCGGGTGAACAGGTGCGACCCCGCGCCCTGGGTGATGTGCAGCCCGCGGCGCAGCTGCGCGGTGATCGCCACCGCCGCGGCGCCGGTCGCCTCGTCCTCGGTGATCCCCATGGTCGGGCCGAACATCCGGCTGCGGATGCTGCCGCGATGCTCGTCGCTCCACGCCCACACGTAGTGCGGGCCGCCGGGGAAGTCCGCGGGGTCGAGCGCGGTCACCTCGGCGGCCGTCGGGTAGCGGTGGAACACGAAATCCGGGGTCCAGTCGGCCTTGGCGGTGATCCAGGTGCGGCCGTCGGCGCTCGCCACCGCGACGAGCCCGGCGGGCACCCGCAGCGCCGTCACCGGGATGCCGCGGCGCAGGAACCACCAGGCGGTGCCGACCGAGGGGTGCCCGGCGAAGGGCAGCTCGACGGCCGGGGTGTAGATCCGCAGCGGGGCGATGCCGTCGACCGGTTCGGCGACCACCACCGTCTCGCTGTACCCGGCGCGCCGGGCCAGCTCCTGCCGCTCCGGCTCGGCGACGTCGGCCGCGCGGGCGATTCCGAGCCGGTTGCCGAACCGGCCGCTCGGGTCGGTGAACACGCGGACCACTTCCACTCGAATGCCCATGCCGGGCCAGCCTACCCGCGAACAGGCCCCGTCCACGGCGTGGACGAAGCCCGTTCGGACGCGGGTCAGACCGCCGCGGTGGCGAGCGCCTCGGTCGACTGCACGGCCTGGCCGACACCGGCGACGATGGCGGCCGCGCGCAGCGATTCGAAGATCACCTCGCGGGAGACGCCCTCCTCGCGCAGGGTGTGCTCGTGCGCCTCCAGGCAGTGCTGGCAGCCGTTGATCGAGGAGACCGCGAACGACCACAGCTCGAAATCGGCCTTCGCGACCCCGGGGTTGCCGATGATCTGCATGCGCAGCCCGGCCCGCAGGTCGTCGTACTTGCCGCCGAGGAACGCCTTGCCGCGGTAGAAGACGTTGTTCATCCCCATGATCGAGGCGGCGCCCAGCGCGGCGTTGTAGGCCTCGGCCGACAGCGTGTCGGCGGCCTCCTCGGCGATCTCGCGCAGGGTGGTGGCGGACCGGGTCGCGGCCGCCGCCGCCAGCAGGGTGCCCCACAGCTGCTGCTCGGAGAGCACGGTGCTGCGGGTGATGGACGACAGGTTGAGCTTGAGGTCCTTGGCGTACTCGGGCAGGGCGCTCTTCAGGTTCTCAATGCTCATGCGGGAGCTCCTCTTTCGTGGTTCGGGGAAGGGCGGGGGCGGGGCGGTCAGACGCTGGCGGAGAGCAGCTCGCCCGCGTCGATCGTCGGATCGCCCTTCTTCCAGTTGCAGGCGCACAGCTCGTCGGACTGCAGCGCGTCCAGCACGCGCAGCACCTCGTCCACGTTCCGGCCGACCGAACCCGCGGTGACCGAGACGAACTGGACCTCGTTGTTCGGGTCGACGATGAAGGTGGCGCGGTCCGCGACGCCGTCGGCGTTGAGCACGCCGGTCGCCGTGGCCAGCTCGCGCTTCAGGTCGGACAGGATCGGGAAGGGGAGGGTCTTGAGATCCTCGTGCTGGGCCCGCCACTGGAAGTGCACGAACTCGTTGTCCACCGAGGCGCCGAGCACCTGCGCGTCACGGTCGGCGAACTCCTCGTTCAGCTTGCCGAAGGCGGCGATCTCGGTGGGGCACACGAAGGTGAAGTCCTTGGGCCAGAAGAAGACGATCCGCCACTTGCCCGCGTGGTCGTCGCTGGTCACCCGGGTGAAGTAGTCGTCGGGCTGCTGAGCGTCGACCTTCGACAGGTCACCGCCGATGACGGCGGTGAGGTTGTACGCGGGGAACTGGTCGCCGATGGTCAGCAGGGCCATGCTCGGTCTCCTCGGAATTGTTCGGAATGGAAAGAGCTCACCGCCGATCTTGCCGCGCTGCCAGTTAAAGGTAAAGGTGATCGGTCGCACTACACTGATAGGCGTGTCTGATCAGATTTATCAGCCCACCCTGTCACAGCTGCGTGCGTTCGTTGCGGTCGCCGAGTACCGGCACTTCGGCACGGCCGCTGCCCGGCTACGTGTGAGCCAACCCACGTTGTCGCAGGCACTGGCCGCTTTGGAGCACGGCCTCGGGTTGCAGCTGATCGAGCGCAGCACCCGCAGGGTCCTGGTGACCGCGGCCGGGTTGCGGCTGCTGCCGCAGGCCCGCGCGACCCTGGATGCGGCCGATCGCTTCCTCGCCTCGGCCACCGGCGACGGGCTCGGTGGCACGCTGCGGCTCGGCATCATCCCCACCGTCGCCCCCTACCTGCTGCCCGCGCTGCTGCCCCGGCTGCGCGAGCACATGCCCGGGCTGCTGCCGCAGGTGGTCGAGGACCAGACCGCCCGGCTGCTGGACGGGCTGCGCACCGGCGTGCTCGACGTCGCGCTGCTCGCGCTGCCCACCGAGGCGCCCGGCGTCCGCGAGATCGAGCTCTACTTCGAGGAATTCGTGCTGGTCACCCCGACGGGGCACGAGCTGGGCGGGCGCGCCGACCTGCCGCCCGCCGCGCTCGACGCGCTGCCGCTGCTGCTGCTCGACGAGGGGCACTGCCTGCGCGACCAGACCCTCGAGCTGTGCCGCACCGTCGAGGCGCACCCCGGTTCGGTCGGCGATACCCGGGCGGCGTCGCTCGCGACGGTGGTGCAGTGCGTCGCGGGCGGCCTCGGCGTGACGCTCATCCCGGAGTCCGCGGTGGCCGCCGAGACCGCGCGCGGCACGCTGGACACCGCGCGCTTCACCGCGCCCGCGCCCGGCCGGACCATCGGGCTGGTCTTCCGCTCCTCCACCGGCCGCCGCGACGACTACGAGCAGCTCGCCGCGCTGATCCGCGAGTATCGTCCGCGCTGAGCGGTTCAGCCCCGCAGCGAGCGCGGCTCGATGGTGCCCCGCCACAGCGCCCGCGCGTCGACGGTGCTTGCCCGGTACGGCAGCGTGGCGAGCCGGTCGATCATGCCTGGCACCGGGTCGCCGATCCGGTCGACCAGGCCGAACAGGAACGACCACTCGTGCTCGTCGCTGCCGTAGTGCACGACGGTGCCGAAGTGCTCGTGGAAGCGCTGCCAGGAGCGCTTCAGGGTCTCGTTGCGCCACAGCGTCGCGCAGCCCGCCTGCGCGGTGAGCACCCCGCCGGGGGCGAGCCGCTCCCGGCAGCGGGCCAGGAACTCGGCCTCGTAGAGCCGGTTGTGCTGCGCCTCCTCCGGCCGCTCGTCCGGGAGGTCGATCACGATGATGTCGTAGCGGGTGCCTGCGGCGGCGGCCCGCGCCAGGAAGTCCCAGCCGTCGGCGTAGTGCACGGTGACCGGGCCGTCGCCGCGGACCGCGGCGTCCAGCTCGTCCGGGGTGTAGCCGTAGGACAGGTGCCGCGCGCACAGCTCGACCTCCAGCCGGTCGATGTCGACATGGTCGACTCGCGTGACACCGGCTGCCACCGCCATCCCGCTGGCGACGCCTTCGCCGGAGCCGATGATCAGCACGGTGTCCAGCTTCTCGGCCAGCACGAAGGCGGGGACCATCATGGCCTCGTGGTAGGTGAGCTGCGCGGTCTCGGTGGACTGCCGGTCGTTGTCGGAGAACAGCGTGATGCCCTGCTCGGTCCGCGCGATCACCATGTGCTGGTAGGGGGTGTGCGTGTCGACGACGACCTCGGCGATGTCCCACACCCGGGTCAGCCCCGGGGCCAGCGGCTCCTCGATCCGCTGCCCGGCGCGCCCGCGCGGCACCGTCGACATCCGCACCTCCGCCGGGTCGAGCGCCTTGCGCAGCAGCTCGACGGCGTGTTCGGCGCCCGCGCCGAGGCTGCCGCAGGTGAAGACGTCGACGAAGATGTCGCCGGTCTCCGGGTAGGTGTGCAGCGAGGCGTGCGACTCCGCGAGCAGCGCGAGCACCGTCGCGCCCTGCGGCTCGAACTTGCGGCGCAGCACGTCGCAGACGGTCGCGCCCGCCTCGGCCAGCGCCGCGCGCAGCGCGGCCTCCAGGCGTTCGGGATCGTCGCAGAGTGCCGGGTCGACTCCACCGAACTCGGCCAGCACGTGCCTGCCGGTGAACTCCGCCGTCATGACTGCACCCACTCTCGCTCAGCGCCCGTGACATGCACCGTCAAGGGCGGAAAACCGTTGAAGGACACCGACGCATAGCTCGCCGTATAGGCGCCGGCGTCGAGGATTCGGACGCGATCGCCCGCTCGCAGTGTGGCCGGGAGCAGGACGCGCGTGCGTTGATACAGTACATCGTCGCCGTCGCAGGTCGGCCCGGCCAGCACCGCCTCGGCGACCGGATCGCCGTCGCGTTCGGTGGCGATCCGGTACACGATGTACTCGTTCTCCGTCTCGGCCAGCCCGCTGTAGCGGCCTACGTCGAGGTACACCCAGCGCCGCCCGTCCGGGGCGATGCGCACCGCGACGACCTCGCAGTGCAGCTCGCCCGCCGCGCCGGTCAGCGCCCGCCCCGGCTCCACCACCAGCGCGGTGCCGGGCGGCAGGTGCGCGCGCGCCGCCGCGGTGATCACCGCGCCGAGTTCGGCGAGCCCGGGCGCCGGGTCGGCGTACGGGATCGGCAGCCCGCCACCGATGTTCACGCTGCGCACCGGCATCCCAGCGGCGGCGAGTTCGGTGGCGATCCGGCCCGCCTGCTCCAGCCCGATCCGCCAGGCGGCGGGGTCGGTCTGCTGCGAACCGACGTGGAAGTACGGCCCCGCGGGCACCAGCCCCAGATCGCGGGCCGTGCTCAGCAGCGGGGCCACCTCGGCGGGGGCGCAGCCGAACTTGCTGCCGAACGGGGTGCGGGAGGGCGGCGTCGCGGGCAGGAACCGGCACTCCACCTCGGCGCCCGGTGCGTGCAGTGCGATCCGGCGCAGGTCCTCGGCGGTGTCGAAGGCGTACCGGCGCACCCCGCGCGCGTGCGCCCCGGCGATCTGCGCCGCCTTCTTCACCGTGTTGCCGTAGCAGAGCAGCTCCGGCGCGATCCCGAGTCCGAGGCAGAGCTCGATCTCGCCCGGGCTCGCGACGTCGAACTCCGCGCCCGCGGCGGCCAGCGCCAGGAGCACCTCGGGTACCGGGGTGGCCTTGACCGCGTAGCGAATCCGCGCCCCCGGCAGGGCCGCGCCCAGCGCGCGGTAGGCCGCCGTGACCCGGCCGGGATAGAGGACCAGGTACGGCGAGGTCGAGCCGTCGATCACCCGGCGGCCACCGTGACCTCGTCGAAGACCACCTCGCCCGCGGCATCGGACTCGGCGAGGTCGACGACCGCCTCGATCGCCCAGCCGTGGTCACCGGCCGGGTCGGCCAGGGTCTGCCGGACGTGCCAGAACTCGGGGCGCTGCTCGACCCGGAAGAGCTGCGGGCCGCGGGCATCCGGCCCGGTGCCGATCTCGCCGTACTCGGCGAAGTACGGCGCCAGCTCGGTCTCCCAGTCCGGCTCGGTGTCGAGCTCGGCGAGCGCGGCCCAGCGCCGCAGCGCGGCCAGCTCCACCCGGCGGAACAGCGCGTTGCGGATCAGCACCCGGAAGGCGCGCTCGTTGGCCGTGATCGGCCGCACCGACTCCGCGCCGTAGGCGAGCTGCTGCTGATCGGCCTCGGCGCCCGGCGCGGTGAGCTGCTCCCACTCGTCCAGCAGGCTCGAATCCACCTGCCGCACCAGCTCGCCGAGCCACTCGGTGAGGTCGTCGAGCTCCTCGGTGCGCGCCGCCTCCGGCACCGTGCGGCGCAGCGCGCGGTAGGCGTCGGCGAGGTAGCGCAGCACGACGCCCTCGGAGCGGGCCAGCTCGTAGTACGCGATCAGCTCGGCGAAGGTCATGGCGCGCTCGATCATGTCCCGGACGACGGACTTCGGCGCGGGCGCGAACTCGGAGACCCACGGGTGCCCGGCGCGGTAGGTCTCGAAGGCGGGCTCGATCAGCTCGGCCAGCGGCTTGGGCCAGGTGACCTCCTCGAGCAGCTCCATCCGCTCCTCGTACTCGATGCCGTCGGCCTTCATCTCGGCCACCGCCGCACCCCTGGCCTTGTGCTGCTGCGCCATCAGCAGCTGCCTGGGGTCCTCCAGCGTCGACTCGATCAGCGAGACCACGTCGAGGGTGTAGCTCGGGGCCGCGCGGTCCAGCAGCTCGAGCGCGGCCAGCGCGAAGGGCGAGAGCGGCTGGTCGAGCGCGAAATCGCGCTGCAGATCGACGGTGAGCCTCGCCATCCGGCCGTACCGGTCCGGCTCGTCCAGCTGCTGCACCACCCCGGCGTCGCGCAGCGCGCGGTAGAGCCGGATCGCGCGCAGGATGTGCCTGCGCTGCGCCGGGCGCGGTTCGTGGTTCTCCTCCAGCAGGTGCCGCATGGCGGCGAAGCAGTTGCCCGGCCGCGCGATCACGTTGAGCAGCAGCGAGTTCGTCACCCGGAAGCGGGAGACCATGGGCTCGGGCTGCGCGTCGACCAGGCGCAGGAAGGTCTCCTCGCTCCAGGAGACGAAGCCCTCCGGCGGCTTGCGCCGCTGCACCTTGCGCTGCTTCTTGGGGTCGTCGCCCGCCTTGGCCAGCAGCCGGGTGTTCTCCACCTCGTGGTCGGGGGCCTGCACCACGACGGTGCCCATGGTGTCGAAGCCCGCGCGCCCGGCCCGGCCGGAGATCTGGTGGAACTCCCTGGCCTTGAGCCGGCGGGTCCGGGTGCCGTCGTATTTGGTCAGCCCGGTGAGCAGCACGGTGCGGATCGGCACATTGATCCCGACGCCGAGCGTGTCGGTGCCGCAGACCACCTTGAGCAGCCCGTCCTGGGCCAGCCGCTCCACGAGCCTGCGGTACTTGGGCAGCATGCCCGCGTGGTGCACGCCGATGCCGTGCCGGATCAGCCGGGAGAGGGTGCGGCCGAAGCCCGCCGCGAAGCGGAAGTGGCCGATGGCGGCGGCGATCGCGTCCTTCTCCGCACGGGTGGCGAAGTTGACGCTGGTCAGCGCCTGTGCCCGCTCCAGCGCGGCGGCCTGGGTGAAGTGCACGACGTAGACCGGGGCCTGGTGCGTGGTGACCAGCTCCTCCAGCGTCTCGGTGATCGGCGTGCGGGCGTAGGAGAAGGTCAGCGGCACCGGGCGTTCCGTGCCGCTCACCACTGCGGTGGTGTTCCCGGTGCGGCGGCGCAGGTCGTCGGCGAAGAAGTCGACCTCGCCG
Source organism: Nocardia sp. NPDC057227 (assembly GCF_042669725.1). Classification (NCBI taxonomy): domain Bacteria; kingdom Bacillati; phylum Actinomycetota; class Actinomycetes; order Mycobacteriales; family Nocardiaceae; genus Nocardia; species Nocardia sp. NPDC057227. Next base: position 199,485 of record NZ_JBHUXA010000013.1, on the reverse strand, counting down.
AGCGTGGCCGACATCAGCAGGAACTGCGCGCCCGGCAGCTCCAGCAGCGGCACCTGCCAGGCCCAGCCGCGATCGGGGTCGGCGTAGAAGTGGAACTCGTCCATCACGATCTGGCCGACCTCGGCCGCGGAACCCTCGCGCAGCGCCAGATTGGCCAGGATCTCGGCGGTGGCGCAGATGATCGGGGCGTCGGCGTTCACGGCGGCGTCGCCGGTGACCATGCCGACCCGCTCCGCGCCGAACAGCTCGCAGAGCGCGAAGAACTTCTCGCTCACCAGCGCCTTGATCGGTGCGGTGTAGTAGCTGCGCACCCCGCGGGTGAGCGCGAACAGGTGCGCGCCAACCGCGACCAGCGACTTGCCCGACCCGGTTGGGGTGGCCAGGATGACGTTCGAGCCGGAGGCCAGCTCCAGCAGCGCCTCGTCCTGCGCCGGGTAGAGCTCCGTCCCGCGCTCGGCGGCCCAGGCGCCGAACGACTCGTAGAGCGCGTCGGCGTCGGTGCCCGGAATGTCGAGCAGCTCGGTCAGATCCACTCCGACCACCCTACGCACCGGGGTTTCCGGTGCGGCGGCTCGGTCGGCGGGTCAGCGGGCGCCCGGATCGTCCTTGTCGTCGGTGCCGGTCTGCTCGGCGAGGAAGCGTTCGAACTCGGCGCCGAGCTCGTCACCGCTCGGCAGCAGCTCGCCCTCACCGACCAGCAGGCTGGACTGCCGCTCCTGGGCGGTGACGAAGCTGTCGTACTGCCGTTCCAGCGCCTGCACCACCGTCTCCACCTCGGGGTTGCCCGCGATGTGCTCGTTCACCTGCTCGCGGACCCGCGCCCCGGCCTCGCCGAGCGCGGCCAGCGGGAAGGTCAGCCCGGCGTTGTCGGCGACGTTCTCCAGCAGCGTCTGCGCGGCCTCCGGGTAGGCGGTCTGCGACAGGTAGTGCGGCACGTGCACGCTGAACCCGACCGACTCGTAGCCGTGCTGTCCCATCCGGTACTCCAGCAGCGACGAGGCGCTGCCGGGAACCTGCAGCTCACCGGGCCAGCGCTGGTGGTCGCCGATCAGCGCGCGGTCCGAGGAGTGCGCGGTGACGCCGAGCGGGCGGGTGTGCGGGATCGCCATCGGGATCGCGCTCAGCCCCACCGTGCGGCGCACGCCGAGCTGCTCGGCGAGCAGCCGCACCGCGGTGGTGAACTTCTCCCACCGCAGGTCCGGCTCCATCCCGGCGAGCAGCAGGAACGGGGTGCCCGCGGTGTCGCGCAGCGCCCACAGGTTCAGCTCCGGCTCGGCGTAGTCGGCGAAGTGGTCGGTCTTGAAGGTCATCAGCGGGCGGCGCGAGCGGTAGTCGAGCAGCTCGTCCACGTCGAAGGAGGCCACCAGCTCGCTCTCCAGGCTCTCCCGCAGGTGCGTGGTGGCCAGCCGCACGGCGTGACCCGCGTCGGTGAAGCCCTCCAGCCCGTGCACGAGGACCGGCCCCGAGCCGTCGGCCGCCGACAGCTGTGGAGCGGGAAACTCCAGTTCGTACATCCGCGACTCGTTGTCCATCGCGTACTCCTTCCTGAGCGATCCGCCACACCAGGGGCGGGGGAACTCTCCGGCTCACACGCCCGCCTGCCGTGCTGCGAACCCTGTTCCATTGTCGCTCATGGAACTCGTGCCGCGTACCGGGCCGTTCCCGGTCGTCGCGCACCTGCTCCGGTCAACGCCCCGACGGTGCCGGGACATTCCCTGATCTGTTGCCGGAGTACCCGGGGATCCCCGTTCCGCACCTGCGATTCGCGGCGTGGCAGGACGCGGCGCGCCGCACGGGTGTTGCAGAGTGGGGGTGTGACCCCCGTCTCGCTGCCCCGGCACCGCCTCCTGCCCGCCTGCTGGCTCTCGGCGGGTGCGGTGCTGCTGGCCGGCTGCGGCTCGGTGGTGCCCGGGGCGCCCGGGTCGGCCGAGCAGACCAGGATCGGCGCGCCGATCACCGCGGAGCTGGCCGAACTGGTGCCCGCGCCGGAGTCCTTCCCGGACGGGTACCCGGCGGTGCGGCTGCCCGCCGAGGCCGCGGTGCAGGCGGCGGGCGACCTGGACGGGGTGGGGCCGGGCGCGACCGTCGAGCCGGCCCGCTGCACCCCGCCCGCCGCCCGCGCCGACCCGGGGAGCACCGCCGTCGCCGTCGGCACCGACGAGGAGTCGCGGGCCAGCCTCACCGTGGAGCTGAGCCGCACCGATCAGCCGCTGGCCCGGCTGCGCACCCGGCTGGCGGACTGCGGGAGCATCCGGGTGCAGCGGGCAGGCGCGGGCGCCACCGTCGTCACCGACCTGCTCGACGACCCGCCCGCCGCCGCGCCCGCCCCGGACGACGCGCTCGCGCTGCTCCGCACGGTGCTGCCGGATCGCGGCGGGGCCGCGCTCACCCAGACCATGCGCACGGTGATCGGGCAGGTGGGGGATGTGCGCATCACCGTGACCGGGATGGTGTTCGGCGGCTCCGAGCCGGAGCCGGGGCCGGTGCAGGAGCTGTTCGAGACCGCGGTCGAGCGGGTGCGCGAGCGCTGAGTTGTCCACAGGGGCGCGGTTGTCCCCAGGCTTCCTTCCCGCCCAGGTCGGAGCCGGCTCCGGACGCGGGTGCTGAGCCACAGTGGCCCCATGTCCACTCCAGCACACTCCCTTCCCGGCCCGCCGCACGGACCGATGCCCCCGCTGCGCTGCGGCGAGGGTGCCGAACCCCCGTACGACGCGCCCACCGTCTACCTCGGTGAGCCCGGCGCGCTCCTGGCCTCGGTGCCCGCCATGGTCGGGTTCACCCCGGAGCGCTCGCTGGTGATCGTGGTGCTGCGGGCACCCGGTGCCCGGCAGCAGGCGCCGCCGGGCACGGCACGGGTGGACGCGGTGGTCCGCTTCGACCTGGAGTCCGAGCGCGGCGGCGCGCTGCCCGCCGACGCCGTCGCGGAGTGCGTCGCCGACATCCGGGGTCCCGGCCGGGTCGAGCAGATCATCGCCGTCGTCGTCGACGAGCGCGGGGAACGCGAGCGGGGGAGCGCGCTGGTGACCGGGCTGGCCGAGCACCTCGGCGCGGCCGGGCTCACGCTCGGCGCCGCCTACGCGCTCTCCGGCTTCACAGCCGGAGCCCACTGGCAGGACCTGCTCGATCCGGCGGCTTCGGGCACGCTCGCGGACCCGGCGGATTCGCCGGTGGCCTTCGGGCACGTGCTGTCCGGGCAGCCACTGCGCGGCTCCCGCACCGAGCTCACCGACATGGTCGCCACCGCCCAGGACCTGACGGCCGCGGTCGAGCGCGAACTCCCCGCCGTCGCGGCGGCCACCCGGGCCGACTACGCCGACGCCGTGCGCCGCGGTGTCCCCCTCGAATACAGCAGGCAGACCGCCGAATTCGTGCTCTGGCAGATCTCCGGGCTCGAATCGGGCACGGAGCCGCAGCCGCGCGAGCTGGCCCGGATCGCGGTCGCGCTGCGCGACCGCGCGGTGCGCGACATCATGTTCGCGCTCGCCGCAGGCCCACATGCCACCGCCGCCGAGCGGCTCTGGCTGCTGCTCACCCGCGCCCTCGTCGGCGCCGACCGGGCCGAGGCCGCCGCCCTGCTCGGCTACAGCGCCTACCTGCGCGGCGACGGCCCCTTCGCGGGCATCGCCCTCGATGTCGCGCTGGACGCGCTGCCCGGCCACCCGATGGCGGTCCTGCTGGAGAACTCGCTGCGCTCGGGGATGCGCCCGGCGCAGCTGCGCAGGCTGGTGCTGTGCGGATACGAGTCCGCCACCGATCTCGGGCTCGACCTCGGGCCGCGCCGATGACCGGTGGCGGAGAACGTCAGGAGCTGGCGGAGGCGGGAGCGGAGTGCGCCCGCGCGCCGAGGCCGCGCAGGAACTCCCAGGCGTCGGCGACGATCTCGTCGAGGTCGTTGTGCTCGGGGCGCCAGCCGAGCTCCCGGATGGCGCGCTCGCTGGCGGCCACCAGGGTGGCCGGATCGCCCGCCCGCCGGGGCGCGTCCACCGCGGTGATCTCCAGCCCGGTGACCCGCTGGACGGCCGCGATCACCTCGCGCACCGAGAAGCCGGTGCCGCTGCCCAGGTTGTAGATCCGGTGCGTACCCGGCTCCGAGCTGGTGAGCGCGAGCAGGTGCGCGTCGGCGAGATCACGGATGTGGATGTAGTCGCGGACGGCGGTGCCGTCCGGGGTCGGCCAGTCGGTGCCGTACACCGCGATCGACTCCCGGTGCCCGGCCGCGACCTGGAGCACGAGGGGGATGAGATGGGTTTCCACCACGCGGTTCTCGCCGAGGCCGCCGTAGGCGCCCGCCACGTTGAAGTACCGCAGGCTGGTCGCCGCCAGGCCGTGCGCCACCGCGTAGGAGGTGATGGCGTGGTCGATGGCGAGCTTCGAGGCGCCGTACGGATTGGTCGGCCTGGCCGGCGCCGCCTCGGTGATCGGCACCTGCTCCGGCTCGCCGTACACCGCGGCCGTCGAGGAGAAGACCAGGCGCCCGATTCCACTGCGGCGCAGCGCCTCGAGCAGCGTCAGCGTCTTCACCACATTGCCGTGCCAGTACTTCTCCGGCTGCTGCACCGACTCGCCGACCAGCGACTGCGCCGCGAAGTGCAGCACGCCGTCGAAGCTCTCCGAGCCGATCAGCTCCACGCCCGCGGTGGCGATGTCGCCCTCCACGAAGCGGGCGCCCGCTGGCACGCCCTCGGCGTTGCCGGTGGACAGATCGTCCACCACGACCACCTGGTGGCCGCGTTCCAGCAGAACCTGCGCGCAGACGCCGCCGACGTAGCCCGCGCCACCCGTGACCAGAAGTTTCACGTATCAGACCAGTTTCACCTGGATGGCGTGCGCCATCTCGTCGGACAGTTCGAAGCCCTGATGGCCGGGCACCGTGATCAGCACCGAGCCGGGGCGGTTCTCCACGGAGACCCTCGCATCCGGCACCACACCGGCCTCGCGCAGGCTGCCGATGACATCCGGGTCGGTCTGGATGTGCTCGGCGAGCCGGCGCACCACGACCGCGTGCACCTGGCCCGGCACCAGATCGGAGAGCCGGATCAGCTGCTCCTCGCCGGGGTACGCCGGGATCACGCCGAGCTCGTCCAGACCGGGGATGGGGTTGCCGTAGGGGGAGGTGGTCGGGTTGTTGAGCACCTCGACCAGCCTGCGCTCCACGTCCTCGCTCATGACGTGTTCCCAGCGACACGCCTCGGCGTGCACGTTCTGCCAGTCCAGCCCGATGATGTCGACCAGCAGGCGCTCGGCGAGGCGGTGCTTGCGCATCACCGCGACCGCCATGCCGCGGCCCTTGTCGGTGAGCTCGAGGTGCCGGTCGCCTGCCACCAGCAGCAGGCCGTCGCGCTCCATCCGGGCGACCGTCTGGCTGACGGTGGGGCCGCTCTGTTCCAGGCGCTCCGCGATGCGGGCGCGCAGGGGTACGACGCCCTCTTCTTCCAGGTCGTAAATCGTACGGAGATACATCTCCGTCGTATCGACCAGATCCTTCACCAGTCACCCCTTCGTCAACGCGAATTCTACCCGGGAACGGCCACGCCACTGGAAACGCACTCCCGTGTATTTCTACTGCATGTCAACGCTTCGCGGTGTTCCGTGCTTCCCGCTAGCGTTGCGAGCATGGCCACTGAATCGGCGGAGCCCTCCGCGACGGTCGTCTGGAGTGATCGATTCCTGGAGTACTCCTGGACCCCGGAGCACCCGATGAAGCCGGCGCGACTCGACCTCACCATGGCGCTGGCCGGGGAACTCGGGCTGCTCGCCGGGGTCGAGACGGTGCGCCCGGAGCCGGCCGGAATGCCGGATCTGCTGCGCGTGCACACCCCGGAGTACATCGATGCGGTGCGACACGCCGTCCCGGATTCCGGCTCGCCGGGGAATCGCCCGTCGGCACCGCTCTTCGGCCTCGGCTCGGACGACAATCCGGTATTCCCCGGAATGCACGACGCCGCGTCGGTGATCGTCGGCGGCACGCTCGCGGCGGCGCGGGAGATCGCCGAGGGCCGAACCAGGAGGGCGGTGAGCATCGGCGGCGGAATGCACCACGCGATGGCGAACTCGGCCGCCGGCTTCTGCATCTACAACGACGCCGCGGTCGCCATTTCCTGGCTGCTCGACCACGGCTTCGACCGGATCGCCTACGTCGACGTCGACGTGCACCACGGCGACGGGGTGCAGCGCGCCTTCTACGGCGATCCGCGCGTCCTGACCGTCTCCATCCACCAGCACCCCGCCACGCTGTGGCCGAGCACCGGCTGGCCGGACGAGGTCGGCGCGGGCCCCGCCGAGGGCACCGCGCTGAACCTGGCGCTGCTGCCGGGCACCGGGGACGCCGCCTGGCTGCGCGGCTTCCACGCGGTGGTGCCCGGCGCGCTGGCCGCCTTCCGGCCGCAGATCCTGATCAGCCAGTGCGGTGTGGACACGCACCGCGAGGACCCGCTCGCCGACCTGGAGCTGACCGTGGACGGGCAGACGGCGGCCTTCCTCGCCATGCGCGAGCTCGCCGACCGGTACGCCGATGGCCGCTGGCTCGCGGTCGGCGGCGGCGGGTACGGGCTGATCCGGGTGGTGCCACGGGCCTGGACCCAGCTGCTGGCCACCGCACTGGACCGGCCGCTGCCACCGGAGACGCCGCTGCCGGAGGCATGGCGGGAGCGGGCAAGGGTAGTCGCGCCCCGGGTGCAGCCGCCCACGGTCATGGGGGAGGGCGGCGACACCCGATATCAGCCGTGGGACGGGCCGGGAGGCGCCGTCGAGACCGGCGACGCCCAGGTCGACCGGGCCCGCCGCGCCGTCGACACCGCGGTGCTCGCCACCCGCCGCGCCGCATTCGGGCTGCTCGGCCTCGACCCGGAGGATCCCCGTGACTGAGCCGTACCTCGACGAGCCCGGCACGCCCGCGGTGCCGCCCCCGCCGCCGCAGCACTGGTTCGCCGACGTGCTCGCCTCGGACGGCGGCGTGGTGCGGGTGCGGGCGATCACCCCGGACGACGCGGAGCGGCTGCAGGAGTTCCACGGCAGGCTCTCCGAGCGCACCCGGTACCTGCGCTACTTCGGCCCCTACCCGCGGATCTCGCCGCGGGACCTGTACCGCTCGACGCACGTCGACCACCGCGACCGGGTGGGGCTGGTCTGCGAGCTTGGCGAGGCGATCATCGCCGTCGGCCGGTACGAGCTGCTGGACCGAGTGGGCGCGCGCGCCGCCGAGGTGGCCTTCGTGGTGGCCGACGAGCACCAGGGCCGCGGCCTAGGCTCGGTGCTGCTCGAGCATCTCGCCGGCGCGGCCGCGGAGAACGACATCGCCACCTTCGTCGCCGAGGTGCTGGCCGAGAACACCGTGATGGTCACGGTCTTCCGGGACGCCGGCTACCAGGTGGAGCGGTCGCGGGACGGCTCGGTGCTGCACCTGGAGTTCGCCATCGACCCCACCGAGGCGCTGGTCTCGGTGCGCGACGCCCGCGAGCGCGCCTCCGAGGCGCGCAGCGTCGGCAACCTGCTCGCCCCGCGCTCCATCGCGGTGATCGGCGCGACGCCCGGCACCGGCCGGGTCGGCGGCGTGGTCCTGGCCAACCTGCTGGCCGGGCTGTTCCAGGGGCCGGTGTACCCGGTGAACCCGAACCGCCGCTCGGTGCGCGGCGTGCACGCCTACCCGACCGTGCGCGACATCCCGGACGAGGTCGACCTCGCGGTGGTGGCGGTGCCCGCCGCCGCCATCGACTCGGTGCTCGACGACTGCCTCGCCAAGCGGGTGAAGGGGCTGGTGGTGCTGACCGCCGGGTTCGGTGAGACCGGCGAGGACGGCGTCGCCGCCGAGCGGCACCTGGTCGCCGCGGCCCGCGGGCACGGCATGCGGGTGGTCGGGCCGAGCGCGCTCGGCATCGCCAACACCGACCCGGCGGTGGCGATGAACGCCACGCTGGCCCCGCTGCTGCCGTACCGCGGCCGGATCGGGTTCTTCTGCCAGTCCGGCCCGCTCGGCGTCGCCATCCTCGGTCAGGCCGCGGCGCGCAACCTCGGGCTCTCCACCTTCGTCTCGGCGGGCAACCGCGCCGACCTCTCCGGCAACGACCTGCTGCAGTACTGGGACACCGACCCCGGCACCGAGGTGGTGCTGCTCTACCTGGAGAGCTTCGGCAACCCGCGCAAGTTCAACCGGATCGCGCGCCGGGTGGCCAGGCACAAGCCGATCGTCGCGGTGAGCAGCGGCAGGCTCGCCGCCCGCGCCACCCCCGAGGGCGACATGGACCGCTCGATCGTGCGCGACCTGTTCGGGCAGGCCGGAATCGTCCAGGTGGACACCATCTCCGAGCTCTTCGACTGCGCCGCGCTGCTGGCCTACCAGCCGCTGCCCGCCGGACCCAGGGTCGCGGTGGTCGGCAACAGCGCGGCGCTGAACTGGCTCGCGGTCGACGCCGCCAGGGGCGAGGGGCTGCGCGTGCAGCGGCCGGCGCAGCACCGCCGCACCCGGCCGCGGCGGCCCCGGCCGACCGAGCGCTGGGTCGACCACGGGGACCAGCAGGAGCCGGTGGATCTCGGCCCGCAGGCCACGCCGGGCGACTACTTCGACGCGGTGGTCGCGGCGCTGCGCAGTGCCGAGGTCGATGCCGTGATCGTGGTCTTCGCCCCGCCGGTGCCGCTGCCGATGGCCGGATTCGCCGACGCCATCCGCTCGGCCGCCGCGGCCGTCCCGGAGGCGAGCAAGCCGCTGCTCACCACCTTCATGGCCGAGGAGGGGCTGCCGAACCTGCTCGCGGTGCGCGGCGACAACGCCATCCCGGCCCGCGGCTCCATCCCGTCCTACCCGGACCCGGAGCGCGCGGCGCGGGCGCTGGCCCGGGTGTGGCGCTACGCCGACTGGCGCACCCGCCCGGTCTCCGCGGTGGTGCGCCCGCCCGGCATCGACGCCGAGCGGGCCGCGGAGCTGCTGCGCGGCTGGCAGGCGGCGGCGCCGGAGGGGCGCTGGCTCACCGACCTGGAGACCGTGCGGCTGCTCGGCTGCTACGGCATCGAGGTGGTGGAGTTCCGCGAGGTGCACAGCGCCGACGAGGCGGTCGCGGCGGCGGAGGAGCTCGGCTACCCGGTCGCGGCCAAGGCGACCGGCGAGCTGTGGCGGCGCCGCGCCGACTTGAGCGGGGTGCGGCTCGACCTGTGGCGGCCGGAGGCGGTGCGCCAGGCCTACGCGGACCTGGTGCGGCTCAGCGGCGACCCGGTGCTGCACGTGCAGCGGATGGCGACCAAGGGCGTCGGCTGCGTGCTGCGGGTCACCGACGACCCGTCGTTCGGCTCGGTGCTGGAGTTCGGGCTCTCCGGCCTGATCATCGAGCTGCTCGGCGACCGGGCGTACCGGGCGCTTCCGCTCACCGAGGACGAGGCGGCGGCACTGATCGACGCCCCGCGCGCGGCGCCGCTGCTCTCCGGCACGCCGGCCAGCCCGCGGGTGGACAAGGCGGCGCTGATCGAGCTGGCGCAGCGCATCTCGGCGCTCTTCGACGATCTACCCGAGCTGCGCGAGATCTCCTTCGATCCGGTGCTCGCCGCGCCGCGGGAGGCCTCGATCCTGTACGCGCGGGCGCGCTTCGGCCCGGAGCCGAGCCGCTTCGATATCGGCCCGCGCCGATTGGCCTGACCGGACGGGCGCGGAGCGAACTTTCGGCATCGCGGTATCCATCGAATGAATGACGTCGGAAAATGCTCCGCGCCGGGCGATCTTGTCGCACAATCTGGGTCGCACGGGTCGGGGGGTAACAACCAGCCCGGGTGCGGCGATCTTGTCGCGATCACTGCGTCTGACCGGAGAGGGAAACCCCATGACCATCATCAAGACCGACCCGTCTGTTCGTACCGCCCCGCGTGCGCGCGGGCGGACGGCCCGGCTCGCCGGCGCCGCCACCCTGTTCGCGTTGGGGTGTGCGCTGTCGGCCTGTTCGGTGTCGATCGGCGGCGATCCGAAGATCGACGAATCCGACCTGGAGAAGTCGGTGTCGCAGACGCTGGCCGAGGAGGTCGGGCAGACCCCCGATTCCATCGATTGCCCCGGTGACCTCACCGGCAAGGTCGGCACCACCATGCGCTGCACGCTGAGCGCGGGCGGCGACACCATCGGCCTCACCGTCACGGTGACCAGTGTCGAGGGCGACACGGTCAACTACGACGTGCAGGTCGACCAGCAGTAGCGGTCCCCGGATGTGACACTGGGCCGATCGGAGGGATCGGCCCAGGACGTCGGGTGCTCAGCTGGCGTAGGCGCGGAGCCGGTCGGCCCGCTCACCCTTGCGCAGCTTGGTCATGACCTCGCGCTCGATCTGGCGCACCCGCTCGCGGGAGAGCCCGAAGAGCTTACCGATCTGGTCGAGGGTGCGCGGCTGGCCGTCGTCGAGGCCGAAGCGCAGCCGGATGACCTGCTGCTCGCGCTCGTCCAGGGTGGCGAGCACGCTGCGCACGTCGCGGTGCAGCAGCCCGGCGATCACCGCCGACTCGGCCGAGGTGGCCTCGGAGTCCTCGATGAAGTCACCGAGCGGGGCCTCTTCGTCGTTGCCGACCGGCATGTCCAGGCTCACCGGATCCCGGCTGTGGTCGAGCAGGTCGGCGATCTTCTCCACCGGGATGCCGGACTCGGTGGCCAGTTCGTCGTCGGTGGCCTCGCGGCCGAGCTGCTGGTGCAGCTCGCGCTTGATCCTGGCCAGCTTGTTCACCTGCTCCACGAGGTGCACGGGGAGCCGGATGGTGCGGCTCTGGTCGGCCATGCCGCGGGTGATGGCCTGCCGGATCCACCAGGTGGCGTAGGTCGAGAACTTGAAGCCCTTGGCGTAGTCGAACTTCTCCATGGCGCGGATCAGCCCGAGGTTGCCCTCCTGGATGAGATCGAGCAGCGGCATGCCGCGGCCGGTGTAGCGCTTGGCGAGGGAGACCACGAGGCGCAGGTTGGCTTCCAGCAGGTGCGAGCGGGCCGCCTGGCCCTCCCGGACGACGACCGCCAGATCGCGCTTGCGCGTGGCGGAGAGCCGCTTGCCGGTCTCCAGCAGGTTCTGCGCGTACAGACCCGCCTCGATGCGCTTCGCCAGCTCCACCTCGTCGGCCGCCGTGAGCAGCGCCGTCCGGCCGATCCCGTTCAGGTACACGCGGACCAGGTCGGCGGCCGGGCTCTGGGCGTCGATATCGGCATCGCTGGGGCGCACACGAGTCGTGGCGGGGCTTGTCATGACTTGCCTCCTGTCGGTGGTGTCTCACTCGGATCAACGGAACCGACAGTGAGAAAGTTCCCGGTGACTGTCCGGGTAAACAGGCTCTGGCCTGCGCTTTCCATCACCTTCGGCTGAGAAGTTCCTGAGAAGGACACCCCGGCCCGAACGCCTGTGCGTGGCTAGGCCGGCACGACGAGACCGTGCCGGACCAACCCCGTCACCAGGGTCAGTACCGCGTCCGCGAACTCGGGGGTCGTCTCTCCGGAGCCGTGTGCGAGAGCGAGCAATTCCGTCAGATCGGACAACGCCAGACCGTCCGGGCGCATTCCCGCGAGCAGCGCGATCCCGGCCTCGTCCACCTCGTGCTGCCAGCGCGGCCCGTCCCCGCGGTGCACCCGCGCGACCAGCGGCTCCCAGCCGTCCGGGCCGGCCAGCGCGACGCGTTCCAGCGCGGTGGTGTCGGGGACGCGGAAGCGCGTGTTCCAGGCCACCTCCGGGTCGGCGGCGACCGCGCGCAGCCAGGCCGAGCGCTCGAACCAGGCGGTGGCCTCCGGGCCGAGCGGGTCGTCGAAGCCGTGCGTGAGGTCCTCGGCGAGCAGCTCGGTGGGGCCGTCGATCGCGCGCAGGTAGACGAAACCGAAGCCGATTCCGGTGACGCCATCGGCCGCGAAGACGTCGAGCCAGGTCTCCGCGCGGCGCTGCGCCTCCGGCTCGCGCGGGTCGAGCCCGGCGTCGCGCAGCCAGGTGCCGACGTAGAGCGCGGGGTCGGCGACGTCGCGCTGCACCACCCACGCGTCCACCCCGTGCGCGGGCAGCCAGGACGCGACCCTGGCCCGCCAGTCCTCGCCGTCCCGGTGCACCCAGGCGGCGAGCAGCGCCGCGGTGCCGCCCGGTGCGAGCAGCTCCGGCGCGGTGGAGATCACCAGCTCGCTGGCGCCGTCCAGGGCGAGCCCGGAGTCCCGGTAGGTGTGCTCGACCCGGGCGGGCCCGACCACGAACGGCGGGTTGGCCACGATCCGGTCGAACCGCCGCCCGGCCACCGGCTCGAACCAGGAGCCGGCCAGCAGTTCGACCTCGAGGCCGTTCAGCGCGCAGGTGGCCGCGGCCAGCGCGAGCGCGCGCGGGTTCACGTCGGTGGCGGTGACGGCGCCCGCGTAGGAGGTGGCGTGCACGGCCTGCACGCCGCAGCCGGTGCCGAGGTCGAGCACGGTGCCCGCCGGGTCGGTGGGGGTGGCGCGCAGCAGCGAGAGCGAGGCGTGTCCGACGCCGAGCACGTGCTCCTCGGTCAGGGTGCGGCGGCGCATGGAGTCGTCCAGGTCGGAGATGATCCAGCGGGTTCCGGCGCCCGCGTCGAGCGGGCGCAGGTCGAGCGCGGCGCGCACCGCGTCGCCGTCCCGCTCCAGCAGCCCGGCGGCGACCGCGTCGGCGAGTTCGACCGGGGCCAGCGCCGCGGCCGCCGCGGCGGCCGGGACGTCGTCGTGCAGCAGGAAGAGCGCGATCAGCGTGCCGAGGTCGCCCGCGGCACGGGCGGCGCGGCGCACCGGGACCGGCTCGGAGCGGCCGAGCGCGGCGTGCGCCGCGGGCCCGAGCACCGCGAGCAGGGTGTCGGCGTCGTACCCCGCCCGCTCCAGCGCGGTACGCAGGCCGGGGCAGAGCGCGACGAGCGGCGCGGCGGCGGTGTCGGTGCGGGCGGCGAGGAGGTTCGGGGCGTCTGGCACGCAGCTACTCTGCCATCGCCGGTGCTCAGACTCCGTGCGGGTCGCGGGCGGTGAGGCAGTAGGGGTGGCCGTCCGGGGCGGCCATCACGATCCAGTGCTCGAAGCGTTCGACGACCCGGGCGCCGAGCTCGGCGTGGTATTCGGCGGCGGCCGCCGGGTCGGAGGCGGCGAAGTCGAGGTGCGCGCTCGCCGCCCGGTCCTCGTCCAGCCGCTGCAGCAGCAGGTCGTAGCCGAGGCCGGGCCTGCCGCGCAGCAGCGCGAACTCGGGGCGGCGGCCGACCCGGTAGGGCAGCCCGGTGAGTCTGCGCCAGAACTCGGTCTCGCGCTCGATATCGCTCGCCCCGATGTCGAGACACACCTGGTCCAGCCGGGTGGAGACGCCGCCGGGGCCGCGCACGGGCGGCCGCTCGCCCGGCTCGGCCCTGCCGTCGGGGGTGAGGCAGAAGGTGAGCCCGGCGGGGGAGCGGAAGACGGCGTAGTCCGGGTGCTCGAACACCGGCTCGGCGCCGAGCCGGGTGGCGGTCTCCCGCGCGGCCGGCACGTCGGCGACGTCCAGGTCGAGGTGCACCCGGCCGCCATCCGGCACCGCCTGCATCTTCAGCGTGCCCGGCCCGGAGGCGGGGTCGAGCGTGACGAACTCGGAGAACTCGCCCCGCTTCGCGGAGACCGTCGTGCCGGTGACCGCCGCCCAGAACCGGGCGGATTCGTCGAATCCGGCGGCGGGACGGTCGAGAAAAGCCCAGACCCACTGGATCATTCGCAGCTCCTCGCCTCGATTCGCTCCGACAGTAGAGCGGGGCCGCGGCCGCTGTCGACCCTGGCGGGATATCGGCGGAACCTGGCAGAACTGCCACTCGCGGGCGTACTCCGCCTCCGGCAAGATCTGCCGGTGACCTCACTGCGTACCGCCCGCCGCCCGGCTGCCGCGGGCCGATGGCCGCACCCGGCCTGGACCGTGGCGGCCGTCGGTTTCGTCGCGCTGATCGGCGCGGCCGCCTTCCGCTCGGTGCCCGGCGTGCTGATGAATCCGCTGCACGACGAGTTCGGCTGGTCGCACGGGACCATCGGCACGGCGGTCTCGCTGAACCTGCTGCTCTACGGGCTGATCTCGCCGTTCGCGGCGGCACTGATGGACCGCTTCGGCATCCGGATCGTCGTCGCCTGCGCGCTGGTGCTGGTCGCGCTCGGCAGCGGGCTCACGGTGTTCATGACCCAGCCCTGGCAGCTGGTGGCGACCTGGGGGCTGCTGGTCGGCGTCGGGGTCGGCTCGATGTCCATGCCGTTCGTCGCGACCATCACCTCCCGCTGGTTCGTCCGGCACCGCGGGCTGGTCACCGGGGTGCTCACCGCCGCGGGCGCGACCGGGCAGCTGGTCTTCCTCCCGCTGATCGCCGGGCTGGCCGACCGGCACGGCTGGCGGCTGCCCGCGCTCGTGGTGGCCGCCGTCGCGCTGGCCGTGGTGCCGCTGGTGCTCTTCTTCGTCCGGGACTACCCGAGCGACGTGGGGCGGCTCGCCTACGGCGCCCCCGACGGCAGCACGGCGGGGACAAGGGTCGCGGTCGCGGGCGGTGCGCTGCGCGCGCTCACGGTGCTGCGCCGCGCGGTCCGCGAGCCCGGCTTCTGGTTGCTGGCGGGCGGCTTCGCCATCTGCGGCGCCTCGACCAACGGGCTGGTCGGCACGCACTTCGTCAGCGCGGCGCACGACCACGGCATGCCGGTGACCACGGCGGCCGGGCTGCTCGCCCTGGTCGGGGTCTTCGACGTGGTCGGCACGATCTGCTCGGGCTGGCTCACCGACCTGGTGGATCCGCGGCTGCTGCTGGTCGGCTACTACAGCCTGCGCGGGCTCTCGCTGCTGATCCTGCCGCACCTCTTCGCGCCGCAGACCGAGCCGAGCATGTGGGTCTTCGTGATCTTCTACGGGCTGGACTGGATCGCCACCGTTCCGCCGACGGTCGCGCTCTGCCGGGAGATCTTCGGCGCCGACGGGCCGGTGGCGTTCGGCTGGGTCTTCGCCTCGCACCAGGTCGGCGCGGCCGTCGCGGCCACCGGCGCGGGCGTGGTCAGGGACCTGCAGGGCAGCTACACGCTGGCCTGGTACCTGGCGGGCGGGCTGTGCGGGCTGGCCGCGGTGCTCTCGATCCTCATCGCGCGGCCGAAGGCCCCGTCACTCGACGGCGCGGTGCGGGTGTGATTCCAGCGCCGGGCGCGGGCGGTCCCAGCGGCTCGGCTCGTCCTTGGTGCGCGGCGGGCGGTCGTTGGCGATCAGCACCGCGATCCAGGGCAGCGGGACCGAGACGGCGATGATCAGCAGCGAGATCAGCGCGTTCGCCCACAGGCTGTAGGCCAGCGCGGCGCCGAGCAGGCACGGGATGCGGAACGCCATGATCACGGTGTACCGCCGGACCCGGGCGCGGTGCTGCTCCTCCAGGGAGGGCGCGGCCTCGGTGATCAGGACCGGGGTGTCGTCGCCCGCTCGGAAGAAGCCGCGCGATCTTCTGGCGCGGGGCTCGGTGTCGGTGGCGGAGTGGTCGGTGCGGCGCTCGTCGGCGTCTCGGGGGTCGCCGTGCTGGTGCATGTGTTCGAGTGTTCCACCGTTCGACGCCGCGCGCATCGGCCGGGGTGGGAGATGTGCGGCATCATGGAGGGCGTGAGTACTGACACCCTGGCGCGGCCGGACACCACCACCGACGAGACGACCGCGGACGACACCCCCAAGTTCTTCCACTACGTGAAGAAGAACAAGATCGCCGAGAGCGCGGTGATGGGCACGCACGTGGTCGCGCTCTGCGGCGAGGTGTTCCCGGTGACGCGCTCGGCCAAGCCCGGCTCGCCGGTCTGCCCGGACTGCAAGAAGGTCTACGAGCAGCTGCGCAAGGGCGACTGAGACCCGGCGTCCGCAGGCCGGGTGCGTTCAGGCCCCGGTCGTCTCCGCGTGCCCCGGTGCGGGTGTCTCGGCAGGTCGCGTCGGCGCCGGGTCGTCGGCTCGCTGCGGCTCCGCCGCGCGACGCGCCCGCTCGCGGGCTCCGCTCCGCTCGACGCGGCGCCCGCCGAAGCGTGGACGCTGCACGATCCCGTCCCCGAGCACCCGGTGCGCCAGCCACTCCTTGGTCCGGTCCAGCCGCGACCCGTGGACGGGCCACATCTCCTGCACGGCGGCGTTGAACTCGGCGCCGAGGATCACCGCGAAGCCGAGGAAGAACGTGAAGAGCAGGAACGCGATCGGCGTGGCCAGCGCCCCGTAGCTCACCCCGGACGCGGTGATCCAGGCCAGGTACCGGCGCAGGAGCTCGCTGGCCGTCATGAAGAAGACCCCGGCCACCAGGGCCCCGCCGAGCAGCCGCAGCCAGGGCAGCGAGCGGTGCAGCGCCAGCTTGTAGAGCGTGGTCAGCCCGACGATCAGCAGCAGCCCGACGCCCGGGTAGTAGAAGCCGTCGAGCAGCCGCAGCCCCGGCTCCCGCCAGCCTTCCGGCAGCGCCCGCCCGATGAGCACCGGGCCGAGCGCGACCAGCGGCAGGATGAACACCGCCGCCACCAGGAACAGCAGGTAGAGCAGCAGCGCGAAGATCCGCTGCCAGACCGGGTGCCGCGCCTCGTGCTGGTCGTGCGCCTCCACGATCGCGTCCACGAAGGTCGCCATGGCCGACGAGCCCGCCCAGAGCGAGAGCACGAAGCCGAACGACACCACCGCGCCGCGGCCGCGGCCGAGCACGTCCTGCACGGTCGGCTCGATCAGCTCCTCGACCACCGCCGGGCTGAACAGGTCCCGGCTGAACGCGATGATCTTGCCCTCCACGATCTCCACCGTGTCCGGGCCGAACCAGCCGCCGACGTAGCCGAGGCTGCCGAGCACGCCGAGCAGCAGCGGGGCCAGCGACAGCGTCTGCCAGAAGGCCGCGGCCGCCGACTTGGCGAAGATCGACCCGTTCCAGCTCTTGACCGCGGTGCGCACGATCAGCCGCAGCGCCTGCCCGCGCGCGTGGCGCAGCCGGGTGCGGACCGGCGCCGGGTCGGCGCCGGGCTGCTGCCCGGTTGCCGGGGACGCGCCGGAGCCGGTGGGCGTGGTGTCGGTCATGGTCCTTACAGCATTACTCACCGGTCGCTCGCACACCGGACCGGCGGGGCATCCGGTGCGACGAATCCCGCGCGGACCCGACGGCTGTGACGGATATCGCCCGCCGCCGCGTCGGTTTGGCGACACGCCGCGACCGGCCGTTAGGGTCTACGACGTGACCGGGTCAGGTGGTGCCGCGACAGCGGCCGGAGCGACGACGTCGGGGGCCCCCGGCGGCGGGGGCGTGCTCCGGGCCTGGCAGCGGCGTGCGCTGACCAAGTACCTGACGGCGCGGCCGCGCGATTTCCTCGCCGTGGCGACGCCGGGCGCGGGTAAGACCACCTTCGCGCTGCGGGTCGCGGCCGAGCTGCTCGCCGATCGCACCGTCGACCAGATCACCGTGGTCGCCCCGACCGAGCACCTGAAGCACCAGTGGGCGCAGTCCGCGGCCCGCTCCGGCATCGCGCTGGACTCGCGCTTCTCCAACACCACCGGCGGCACCTCCGGCGACTACCACGGCGTCGTGGTGACCTACGCCCAGGTGGCGGCGCACCCGTTCAAGCACCGGGTGCGCACCGAGAACAAGCGCACGCTGGTGATCCTGGACGAGGTTCACCACGCGGGCGACGCCAAGAGCTGGGGCGACGCCGTCGCCGAGGCCTTCGGCGACGCCACCCGCAGGCTGGCGCTCACCGGCACCCCGTTCCGCAGCGACGACAGCCGAATCCCGTTCATCGTCTACGAACCGGACGAGTCCGGCTTCGACCGCTCCCGCGCCGACCACTCGTACGGCTACTCCGACGCGCTGGCCGACGGCGTCGTGCGGCCGGTCGTCTTCCTCGCCTACAGCGGCGAGGCGCACTGGCGGGACAGCGCGGGCGAGGAGTACAGCGCCCGGCTCGGCGAGCCGCTGAGCGCCGAACACACCGCGCGCGCCTGGCGCACCGCGCTGGACCCGGCAGGCGACTGGATGTCCAAGGTGCTGCAGGCCGCCGACACCAGGCTGCGCCAGCTGCGCACCTCCGGCATGCCGGACGCGGGCGGCCTGGTGATCGCCACCGACCAGGAGCGCGCCCGCGACTACGCCGAGCTGCTGGAGCACATCTCCGGCCGCCGACCCGCGCTCGTGCTCTCCGACGACCCGACCTCGTCGGCCCGGATCGGCAGCTTCGGCGCGAGCGACGAGCCGTGGATGGTCGCGGTGCGGATGGTCTCCGAGGGCGTCGACGTGCCGCGGCTCGCGGTCGGCGTCTACGCCACCAGCGCCTCGACCCCGCTGTACTTCGCCCAGGCCATCGGGCGGTTCGTGCGCGCCAGGCAGCCGGGCGAGACGGCCAGCGTCTTCCTGCCGTCGGTGCCGGTGCTGCTCGACCTCGCCGCGCAGCTCGAGGTGCAGCGCGACCACGTCATCGGCAAACCGCACCGGCAGGCCGACGGCCTGGAGGACGCGCTGCTGGAGCAGGCCAACAAGCAGCAGGACGAGCCGGGCGAGGACGAGAAGCCGTTCGTCGCGCTGGCCGCCGACGCCGAGCTGGACCAGGTGATCTACGACGGCTCCTCGTTCGGCACCGCCACCTTCACCGGCAGCGCGGAGGAGGCCGACTACCTCGGCATCCCCGGGCTGCTCGACGCCGAGCAGATGCGCGCGCTGCTGCGCGAGCGGCAGTCCAAGCAGGTGACCGAGCGCTCGGTCACCGTCACCGCGATCCCCGCGCCCGCGCCGCAGGCCGCCGCGGCCGCCGACCGGGTCGCCACCGCCGCCGCGCTCGGCGAGCTGCGCCGCGAGCTGAACAGCCTGGTCGCCATGCACCACCACCGCACCGGCAAGCCGCACGGCGTGATCCACGGCGAGCTGCGCCGCGAGTGCGGGGGCCCGCCCACCGCGCTGGCCAGCGCCGACCAGCTGCACGAGCGGATAGCGGCCCTGCGCCGCCGGTAGGTCAGGCGGGCCAGGCGGCCATGGCCAGGTCGATGGCGGCGGTGAGGTCGTCCGCGGTGGCGCCGTCGCGCGCCTGGATCGAGAGGCCGTAGAGCACCGAGGTGTAGAAGCGGGCCAGTGCGGCCGTGTCGGTGCCCGCGGGGAGGTCGCCCTCGGTCACCCCGCGGTCGAGCCGCCGCCGGATCTCCTCGGTATTGCCCTTGCGCATGGTCACCAGGAAGTCCCGCACGGCCGTGTTGCGGGTGGTGTAGGTGGAGCCTGCCAGCACGATCATGCAGCCGTGCGGCAGCTCCGGTGCGGTGTAGGCGGCGGCGTTGTCGCGCAACACGGCCTCGATACTCGCGCGCGCCGTCGGCTCCTCGCGCAGCGCGCGCTCGGTGTACCCGCCGTAGGTCGCGCCGTACAGCTCGACGGCCTCGCGGAACAGCGCCTCCTTGCCCCCGAAGGCCGCGTAGAGGCTGGGGGAGGCGATGCCCATGGCGGTGGTCAGGTCGGTGAGCGAGGTGCCCTCGTAGCCGTGCTCCCAGAACACCTCCATGGCGCGGTTCAGCGCCGCGGCGCGATCGAACGCGCGCGGGCGGCCGCGTGGCTGCATGGCGAACCCTTTCTGTGTCGTTCACTAAAGATAACCCTTGACGCCGGCCGCCGCGCCCGCTCGAATAGTTCTGTATCGATCACTAAAGAAAGGTGTGGGGCATGCGGGTGGCACTGGTGACCGGGGGCAGCAGGGGGATCGGGGCGGCGATCGCGCTCCGGCTGGCGGCGGACGGGGTCGATGTGGCGCTGACCTACCGGGCCGAGGAGGGCAGGGCGGAAGCCGTCGCCGCGGAGGTGCGGGCGCGCGGGCGCCGGGCGGTCGCCGTGCGGGCGGACAGCGCGGAACCGGGCGACATCGCGCACGCGGTCGAGCGGACCGCCGCCGAACTCGGCGGGCTGGACATCCTGGTCAACAATGCCGGAATCTTCCCGGCCAAGCCGTTCGCCGAGTTCACCGTGGCGGAGGTCGACCTGGCGCTTGCGGTGCACCCGCGCGCCGCCTTCCTGGCCGCGCAGGCGGCGCTGCCGCACCTCGGGCCGGGCGGCAGGATCATCAGCATCGGCTCGAACCTCAGCGAGCGCGCGCCGTTCCCCGGGCTGTCGCTCTACAGCATGAGCAAGTCGGCGCTGAACGGCTTCACCCGGGCGCTGGCCAGGGAGCTGGGGCCGCGCGAGATCACCGTGAACGTGGTGCAGCCCGGCTCCACCGACACCGACATGAACCCCGGCGACGGGGAGCACGCCGACGCCCAGCGCGCGCTCACCGCGCTCGGCCGCTTCGGCACCGCCGCCGACGTGGCCGAGACGGTGGCGTTCCTGGCGGGGGAGTCCGGGCGCACCATCACCGGCGCGGTGCTCACCGTCGACGGCGGCACCAACGCGTGAGGACGGCTCACGGCGGGGCGTCGAACCAGCCCGCCGCGTCCATGTCGGCCAGCGGGATCCAGCGGCGCGGGGCCGCCGGGGTGTCCGGCGCGCCCGCGGCAGGGTCGAGGAAGCCGCCGATCCGCAGGGCCAGCGCGGGCTCGGCGTCGACCTGCCGCGCCACCTCGTAGCAGAGCGCGAGCAGGTGCACGCAGCGCTCGCGCCGCGCGGAGCAGGAGCAGTCGGTGGCGGCGAGCACGGGGGCCGGGTCGATCCCGGCCGCGCGCAGCGCCGCGTGCGCGTCGTCGCCGAGCAGCGCCGGGTCGGGCACCAGCCCGGCCACCGCCGCCACCGCCGCCCCGGCGGGCGCCGCGACCTCCAGGTGCGTCACCGAGGCCTGCCCGCCGCGCTGGATGGTCGCCCGCACCAGCCTGCCCTCGACCACCGTGCGCACCCCGCTGTTGCGGGCGATGCTGCGGGCGCGCGGCAGCAGCGGCTCCGGGCGGGTGCTGCGCAGCGGCTCGGCGAGCCGCACCCAGTCCATGCCCCACCGGGTGTAGCCGAACTCGTTCTCCGGCATCAGGCTGCCCCCCGCGAGCGGCGCAGGATCTCCATCAGCCCGGCGTCGTCCAGCCGGGCCAGCGCCGCGATCCCGGCGCTGTCGCCGAGGTCGGTGAGCGCGGCCTTGCGGTCGTGCAGCCGGGCGATGTGCTCCTCCACCGTGGTGGCGGTGGTGAGTGTGGTGACGGTGACGGTGCGGGTCTGCCCGATCCGGTGCACCCGGTCGGTGGCCTGCGCCTCGACCGCCGGGTTCCACCAGCGGTCCACGTGCACCACATCGGCGGCGCGGGTCAGGGTGAGGCCGGTGCCGGCCGCGCGCAGGCTCAGGACCAGCACCGGCGGGCCGTCCGGTCGCTGGAAGTCCCGCACGATCCCGGCCCGCGCGGCGGGGTCGAGCCCGCCGTGCAGGAACGGGACGGTGAGCCCGAAGGTCTCGGCGAAATGCCTGACCAGCAGCTCGCCCGCGCCGCGGTACTGGGTGAAGAGCAGGGTCGGGGCGTCGTTGGCGAGATTGGCGGCCACGATGTCGGTGCAGAGGTCGATCTTGCCGGAGCGCCCGCCGATCTCGGCCAGGTCGCCGGTGATCAGCCCCGGGTGGTCGCAGACCTGTTTCAACGCGGTGAGCGCCGCGAGCACCCGGCCGTGCCGCTGCAGCCCGGTGCCGAACCCGGTGTCCGCGGCCTCGTCCAGCACCCGGTCGTAGAGCGCGGCCTGCTCGGCGGTGAGGTCGCAGAGCAGGTCGCTGTGGATCTTGGCGGGCAGCCCGGCGGCCACCTGGGACTTGCGCCTGGCCAGCAGCACCGGCTCCAGCGCGTCGCGCAGCCTGGCCGCCGCGCCCGCGTCGCCCTCGGCGATGGGCTTTGCGTAGCGCCGCCGGAACCGGCTGCGGTGCGTGAAGAGCCGCGGCGCCACCAGGTGCAGCAGCGCGAAGAGCTCGTCCAGGTCGTTCTCCACCGGGGTGCCGGTCAGCGCGATCCGCGCGGCGGCGTCCAACCCGCGCGCGGCCACCGCGACCTGGGTGCGCGGGTTCTTCAGCGCCTGCGCCTCGTCGAAGATCGCCGTCTCCCAGCGGAATCCGGCCAGCTCGCGGTGGTGCAGCCGCAGCGTCGGGTAGCCGGTGACCAGCACGGTGCCCGGTTCGGCCGCCGGTTGGCCGCCGCGCCACGCCCGCGCCTTCAGCTCCGGCGCGAAGCGGGTGATCTCGTGAATCCAGTTGCCCACCAGCGAGGTCGGCGCCACGACCAGGTTCGGCCCGCCCGCCCGGTCGGCAAGGAACCCGATGGCCTGCACCGTCTTGCCGAGCCCCATCTCGTCCGCCAGCACCGCGCCGCCGTGCGCGGCGACCGTCTCGTGCAGCCAGCCGATGCCGCGCGCCTGGTACGGCCGCAGCTCGGCGTGCAGCCTGCCCGCCAGCCGCTCCGGCACCGCGGCGGTCTCCCTGGCGACGGCCAGCGCGCGCTCCGGGGCCAGCACGGCGGTGCCGGTGGCGTTCGGCACGGCGTGCGCGGCGGGCGGCAGCGCGGGCGCGGCGGCCGGGTCGGCGAAGGCGGCGGCCCAGGCGGCGTGCGAGGCCGCGCCGGTGCGCGGGTCGGCGGTGAACTCGGCCGGGGTGAGCAGCGCGCACGGCACGGCGGTGACCGCGAGCCCGTCCGGGCCGGGCAGCAGCAGCGGAAGCGTTTCCCGCTCCCCGGCGCCCGGTGGGGCCGCGCCGGGGCCGCCGGACCAGGTCCACAGCGCGACGAGGTGACGGTCCGGGAGGTAGGTGGCCTGCAGTGCGGACAGGGTACGGCCCCTTTCGGAGAACAGCGTAAGGTGTACGGAAAACCGACAACGTACACCGTACGGGATTTGTTCCCGGGAGGGGGAGCCGTGGCCGAGCCGACCGCCGAGGAGCGCGCCGCGCGGCTCATCGCCCTGCTCTGGCGGCGCCACCTGCCGCCGCGCCCGCCCACCCGCGGCCCCCGCCAGACGGTGAACGTGGACGCCGTGGTCGACGCCGCGGTGGTGCTGGCCGACCGGGACGGCCTGGCCGGGGTCTCCATCCGCGCGGTCGCCACGGAGCTCGGCCTGCGGCCCATGAGCCTCTACACCTACGTGCCTGGCAAGGACGAGCTGCTCGCCGCCATGGTGGACGAGCTGGCGGCCCGCGACCGCCCGCTGCCCGGCGGCGCCCCGCGCGAGCGGGTGGCGGCGGTGGCGCGGCAGGTGCGCGCCGAGCTGCTCGCGCACCCGTGGCTGCTGGAGGTCTCGCCGTGGCGGCTGGTGCTCGGCCCCGGCCGGTTGCGCCGCTACGACCGGCAGCTGGCCGCGCTGACGGGGCTCGGCCTCGACGACGTCGCGCTGGACCGGGCGGTGCGGGTGCTGACCGAGTTCGCCACCGGCAATGCCGGGACCGCGGTGGCCGCGCGCCGAGCGGGCGACAACGCCGCCTGGTGGGCCGCGCACGGCCCGCTGCTCGCCGCCGTCCTGCCGGAGCGCGAGTTCCCGACGGCTGCGCGGGTCGGGGCCGCGGTGGGCGAGCGGTACCAGGCGCCGGGCGACCCGGACGGCGACTTCGAGTACGGCCTCGGCACGCTGATCGATGGAATCCTGCTGAGCGGAAAGCCGGGCGGAACGGCGGGAACGTGACCCCGGAGACGAAACAGCGGGCGATCCGGATCGGATCGCCCGCTGTCGCGGATTCTGTTGTCGGATGCTGTTGTGTCGGACGCGAGGACGGGGTCTACAGAGCGGGAGCGGATTCCGTGTTGATCACGGCCTCGAGCTCACGCAGGCGCTCCATGTGTTCGTTCGCGTGGTGCTGGCAGAAGAGCAACTCGCCACCCGCGGGCAGAACGGCACGCACTCGGGCAGCGGCCCCGCACCGGTCGCAGCGATCGACCGCGGTCAGTGGGGTGCTGGTCAGGGTTCCTGGCATGACTCCTCCGTCCTGGCTTCCGGCACACAGTCCGTTCACCTGGTGTCGGGCCCGTGGTCACTCCGCGGGCTCACATCCGCTACTTCCCAGCAGGGGTATGACTACTCTGACAGACGTTCGCGGTCCGGGGTTTGTTCCCGGTGGGGATCCGATGTGTTTTCGATAACACGACCTGGGATTTCCGCCGTGGGCGAACACCCCTGCTCAGCTTCGAAAGCGCGCGAATCTCGTACTCGAACAGTCCGATCCAGTTGTCTATCGGGAGACTACCCGTGACCTATGACACTCACACCCTGGTTCACATCTGCACGCTGGCGGAATGGCTGGCCGCGCGGCAGTCGGGGGAGCTGCGCCCGGCCTCGCTCGAGGTGGCCGGGTTCGTGCACCTGTCGACCCCGCAGCAGGCGCACCTGCCCGCCAACCGGTTGTTCTCCGGGCGACGGGATCTCGTGCTGCTCCGGATCGACCCGGCCCGGCTGGGCGCGCCGGTGAAGTGGGAGCCGGGGGTACCCACCGACCCGGAGTCCATGCTGTTTCCGCACCTCTACGGCCCGCTGCCCGCGGGGGCGGTGACCGCCATCGACGAGTACCGGCCGGACGGGGACGGGGTCTTCGCGCCGCTCGCGCGCTGACGGCACCGGCACCGGAAATCCGCCGAACCGACCACCCGGACGGTCTCCCGCGACGGGGGCCGTCGGCAGGTCTACGCTGGAGTCCGTGAACGTCGATGTCACAGCATTGCCCGGGATCGGGGTGCGCAAGGACTTCCAGGCCCGGTCCGGCCGCCGGATCGGGGTGGTCGATCTCCGCGACGGCGGCATCGATCTCATCGTCTCCAAGCTGGACGACCCGGACGCCTGCGCGGCCGAGATCCCGCTCACGGCGGACGAGGCGGCGGTGCTGGCCAACCTGCTCGGGGCCCCACAGCTGGTCGCCCAGCTGCGCGAGGACCACCGCGACATGCCCGGCATCCTGACCAGGCAGCTGCCGATCAAGGCGGACTCCCCGTACGAGGGCCGCACGCTGGGGGAGACCGGTATGCGCACCCGCACCAAGGCGTCGATCGTCGCCGTGATGCGGGCGGGGCAGGTCTACCCCTCACCCGGCCCCGACTTCACCTTCGGCGCCGACGACCTGCTCGTGGTCGTCGGAACGCCCGAGGGGCTCGACACGGCCGCGAAGATCCTCACCCACGGCTGACCGGTGGACGGCACCGCGCTCGCGTTGCTCGAGCTCGGTGCGGTGCTGTTCGTCCTCGGCCTGCTCGGCAGGCTGGCCGGGCGGGCCGGGATGTCGCCGATCCCGCTCTACCTGCTCGGCGGGCTCGCCTTCGGGCAGGGCGGGTTCGTCGAGCTGAGCGCGGCCAACGACTTCGGCCACCTGGCCGCCGAGATCGGCGTCGTCCTGCTGCTGCTCCTGCTCGGGCTGGAGTACACCGCGCCCGAGCTCGTCACCGGGCTGCGCCGCTCCTGGCCGGCCGGGCTGGTCGACCTGGCCGCCAATGCCACGCCCGGCGCGGTGGTGGCGCTGCTGCTCGGCTGGGGGGCAACCGGGGCCATCACGATGGCCGGGGTCACCTACATCTCGTCGTCCGGGATCGTCGCGAAGGTCCTCGCCGACCTGGGCAGGCTCGGCAACCGGGAGACCCCCGTCGTGCTCTCCATCCTGGTCTTCGAGGATCTGGCGATGGCGCTGTACCTGCCGATCCTGACCACCGTGCTGGCCGGGCTGAGCGTGCTCAGCGGGTTGCGCGCGCTCGGCACCGCGCTGGCCTGCGTCACCGTCGTGCTGCTGCTCGCGCTGCGCTACGGGCGGCAGGTATCGGCGCTGCTGGCCAGCGACGACCGCGAGGTGTTCCTGCTCGAGCTGCTCGGCGCGGCGCTGCTGGTGGCCGGGGTGGCGTCCGCGCTGCACGTCTCGGCGGCGGTCGGGGCGTTCCTGCTCGGGATCGCCATCTCCGGCGCGACCGCGCGGCAGGCGGTGAAGCTGCTGGAGCCGCTGCGCGATCTCTTCGCCGCGATCTTCTTCGTCGCCTTCGGGCTGAACACCGACCCGGCGGCGATCCCGCCGGTGCTCGGCTGGGCGGTCGCGCTCGCGGTGGTCAGCACGGTGACCAAGGTGGCCACCGGGTGGTGGGCGGCGGGCAGGCAGGGGATCAGGGCGCCGGGGCGGGCCAGGGCGGGGGCGGCGCTGGTGGCGCGCGGCGAGTTCTCCGTCGTGATCGCCGGGCTCGCCATCGGCATCGGCACCGCCGCGACCGAACTCGCCGCGCTGGCCTCGGCCTACGTCCTGCTCATGGCGGTCATCGGGCCGGTCGCTGCGCGGCTCGCCGAGCCCGCGTACGCCCTGCTGCACCGCGGCCCGCCCGCCGCCATCGGCTCCTGAGCCCCGTGGCCACCCGCTGCCGGCGCGTGAGCTCGTTGCCCGCCCGCTGCCGCCGTCGGCGTTCGAGCACACGGCCCGCCCGCTGTCGTCTCGACCCGCCGTACCTCCCCCCGGATGTCGCGCGCGCGGCTCACTCGACGGGCTGTCCCGCGCGGCGGGCACGCCTGCGCTGGAAGGCGCTGCCCGCCGCACCGGCGACCAGGCCGATTCCGGCCGCGCACAGGTGCCCGTAGTCGGTGAAGGTCGGCCCGATCCAGTAGGCCGCCGCCAGCACGGCCACCAGCGTCCCGGCCCAGACCAGCCGCAACCCGCCGCGGAAGAGGAACGACATCGCCGCCATGATCGCGGTGGCGCCGTAGCTGCTGCCCACGTCGGCCGCGACCGCCACCCGGTACGGGATCACCCCGTGATCGATGCCGTAGGAGATCGCGGTGACGGTGAGCAGCGTCGCCCCCACGTGCCCGATCGCGAAGAGCGCGATCCAGCGCGCGGTCCCGAGCCTGCGCTCGGCGAACGCCGTCACCACCAGGAACTGCGGGAGAACCCAGTACGGGAAGCCGCCCTCGGTCCAGAACGCCGACGCCACCAGCACCTGGATCGGGTTCTCGCGCATGTTGTGCAGGTTGGTCGAGGCGGAGAGGATCAGCGCCCGCTCGGCCTGCGGGCTCAGCCCGCGCAGCGTCCACCAGGTGACCAGCAGCGTGAACACGTAGGCGGTGCTGGCCGGCGCGCCCGCGAAGTGCGCCCGCAGCGCGGGCCCGATCCGGCGCGCGAGCCCCGGCGCCCGCAGCCAACCGGTGACCGCCCGCACGCAGTCGGTCGCGTCCAGGGTGCGCAACCACGGTGCGGGGGGCGAGTCGGGCACCCGATCAGTCTGCCGGAACCCCGCCCCGAATCCGCTCGCGCGCGCCGGTGCCGGAGCTACCCTGAGGTGATGCGGCGCACGAGGGCAGTCGAGATCCAGCGGGCCGATCTCACCGGGTACGAGGCCATCGGCACCGTCGAGCTGGCGCTGAACCGCTACGGCCACAGCGACATCCACCGCGCGGTCGAGGAGATCGCCAGGGCGGCGACCGCGGCCGGCGGCGACCACTTCTACGTCGCGGAATCGCTCGGTGACCGGATCGTCGCCGTGGTCTGCCGCCGTCGCTGACCCGTAACGCCCGGGCAACACCGGCGGCCGAGAATCGGGGCGATCCCGGTACCCGGCCGGGAGGATGGAGTGACCGTGCCGACCTTCACGCAGCCGCTGCGCGGCACCGGCTACCGCTTCGACGGCCTGGTCGAGCTGCTGGCCAAGGCGTCGCCGCGGCGCAGCGGGGACGAACTCGCCGGCTGCGCCGCCGAATCCGATGCCGAGCGCGCCGCCGCGCAGTGGGCGCTCGCCGACGTCCCGCTCCGGACGTTCCTGGACGACCAGATCGTGCCGGGCGAGACCGACGAGGTCACCCGGCTGATCCTGGACCGGCACGACCGCGCCGCCTTCGCCCCGATCGCCGCGCAGACCGTCGGCGAGCTGCGCGACCATCTGCTCACCGTCGCCGCGACCGACACCGCCGCCGCCACCCTGAGCGCCATCGCCCCCGGCCTCACCCCGGAGATGGTCGCCGCCGTCGCCAAGCTCATGCGCAACCAGGACCTGATCGCCGTGGCCGCCGCCGCGCGCGTCACCAGCGCCTTCCGCACCACCATCGGCGCCCCCGGCACGCTCGCCACCCGGCTGCAGCCGAACCACCCCACCGACGACCCGCGCGGAATCGCCGCCGCGGTGCTGGACGGGCTGCTGCTCGGCTGCGGAGACGCCGTGATCGGCATCAACCCGGCCACCGACTCCCCGCACGCCGCGGGCGAGCTGCTCCGCCTGCTCGACGACGTGCGCACCCGCTTCGACATCCCGGTGCAGTCCTGCGTGCTCGCGCACGTCACCACCACCCTCCGGCTGATCGAGACCGGCGCGCCGGTGGACCTGGTGTTCCAGTCGGTCGCCGGGACCGAGGGCGCCAACCGGAGCTTCGGCGTCGACCTGGCGCTGCTGCGCGAGGGCGCGGAGGCGGCGCGCTCGCTCGGCCGCGGCACCGTCGGCGGGAACGTCATGTACCTGGAGACCGGGCAGGGCTCGGCGCTCTCGGCGGGCGCGCACCTCGGCGCGGGCGACCGCCCGGTCGACCAGCAGACCCTGGAGGCCCGCGCCTACGCCGTCGCCCGCGAGCTGGAGCCGCTGCTGGTGAACACCGTCGTCGGCTTCATCGGCCCGGAGTATCTCTACGACGGCAAGCAGATCGTCCGGGCCGGGCTGGAGGACCACTTCTGCGGCAAGCTGCTCGGGCTGCCGATGGGCGTCGACGTCTGCTACACCAACCACGCCGAGGCCGACCAGGACGACATGGACACCCTGCTCACCCTGCTCGGCGCGGCGGGCACCGCCTTCGTCATCGCGGTGCCCGGCGCCGACGACGTGATGCTCGGCTACCAGAGCCTGAGCTTCCACGACGTGCTCTACGCCAGGCGGGTACTCGGGCTGCGTCCCGCGCCGGAGTTCGCGGAGTGGCTGCGCGGGCTCGGCATGCTCGACGCGGGCGGCCGGATCCTCCCGGTCGACGCCGCCGCCTCGCCGCTGCGCGCACTGGCGGCCGGGCGATGAGCGGCGCGGAGTTCTGGGAGCCGCTGCGCCGCAGCACGCAGGCGCGGATCGGGCTCGGCCGGGCCGGTGACGCGCTACCGACCGAGCGGGTGCTGGAGTTCCGCGCCGCGCACTCCGCCGCCCGCGACGCCGTGCACGCCGCCCTCGACACCGCCGCGCTCGCCGCCGACCTCGCCGCCCGCGGCCTCGGCGAAGCCTCCGTCGTCGCCAGCCGCGCCCGCGACCGCGACGAGTACCTGCGCCGCCCCGACCTCGGCAGGCTCCCCGGCTCCGAGCTGCCCGAGCAGGTCTCGGCGGACGTCGGCTTCGTGCTCGCCGACGGCCTCTCCGCCTTCGCCGTCGCCGAACACGGCCCGGCCACCCTCGCCGCCCTGACCGCCGCGCTCCCGCCCGCGCTCAGCACCGCCCCGCCGGTGCTCGCCACCCAGGCGCGGGTCGCGCTCGGCGACCACATCGGCGCCGCGCTCGGCGTCACCACCCTGGTCCTGCTGATCGGCGAGCGCCCCGGCCTCTCGGTCGCCGACAGCCTCGGCATCTACCTCACCCACCACCCGCGCCCCGGCCGCACCGACGCCGAGCGCAACTGCCTCTCCAACATCCACCCGCCCGACGGTCTCGGCTACGAGCGCGCCGCCCGCATCGTCGCCGCCCTGATCGAGGGCGCCCGCGCCCTCGGCCGCTCCGGCGTCGACCTCAAGGACGATTCGCTGCCGCTCGGCACCGCGGACCGCGCCGAACTCGGCTGACCCCGGAACGCGACAAGGGCCCCACGGCGGAAACCGTGGGGCCCTGTGGCGCGCTGTGTGCCTAGTCCAGGTAGTCCCGGAGCACCTGCGAACGGCTGGGGTGCCGCAGCTTGCTCATGGTCTTGGACTCGATCTGCCGGATCCGCTCGCGGGTGACGCCGTAGACCTGGCCGATCTCGTCCAGGGTGCGCGGCTGCCCGTCGGTGAGGCCGAAGCGCAGCCGGACCACGCCAGCCTCGCGCTCGGAGAGCGTCTCCAGCACCGACTGCAGCTGGTCCTGCAGCAGGGTGAAGCTGACCGCGTCGACCGCGACGACCGCCTCGGAATCCTCGATGAAGTCACCGAGCTGGCTGTCGCCCTCGTCGCCGATGGTCTGGTCGAGCGAGATGGGCTCCCTGGCGTACTGCTGGATCTCCAGCACCTTCTCCGGGGTGATGTCCATCTCCTTGGCCAGCTCCTCCGGGGTGGGCTCGCGGCCCAGGTCCTGGAGCAGCTCGCGCTGGATGCGGCCGAGCTTGTTGATGACCTCGACCATGTGCACCGGGATGC
The DNA here is from genome assembly GCF_042669725.1 of Nocardia sp. NPDC057227. Lineage (NCBI taxonomy): Bacteria > Bacillati > Actinomycetota > Actinomycetes > Mycobacteriales > Nocardiaceae > Nocardia > Nocardia sp. NPDC057227. The sequence goes on along the minus strand of NZ_JBHUXA010000013.1, from coordinate 169,400 downwards.
GGATGGTGCGGGCCTGGTCGGCCATGGCGCGGGTGATGGCCTGCCGGATCCACCAGGTGGCGTACGTGGAGAACTTGTAGCCCTTGGTGTAGTCGAACTTCTCCACCGCGCGGATGAGGCCGAGGTTGCCCTCCTGGATCAGATCCAGGAACGCCATGCCGCGGCCGGTGTAGCGCTTGGCGAGCGAGACGACGAGCCGCAGGTTGGCTTCCAGCAGGTGGTTCTTGGCCCGGTTGCCGTCGCGGATGATCCAGTTGAAGTCGCGGCGGGTGGCCACCGGCAGCTTCTCGCCGGAGTCGGCGAACTCGCGCATCTTCTCCGCGGCGTAGAGCCCGGCCTCGATCCGCTTGGCGAGCTCGACCTCCTCCTCCGCGTTGAGCAGCGCGACCTTGCCGATCTGCTTGAGGTAGGCGCGCACCGAGTCGGCGGAGGCGGTGAGCTCGGCGTCCTTGCGGGCCTGGCGGAGCGCCTCGGACTCCTCCTCGTCCCAGACGAAGTCACCGGAGGCCTTGTCGGCGGGGGTCGGTTCGGCGGCACCCTCGGCCTCGGGGGCCTCGGTGGCCTCCGCGACCGGGTCCTCGGCCTCCTCGCCGTCCTCGACGAGTTCGTCCTCGGAGATCTCCAGATCCTCGAGTTCGAGGTTCTCCTCGGTGCCGTCGTCGGCGCCGGGCTCGCCGTCCGGACCCGCCTTCTTGGTGCCCGCCTTCTTCGCGGGCGCCTTCTTGGCGGCGGCCACCTTCTTCGCCGGTGCCTTCTTGGCGACGGCCTTCTTGGCAGGCGCCTTCTTCACCGGTGCCTTGCGGACCGGCCGCGCGGCGGTTGCTTCCGCGGAGTCGGCGTCAGCCGATTCGGCGGTCTGACGGGTATTCGTGGCTACCACGTACGCCCTTTCGTGACGGTCTCGTGCGGCGTCACGCCAGAGTGATCCGGCGGAGCGGTCTGTCGGGTGGCGCCGGCGGAGCGCCGGCTGTCGGCTCGCACCGGCGCGAGCCGGTGTGCCGGGTGGGGGTTGGCGGCTTTCCGCCGGACAGGTTCCATTGTAACGATCGAACCAGGGTACCCATGCCAACGACGGGCAGATTCGCGGCCCGCGCCCAGGTGGCGCCGTTCCGCGTCAGGGCGTGATGCCGTCGTGTACCGCCATCGCCGCGCCGACGATGCCCGCGGTGTTCCTGAGGTGCGCGGGAATCACCGGGGTCCGGTTCGTGAGCAGCGGAATCCACTGGTCGCTGTCCCGGCTGATGCCGCCACCGGCCACGATGACATTCGGCCAGAACAAGTTCTCCAGCGCGATCAGCACCGTGCTCACCTCGGCGGCCCACTGCTCGAAGCTCAGCTCCCTGCGCTCCTTCACCGAGGCGGCGGCGCGGTGCTCCGTCTCCATCCCGCCGACCTCCATGTGCCCGAGTTCGGTGTTCGGCACCAGCGCGCCGTGGTAGATCAGCGCGGAGCCGATCCCGGTGCCGAAGGTGAGCAGCAGGACCGAGCCGGAGTACTCGCGCGCCGCGCCGTAGCGGTCCTCGGCCAGCCCCGCCGCGTCGGCGTCGTTGAGCACGGTGACCTGCCTGCCGCCGAGCGCGTCGGCGAAGAGCGCGCGGGCGTCGGTGCCGATCCAGCCGCGGTCGATGTTGGCCGCGGTGCGCGCGACGCCGTCCAGCACCACCGCGGGCAGCGTGATGCCGACCGGGCCGTCCCAGTCCGCCTTCGCGACCAGCTCGGCCACGGTCGCCGCGACCGCCTGCGGGGTGGAGGGCTGCGGCGTCGCGATCTTGATGCGCTCCTGGGCGAGCTCACCGGTGTCCAGATTCACCGAAGCGCCCTTGACACCGCTGCCGCCGATGTCGATCCCGAATGCGTGCCCCCGAGCGGACATCTCTCAACCCCTCGTTCCTGTGCCGGTGTCGTGGTCCACATCGCGCCGCACAGGTCCCCGGTGCCGCGTGACGTCGGGTTGCCCGACGACGGCGCTGTGTCGTGCACGACAAGGGTAGTCGGGCGCGCCCGACCATGATCGCCGACCGCCCTCGCGCGCCCGGCCGGGATCTGTGATGGCATGGTGCCGTGCCGCATCCCACCCCAGCACCGCACCCGGCCCCGCTCGACGCCGCCGCCGTCGACGCGACCACCACCGACCCCGCCGACCTGCGCCGGATCGCCGTCGACCTGGCCGAGAGCGCGGCCGCGCACGTGCGCGCCCGCCGCCCCGAGGTCTTCGGCCCGGCCGGGATCGTCGCCGACGGCGCGGTGCAGGCCAAGAGCACCCCGACCGATCCGGTGACGGTGGTCGACACCGAGGCCGAGGAGCTGGTGCGGGCCCTGCTCGCCGAGCAGCGCCCGCACGACCTGGTGGTCGGCGAGGAGGGCGGCGGTGACTTCGCGGAAGCGGGCGACCGGATCTCGTGGGTGATCGACCCGATCGACGGCACCGTGAACTTCCTCTACGGCCTGCCGGGGTACGCCGTCTCGGTGGCCGCGGTGCGGAACGGGCGCTCGGTGGCGGGCGCGGTGGTCGACGTGGAGCGCGCCGCCACCTACAGCGCGGCGCGCGGGCTCGGCGCGCTGCGCGTCGACGCCGACGGCACCGTCGAGCACCTGCGCTGCACCCCGGTCCGGGAGGCATCGATGGCACTGGTCGGCACCGGCTTCGGCTACGGCACCGCGCGCCGGACCGAGCAGGCCGGGCTGGTGGCGCGGCTGCTGCCCGCGGTGCGCGACATCCGCAGGCTCGGGGCCGCCGCGCTGGATCTGTGCCTGGTCGGCGCGGGCAGGCTGGATGCCTACTACGAGCACGGGCTGAACACCTGGGACTGGGCGGCGGGCGCCCTGGTCGCCGAGGAGGCGGGGGCGCGGCTGGTGCTGCCCCCCGCCACCGCGGGCGGCGCGGCGGGCGACCTGGTGCTCGCCGCCGCACCCGGGATCGCGGACGAACTGCTCGCGCTCTTCGAGCGCACCGGCGCGGCCGCGCCCATCCCCGAGCCCTGAGCCGGCTCGGCGACGCCAGCGCCGCCGGGCCGGACGCGGCGGCTGTCGCGCCGCGCTACCGGCTCAGCACTGCGCCTTGCGGGCGGCGTCGAGCAGCCCGACGTCCAGCGCGGCGCCGCCCGGTGCCGGGTTCTTCAGCGAGCGCAGCACCTCCTCGGCGTCGGTGCTCGGCCGGATGTCCCGGAAGAGCGAACCGAGCACCAGGTCGACGCTGTCGTCGCCGCGCTGGTCCTCGATGAGCTCGGCGCACGGCACCACCAGCTGCACCGAGGCGGCGGCCGGGCGGCCGTTCACCCCGAACCGGATCTGGCCGGTGCACTCCAGGTCGCCGTTGACGTAGACCGGGTCGTTGCCGACCGGCTGCCCCGGCGCCCCGGCGAAGCCGAGATCGCCGAGCTGGGAGGCGACGTGCGCGGCCTGGCCGCGCTGGTTGTTGGCGTTCAGCACGCGCACCTTGGTGCTCTGCAGGGGCGCGGGCTCCACCTCGTCGAGCCGGCCCGCGCCGACCCGCTGGCCGAGTGCGACGGGCTGGGCGGTGGCGCCCTGGCCGGTGGCGGGACTGGGGGAGTTGCAGCTCATCGCTGTGGTGTCGGTGTCCTCCATGGTGAGTGCCTTGATCCAGATCACCGTCGACACCAACGCCAGGACGCCGACGAGGATGAGCCACGGTTCGATGCGCCGGCGGATGAAGGGCCGACCGCTGCGGTCGGATGCGCGTCCTTCGGTGATCAGTGAAACCACGGTGACACTCTACGAAACGTCACGGCGGGGCAGCGCCACGCGTAACGGTGTGGCCGCCCGGCGCACGACGAGCGGTCGCCCGATGTCGGTGAAAGGTCGGTTGCGCGGCGAGTGTGTTTCGGTTGCGACTTTTCCCCCGTGGTCCGCTATTGTCTGGCGGCCCAGATCGAATCACCCAGGTGGAATGGCGTGGTCGGTCGCGGGAACAAGCAGGGCATGTCCCGCGTTCACCAAGCGCCGTCGGGCGTGGATCCCCGGATCCGCTCCTGGTGGAGAGCCGGTAGCCGTGTGATGTGTGCCACCGGCGGGGCGGTGTGGATCAGGTCGATCCCCCACAGGGATCGGTGTGACCACGCCGATCCGGGATATACGGAGTAAGGACGAGGGGAAGACGACATGGCAACCGACTATGACGCACCGAGGCGCACCGAATCCGACGATGTGTCGGAGGATTCGCTGGAGGAGCTGAAGGCTCGTCGCAACGAGGCGCAGTCCGCCGTCGTGGATATCGACGAATCCGATACCGCGGAGTCGTTCGAGCTTCCCGGCGCGGACCTGTCCGAGGAAGTGCTGAGCGTTCGGGTGATTCCGAAGCAGGCGGACGAGTTCACCTGTTCCAGCTGTTTCCTGGTACACCACCGGAGCAGGCTCGCCAGCGAGAAGGGCAATCAGTTGATCTGCATGGATTGCGGCTCCTGAGCGAGCGCACGGTCAATCGGCCGCGCTCGGCACTCCGAGCGCGGTGAGTACCCGTTCGGGCCTGCGCGTACTGATCAGCCAGTACGGCGTGGGGTCGTCCGGGTCGTCGAGCACGAGCAGCAGCATCGGCCGCACCCACGGGCGGTGCTGTACATACGCGGCCGGGTCCAGCTGGCGGCCCAGTGCCGCGCTCTTCGCAGCCGGGGGGACGATCGCCGCACGGGCGACGAATTCGACCGGGAGGTGTGCCCGGTCGACCCGTAGTTCGGGGTTGCCCCGCTCGTCGGCGGCCACCTCGAGGCGATGCCTGCCGAACCACAGCAGCACCCACGCCGCTACCGGAAGCAGCGCCGCGTAGGGCAGCCACGCGCGCACGCCGTGCCCGCCCATGTGGATCTCCGCGGCCAGCAGAGCCGCCACCCCGAAACCGATCGGCCACCACCACAGCGGCACCCACAACCGCTCCCGGTAGGACGGTGCAGGCGGCCGCGTCGCCGGGTCGGGCGCCGGTGCGGAAGCGCGCCGGTCGGCACCCGGGTTCGCGGGGTTGCTCACGGGATCGGGCAGGTCGGACACGACTCAACACTAGGCGACGGAGCCGCCTCGCCTGCGCGTAGGCTCGTCCCCCGTGAGTGCACTGTCACCGATACCCCTGCTGCGGACAGATCCCGGCATCCCCCTTCCCGCCCGCGCCCATGCCGGTGACGCGGGGGTCGATCTGTGCACCACCGAGGACCTGGTGCTGGAGCCGGGGGAGCGGGTGCTGGTCGGCACCGGCATCGCGGTCGCGCTGCCGAAGGGGACGGTCGGGCTGGTGCATCCGCGCTCCGGGCTGGCGGCGAAGACCGGGCTCTCGGTGGTGAACACGCCGGGCACGATCGATGCCGGCTACCGCGGCGAGATCAAGGTCTGCCTGATCAACCACGATCCGCGCACCGCCATCGAGCTACGCCGCGGCGACCGGATCGCGCAGCTGCTGGTGCAGCGGGTGGAGCTGGTGGATTTCGTCGAGGTCGAGACGCTGGACGAGACCGCGCGGGGCGCGGGGGGCTACGGATCGAGCGGCGGGCACGCGAGCCTCGCCGAGGAGGCGTGATGGGAATCTTCGGACGGGGGAAGAAGGGCAGCGGCCGGGCCGGGGAGCACGGCGACTACGACGACGACTTCGGTGACGAGTACGACACCGACGAGCATCCGATCCCGGTGCTGTACCCGGGCGATCCGGGGTTCCAGCCGTTCGAGGACGACTACGACACCGACGAGCACCCCGTGCAGGTCGCCGCCGCGCCGGAGCCGGAGCCCGCGCCGCGCCGCGAGGGCAGGCGCAGGCGCGCCGGTGGGCCGGGGCGCGCCGGGGACGAGCCCGCCGACGCGGCGCCACGGCGGTCCGAGCACAGCGTGCCGGAGGCCGACGTGGAAGCCGAGGCCGAGGTGCCGGTCGCCCGTGCGAGCGGGGACACCCCGCGCGGGCCGTACGACCACGCCGACGTCACCGCGGAGCTGGAGGCGATCGCCGACCAGCGGCTCGACCTCGGCTCGGTGATCATCCCGGTGCCGCCGGGCGGGCAGCTGCAGGTGGAGATGGCCGGGGACGGCACGCCGCAGGCGGTGCACCTGGCCACCGAGCACGGGCGGCTCACCGTCGCCGCCTACGCGGCGCCCAAGACATCCGGGCAGTGGCGCACGGTCGCCGCCGATCTGGCCGAGTCGCTGCGCAAGGACGGCGCGCAGGTCTCCACCGAGAACGGGCCGTGGGGGCGCGAGCTGGTCGCCGTCACCGAGGGCGCCGACCTGCGGTTCATCGGTGTCGACGGGTACCGCTGGATGGTGCGGCTCGTCGCCGCGGGGCCGACCGGTTCGGTCGCCGACGACGGGCCGCTGGTGCGGGCGGCGCGGGCGATCATGAGCGAGACCGTCGTCCGGCGGGGCACCGAGCCGCTTCCGGTCCGGGACCCGCTGCCCGTCGTGCTGCCGAAGGATCTGGCCGAGCAGCTGGCCGCCGCGCACCAGCAGCAGGTCGAGGCGGCGCAGGCGCAAGCCGCCGTCCAGGCCGCCGCGGCCGCCGCGGCCGCGCCGCGCCCCGTCGTCCCGCAGCCGGTGCCGGATCAGCCGCGCCGGGGCGCCGAGGGCTCGGCCATGCAGCAGCTCAACCGCAACTGACCCGCTCCCTCAGCGGGTGCCGAGGGCGAGGTGGCCGAGCAGCGCCGGGTCGGCGCCGAATTCGGCGAGCGTCATCTTGTGCAGGACCGCGCCCGGGATGAGGGCCGCCCACCGCTCGGCGACGGGGAACGGGTGGATGGGGTCGTCGACGGCCCCGACCACGACCGTCGGCACGGCGAGCGAACGCAGCAGCGGTTCGGCGGGCCAGGAGTAGTGCGCGGCCGCCAGGAGCGCATCCGGGAGCGCGGAGCCGTATCCGCGCCAGGAGCGGGTCAGCGTCTCCGCCAGCCAGGCGGGGCTGCTCGCCCGCATCTGCGCGATGGTCGCCTCCAGTCCGTCGGCCCGCACCGACTCCGCGGTGACCCGGGCACTCAGCGCCGCCGGAGACTCCACGCCCGACCCCCCGGTCCACGCGGGCAACCCCGCGACGACCCCGGCCGCGGACTCCGGATTCGCACCCGCCCACTCGACCGCGATCGCCGCCCCGAGCGAGATCCCGGCGGCGACCACCCGGCCATACCGGCGGGCGGCCGAATCCAGCGCATCCAGGCAGCTCGCGACGACCGCGCCCGGATCCGGCTGCACCGCGACGATCCGCAGGTCACGGGCGGTGCACGCGGCACCGAAGGCGCGCTGCGCGAAGTGCGAATCGGAGCCGGTACCCGGCAGGGCCACCACCGCGACCGGTTCGGGGGAGAGCAACATCGGGCCGAGCGTAGCGGGGCAACTCCCCGCCATCTACAGTTGGCGTTGTGCGGCCACAACCGGCCTGCGCGAGGAAACCACGACGGCGTGCAACCCACGTCGCGAATGCCAGGAGAGCGTGCCATGTCATCCGCTGCCTCGGGATATTTCCGACGCCTCGGCCGCAGGCTGACCGCGGATATCGACCACTTGGACGCCGAGGAGCTGGCCGAGTCGGCCGAGGCCTCCGGTGCGTGTCGCGCCTCCGAGTGCCGCCGCGGCGAAGAGGTCTCCATGCTCGGCAGGCTGCGCAGCGTCGAAGCCTGTTCCAAGGCGGTGGGCGCCGCGATCGAGGCCGAGCTCTTCGACGGCACCGACGCCATCACCCTGGTGTGGATCGGGCGCAAGCGGATCCCGGGCATCGAGCCGGGCCGCAAGATCCTGGTGCGCGGCCGGGTCGGCGAGCGGGACGGCCGCAAGGTGATCTTCAACCCCTACTACGAACTGCGTGGGAACAGCTGACGTATGCCGACCAGTGACGACACCGGGACCAGGGACGAGCCCGCCGCCGAACCCGAAGCGCGGGCGGAGCGCTCCGAACAGACCGTCCTCGAGCAACTCGGCGGCATCAGCGGCCTGATCTACTCCACCCTCCCGGTGCTGGTCTTCGTGCCGGTGAACACGCTGTGGGGGCTCACCGCCGCGGTCTGGGCCGCGCTCGGCGTCGCCGCCGCGATCCTGGTCTGGCGGCTGGTGCGGCGCAGCCCGATCCAGCCCGCCATCTCCGGCTTCATCGGCGTCGGGATCTGCGCCTTCATCGCCTACCGGGTGGGCGAGGCCAAGGGGTACTTCCTCTTCGGCATCTACACCAGCCTGGTCTACGCCGGGATCTTCCTCGGCTCGATCGTGGTGCGCAGGCCGCTGGTCGGGGTCATCTGGGGCGTGCTGAACGGCCACGGCTCGGCCTGGCGCGAGGACCCGGCCGTCGTCCGGCTCTACGACCTCGCCACGCTGGCCTGGGTGGTCGTCTTCGGCGCCCGCTACCTGGTGCAGTCCGAGCTGTACGACACCGACCACACCGGCTGGCTCGCGGTCGCCAGGATCGGGATGGGCTGGCCGCTCACCGCTGTCGCGCTGGTGGTCACCGTGTGGGCGGTGCGCCGGGCCGGGCACGCCCCGGTCAAGTCGGCGAAGTCCGCGGGGCGGCACGCCGCCCGCTAGGGGGTGCCGGGACCACCGGGAGGTGGGGGTGTTCCCCACCCTGGGGTACCTGTTTCCGAGGTCCGTTCCGACGGACGATTTTCTCGTCACCGAATATCACACGGCGAGAAAGGACCTCGGAGCAATGGCCACCGAGCACACCACCGCGACGCACTCCACCGCGACGCACTCCACCCGGACCTCTTCGAGCCGTCCCGCCAAGGCCGCCACCGCGGTGAACTCCGAGAGCAGGCGCATCGGCGCCGAGCTGGACGCGCTGATCGGCCCCGCCGCCGCGGGCGACCAGCGGGCCGTCGGCGAGATCCTGCGGATCGTGCAGCCGCTGGTCCGCCGCTACTGCCTGGCCCGCCTCGGCAACAGCGCGCACCTGCAGGTCACCGCCGACGACGTGGTGCAGGAGATCCTGATCGCCACCGTGAACGCCATCCCGCGCTACCGCGACCAGGGCAAGTCCTTCCTGGCCTTCGTCTACGGCATCGCCGCCAACAAGGTCGCCGACGCCTTCCGCCGCGGCCAGCTCACCGCCTACCCGACCGCCGACCTGCCGGACACCGCCTGCCCGGCCGCAGGCCCCGAGGAGTGGGCGCTGGCCTCCGAGCGCAGGACCGAGACCCGCGAGCTGATGAAGGTGCTCGCCCCCGCGCACCGCCAGGTGCTGGTCATGCGGATCGTGCTCGGCTGGAGCGCGGCGGAGACCGCGGAGGCCATCGGCACCAGCCCCGGCGTGGTCCGGGTCATGCAGCACCGCGCGCTCAACAAGCTCCGCAAGGAACTGCAGACCGCCGCTTAGGGTCTGATGCCGTGGTCTGCGAGGGCTACTCGCAGATCCTCTTCGGCCTCGACCGAGGCCACGAAGAGCAATTCGTCGTCGCCCTCGAAGGGATCGTCGGCCTGCGGCACGATGACCCGGCCCCCGCGCAGGATCGTCACCAGCGCGGTATCCCTCGGCAGCCGCAGCGAGCGGACCGGCTTCCCGGCCAGCGCGGTGTCGTTCGGCAGGGTGATCTCCACCAGGTTCGCCTGCCCCTGGCGCAGCGTCATCAGCCGCACCAGGTCGCCGACCGAGACGGCCTCCTCGACCAGCGAGGCCAGCAGCCGCGGGGTGGAGACGGCGACGTCCACCCCCCAGGACGAATCGAAGAGCCACTCGTTGCGCGGATCGTTCACCCGCGCCACCACCCGGCTCACCCCGAACTCGGTCTTGGCGAGCAGGCTGTGCACCAGGTTCACCTTGTCGTCGCCGGTCGCGGCGATGACCACCTCGTAGGTCTCCATCCCCGCCTCCTCCAGCAGGGAGAGTTCGCAGGCGTCGGCGTGCACCCAGATCGCGTCCGGGATGGCCTCCTCGTCGAGGTGCGACAGCTCGCGCTCGAGCAGCATCACCCGGTGCCCGCCGCGCAGCAGTTCGCGCGCGATGGAGCGGCCGACGGCGCCTGCTCCGGCAATGGCGACCTTCATTCTCAGTCCTCGCTCGTGGGGGGCTTGGCGGCCATGGCGACGGCCTCGCCGACGCTGCCCGACGGCACCGCCACGTAGACGACGTCGTCCGCCTGCACGATGGTCTTGGTGTCCGGCAGCAGCCCGCGGCCGAAGCGGAGCACGAACGCCACCCGCACGCCGACGGTGCGCTCCAGGTCGCGCACGGTGCGGCCGGACCACTCCTCGTGCAGCGCCAGTTGGGTGACCGCGACCGTCCCGGTCGGGTCGCGCCAGGTGGTGGTGCTGGTGTCGGCGATCAGGGTGCGCAGGAAGCGGTCGGTGGTCCACGGGACGGTGGCGATGGTCGGGATGCCGAGCCGCTCGTAGACGGCGGCGCGCTTGGCGTCGTAGATCCGGGCGACGACCCGCTCCACGCCGAACATCTCGCGCGCCACCCGCGCCGAGATGATGTTCGAGTTGTCGCCGGAGGAGACGGCGGCGAAGGCGTCGGCGCGCTCGATCCCGGCCTTGGTCAGCACATCCCGGTCGAAGCCGACGCCGATCACCTGCCTGCCGGGGAAGTCGGTGCCGAGGCGGAGGAACGAGCTGGGATCGCGGTCGATCACCGTCACCTCGTGCCCGACCCGGATCAGCGCGCGCGCCAGCGAGGAGCCGACCCGCCCGCACCCCATGATCACTACGTACACCACAACCTCGTTCCTGAACCGTGGCGCCCGGTCCGCGGCCGATCCGGCATCCGAACCGTACCGCCCGTACTGTCCTCCCGGCACGTTTCCCCGCGCGCCTCCCCGGCAAACACCGGCGTGGCGGGCGTCGCGGCCGGATCACCTCCATCCGGAAACGCCCCGGTCGGGCGGGCGGGAGACCGGACGGCACTCTATGCTCGCTCCGGTGTCCAAGTTGACGACGGCCGCCAAGCGCGTGCTGCTGGGCAGGCCGTTCCGGAGTGATTCGCTCGGGCACACCCTGCTCCCGAAGCGGATCGCGCTGCCGGTCTTCGCCTCCGACGCGATGTCGTCGGTGGCGTACGCGCCGGAGGAGATCTTCCTCGTCCTCTCGGCCGCCGGGATCTCCGCCTACCTGTACGCGCCGTGGGTCGGGCTCGCCGTCGCCGCGGTGATGGCCGTCGTGGTCGCCAGCTACCGGCAGAACGTGCACGCCTACCCCTCCGGCGGTGGCGACTACGAGGTGGCCACCACCAATCTCGGCCCGAACGCCGGGCTCACCGTCGGCAGCGCGCTGCTGGTCGACTACGTGCTCACCGTCGCGGTCTCGATCTCGTCGGCCGCCTCCAACATCGGCTCCGCGATCCCGTTCGTCGCCACGCACAAGGTGCTCTTCGCGGTGGTCGCGATCGCGCTGCTCACCGCCGTGAACCTGCGCGGGGTCCGGGAGTCGGGGACCGCCTTCGCGGTGCCGACCTACGCCTTCATCGTCGGCATGTTCGTCATGCTCGGCTGGGGGCTGTTCCAGGTGTACGTGCTCGGCGACGACCTGCGCGCGGAATCGGCGGGCTTCGGGCTCGACGCCGAGGAGGAGCACCTCTACGGCCTCGCCTTCGCCTTCCTGATCGCGCGCGCCTTCTCCTCCGGCTGCGCCGCGCTGACCGGCGTCGAGGCGATCAGCAACGGCGTCCCCGCCTTCCGGAAGCCCAAGTCGCGCAATGCCGCGACCACGCTGCTGCTGCTCGGCAGCATCGCGATCGTGCTGCTCATGGGTATCATCCTGCTGGCCGAGCGGATCGGCGTCGTCTACGCGCACAACCCGGCGCACCTGATCGGCGCACCTGCCGACTACCACCAGAAGACGCTGATCGCCCAGCTCGCCGAGGCGGTCTTCGCCGGCTTCCCGATCGGCTTCTTCTTCATCACCATCGTGACCGCGCTGATCCTGGTGCTCGCCGCGAACACCGCCTTCAACGGCTTCCCGGTGCTCGGCTCGATCCTGGCCCAGGACCGCTACCTGCCCCGTCAGCTGCACACCCGCGGCGACCGGCTGGCGTTCAGCAACGGCATCCTCTTCCTCTCCGGCGCCGCCATCGCCTTCGTCGTGCTCTTCGGGGCCGAGGTGACCAAGCTCATCCAGCTCTACATCGTCGGCGTCTTCGTCTCGTTCGTGCTCAGCCAGACCGGCATGCTGCGGCACTGGACCCGGCTGCTGCGCACCGAGACCGACGCCGAGCACCGCAGGCGGATGAAGCGCTCCCGGGTGATCAACGCCATCGGCCTCACCGCCACCGGCACCGTGCTGGTGATCGTGCTGATGACCAAGTTCTTCGCGGGCGCCTATATCGCGATCTTCCTGATGGTCGCGATCTTCGTGGTGATGAAGCTGATCAGGAAGCACTACGACTCGGTCGCCCGCGAGCTGGCCGAGACCGAGTGGGACGGTGTGCTGCCCAGCCGCGCGCACGCCATCGTGCTGGTCTCCACGCTGCACCTGCCCACCCGCCGCGCGCTCGCCTTCGCCCGCGCCATGCGGCCCGATACGCTGGAGGCGGTGACCGTGAACGTGGACGACGCCGATACCCGCAAGCTGGTGCGCGAGTGGGAGCGCAGCGATATGGCGGTGCCGCTCAAGGTGGTCGAATCGCCCTACCGGGAGATCACCAAACCGGTGCTGGACTATGTGAAGCGGGTGCGCAAGGACGCCCCGCGCGACGTGGTGACGGTGTTCATCCCGGAGTACGTGGTCGGCCACTGGTGGGAGCAGGTGCTGCACAACCAGTCCGCGCTGCGGCTCAAGGGCAGGCTGCTCTTCGAGCCGGGCGTCATGGTGACCAGCGTGCCGTGGCAGCTCAGTTCATCGGCCAAGGCGAGAAAGCAGGGTGAGGTGAACGCGCCGGGTGCGGTGCGCCGCGGATACGAGGACCGCTCGTGAGCGTCGGCGACGAATTCGAGGTGCGGCTCGGGCCGCCCGGGCACGGCGGCTTCTGCGTCGGCAGGCACGAGGGCCGGGTGGTCTTCGTCCGGCACGGGTTGCCCGGAGAGCTGGTGCGCGCCAGGGTGACCGAGGATCGGGGCGGCTCCTTCGCCAGGGCCGACGCGATCGAGATCGTCGAGGCGGTCGCGGGCCGGGTGCCCGCCACCTGCCCGGTCTCCGGGCCGGGCGGCGCGGGCTGCTGCGACTTCACGCACGCCACCCCCGCGCTGCAGCGGCAGCTCAAGGCGAGCGTGGTCGCCGAGCAGTTGCGCCGGATCGCGCTGATCGAGCGCGACATCACCGTGGAGCCGCTCGGCCCGCCGGACGAGACCGGCGGCTGGCGGACCAGGGTGCGGCTGGTGGTCGACGCCGACGGCCGCGCCGGGGTGCACGGCTACCGGAGCTCGGGGATCGTGCCCGACCTGCGCTGCCCGCAGCCGGTCGCGGGCGCGGTCGAGTGGCTGGAGCAGGAGCGCTTCACCCCGGGCGCCGACCTGGTCGTCGCCGTCGACTCCGCCGGGACCAGGCACGTGGTGGAGATCGCGCCGCCTGCCCAGGCGGCCCCCGCGGCCGCGCGCAGGCGCCGGGTCGAGCAGTCCAGGCGCAATGCCGCCGCCCGGCGCACCGCCGCGCACGCCCCGCGCGCCACCCGGTTGCTGCACGGCAGCGGCACCGCCGTGCAGCGGGTGGGGGAGCGGCGCTGGGAGCTGCCCGCCACCGCCTTCTGGCAGGCGCACCGCGCCGCGCCCGACTACTACTCCGACCGGATCGCCGAGTGGTCCGGGCTGGAGCCGGGGCAGCGGGCGTGGGATCTCTACAGCGGCGCCGGGGTCTTCGCGGCCAGGCTGGCCGAGCGGGTCGGGCCGGGCGGTGCGGTGCACGCGGTGGAGTCCGCGTCCGGCGCCGTCACCGCGGGCCAGGCCGCGCTGGCCGACCTGCCCTGGGTCGACCTGGAGGTGCTGCGGGTCGAGCAGTGGTTCGCGGCCCGCCCGCCGCTGCCCGACGCCGTCGTGCTCGACCCGCCGCGGGCGGGCGCGGGCCGCGACGTGATCGCGCCGCTCACCGCCGCCGGCCCCGCCCGGATCGTGCACATCGGCTGCGACCCCGCCGCCTTCGCCCGCGACCTCGGGCTGTACCGGGAGGGCGGGTACGAGCTCACCGAGCTGCGCGTCGTCGACTCCTTCCCGGGCACGCACCACGTCGAGTGCCTCGCCCTGCTGGAGCGCTGAACGCGGCGCCGATGCGGTCCTACTCGGCGTGGTCCGGGGCGGGCGCCGCGAGTTCCCAGGTCACCTGGAGGTGTGCGGCCATCTCCTGCTCGCCGAGCTCCACCGGCAGCGCGCCGGACTCGGGTCCGCCCAGCGTCGCCGAGACCATCTTCAGCTGCGGCACCGGCGCACCCGCCCCGGAGCTCTCGACGATGTCCCGCACGGGACCCAGTGCGCGCCCGGCCTTCCCGGCGTACCGCCGCGCCTTGGCCAGCGCGTTCTCCCAGGCCGCGTCGCGCGCGGTGACCAGCACCGCCTCCGGGTCGGCGAGCCCGAAGGTGAGCCCGCCCAGCCGGACGTCGTCGCCGCCCGCCGCCACCGCGGCCGCGATGATCGCCGCCGGGCCGGGGTCGGCGTCGTCGCCGACCTCGCGCAGCGACACCGCCAGCGCCGCGTCGGCCAGGTAGCCGACGATCCGCGAGCCGTGCTCCTGCTGCCAGGTGGTCTCGGTGCGCACCGAGAGCCTGCTGGTGCCGATGTCGGCGGGGCGCACGCCGTGCCCGCGCAGCGCGGCGGTGACCGCCGCGATCCGCTCGCCCGCCTGGCCGTAGGCCACCGCGACGGTGTCGGCGCGCGTCTCCACCGCGATGTCGACCCGCATGACGTCCGGCACACCGCGCGCGGTGCCGTGCCCGGTCACCGTGATCGTCCCCGCGCCGCCGTGCTTCTTCCCGCTCACTGTCGCTCCCCTCGCCGTGGTCGCCGTCGGTGTGATTCTCACGGCACGGCGGCGGGTACCGGTGAGCGGGTACCGTGAACCGAAACGCACCGCGCGGCGCCCAGCCCTGTTCGCGCCCCGCGGTCGCCGGTTCGCCCCGTACGGCGGCGTCCGTAGACTGTTCCGCATCACATGGGTTGTCCCCGGAGGGAGCGAAGTCAGGTGGGAGTGCTTTCCCGGGTCGAGTCGCCCGAAGACCTGAGCGGGCTCACGGCGCCGCAGCTGCGCGAGCTCGCGGCCGAGATCCGCGAGTTCCTGGTCGAGAAGGTGGCGGCGACCGGAGGCCACCTCGGCCCGAACCTCGGCGTCGTCGAGCTGACCATCGCGCTGCACCGGGTCTTCGAATCGCCCGCCGACCCGCTGATCTTCGACACCGGGCACCAGGCGTACGTGCACAAGATCCTGACCGGCCGCAAGGACGGCTTCGATTCGCTGCGCAAGCAGGGCGGGCTCTCCGGGTACCCGAGCCGGGCCGAGAGCCCGCACGACTGGGTGGAGTCCTCGCACGCCTCCGCCGCGCTCTCCTACGCCGACGGCCTGGCCAAGGCGTTCGCGCTGAGCGGGCGCGAGCGGCACGTGGTCGCCGTCGTCGGCGACGGCGCGCTCACCGGCGGCATGTGCTGGGAGGCGCTGAACAACATCGCGGGCGCGCAGGACCGGCCGGTGGTGATCGTCGTCAACGACAACGGCCGCTCCTACGCGCCGACCATCGGCGGCCTGGCCGAGCGGCTCACCGCGCTGCGCACCCAGCCCGCCTACGAGCACGCGCTGGACGCGGGCAAGCGGCTGATCAAGAGCATTCCGCGGGTGGGCGATTCGGCCTACTCGATGGTGCACGCGGTGAAGGCGGGCATCAAGGACGCGGTCAGCCCGCAGGAGCTCTTCGGCGACATCGGCCTCAAGTACGTCGGCCCGGTGGACGGGCACGACGTGGTGGCGATGGAGGCGGCGCTGCGCCGGGCCAAGGATTTCGGCGGCCCGGTGGTGGTGCACGCGGTCACCCAGAAGGGCCGCGGCTACGCCCCCGCCGAGAACCACCTGGCCGACCAGATGCACGCCTGCGACCCGATCGACCCGCTCACCGGCGTGGCGCTCGGCGGTCCCAAGGCGCAGGGGTGGACCTCGGTCTTCTCCGAGGAGTTGATCGCGCACGCCGAGCGGCGCAGCGATGTGGTCGCGATCACCGCGGCCATGCCGGGGCCGACCGGGCTGGCCGCGTTCGGTGAGCGTTTCCCGGACCGCATGTTCGACGTCGGCATCGCCGAGCAGCACGCCATGGCCTCGGCGGCCGGGCTCGCGCTCGGCGGCATGCACCCGGTGGTGGCGATCTACTCGACCTTCCTGAACCGGGCCTTCGATCAGCTGCTGATGGACGTCGCGCTGCTCAAGCAGCCGGTCACCCTGGTGCTGGACCGGGCCGGGATCACCGGCACCGACGGCGCCAGCCACAACGGCATGTGGGATCTCTCCGTGCTCGGGATCATCCCCGGGATCCGGGTGGCGGCGCCGCGGGACGCGGCGACGCTGCGCGAGGAGCTGGCGGAGGCGCTCGCCGTCGCCGACGGGCCCACCGCGCTGCGCTTTCCCAAAGGCAGCGTGGGTGACGACATCCCGGCCGTCGAGCGGTTGGAGGGGCTGGATGTGCTCCGGCTCGCCGATCCGGAGGCCGGGTCCGCCCGCACCGCGCGCGGTGACGTGCTGCTGCTCGCCGTCGGCGCCTTCGCCGGTACCGCGCTGGCGGCGGCCGAGATCCTGCACGCCGACGGATTGTCGGTCACCGTCGTCGACCCGCGCTGGGTGCTTCCGGTCTCCGACACCGTCGTGAAGCTGGCCGAGAACTATCGGCTCGTGGTCACGGTGGAGGACGGTGGTCTGCACGGTGGCATCGGCTCCACCGTCTCCGCCCGGCTCCGTACCGCCGCGCTCGACGTTCCCACCCGCGATATCGGCGTCCCCCAGCAGTTCCTGGACCACGCCTCCCGCGGAGAGCTGCACGCCGAGCTCGGCCTCACCGCCCCCGACATCGCCCGTCGCATCACCGGCTGGCTCTCCGCCACCTGACCGCTCCGCACGTATATCGCATCGCCGCCGGCGGCGGCTCGGCAAGTGTGCGCACCCTGCGCCGAGGACCCGCCGGGTAGCCCCGCACCGCCACTGCCCCCGGCCTGCTGGCACGCCGGGGGCGTCCGTGCAATCGGGCTGCCGCGCACCCGCGCAAGAACAAGTCGAGCCGCCGCTTGCGGCGATGCGATGTGGGTGGTCAGTCCGCGGCGGGCACGGGGAGCGCGGCCACCAGACGGGGGACGGCCAGTTCGCGCTGCCAGGCCCGCGCCGCGCCGGCGGCGAGGAACGCCTCCACCGCGTCGCGCAACGTCTCGGATTCCTCGTAGGACGAGATCCCGTCCCAGCACAACCTCCGCACCAACTCCGGCGACAACAGGTTCTCCACCGGAATCGAGTGCTCCTCGGACAACTCCGCCATCGCCCCCCGAGCCCGGGTCAACCGAGCGGCGGCGACGGGATCCCGCCGCTCCCACCGATTGACCGGCGGCGGCCCGTCGTACGGCTGCGCCGTGGGCGGCAACTCCCCGTCGGCGAGCGCCCGAGCCCGATCCACGGCCCCCAGCCACTCCCGCGAGTACCGCCGCTGCCGCGGCCCGCCGAACACCGGCAGCGTGCGCAACTGCGCGATCGTCTTGGGATCGGCTCCGGCCGCCGCCACGATCGCCGAATCCGGCAGAATCCGCGACGGCGCCACATCCCGCCCCCGCGCCAGCTCGTCCCTGGTCACCCACAGCTCACGGACGATCGCCAACTGCCTGGCCCGCCGCAGCGTGTGGATCCCGGAGGTGCGCCGCCACCGATCCGGCCGCAGCGGCGCGGGCTTGCTGAGCCGCACGTGCTCGAACTCCTGCGCCGCCCACTCGGCCTTGCCCTGCGCCTCCAGGTCGGCCGCGACCGCGTCCCGCAGCTCCAGCAGCAGCTCGACGTCGAGCGCCGCGTAGTTCAGCCACTCCTCCGGCAGCGGCCGGGTGGACCAGTCCGCCGCCCCGTGCCCCTTGCGCAGTCCGCGCCCGAGCAGGTTCTCCACCATGGCCGCGAGCCCGACCCGCTCGAAACCGGCGAGCCGCCCGCCCAATTCGGTGTCGAAGAGCCGGTCCGGGTGCAGCCCGAGGTCGGCGAGGCCGGGCAGGTCCTGGTCGGCCGAGTGCAGCACCCACTCCAGCCCGTTGACGGCGTCGGCGAGCGGGCCGAGCGCGTCGGTCACCGGGATCGGGTCGATCAGCACGGTGCCCGCCCCGGCCCGGCGCAACTGGATCAGGTAGGCCCGCGCGGAGTACCGGAAACCGGAGGCCCGCTCGGCGTCGACGGCCAGCGGGCCGGTGCCCGCGGCGAGGCGGGCGGCCGCCGCCGCGACCTCGGCGGCGGTACCGAGCACGGGCGGCAGTCCGTCGGCGGGGGCGAGCAGAGGCTCCGCGGGGCTGTCGTCGGCTACCGGCATAGCCCAGAACAATACGTGGCGGTCAGCTCGGTTCGTGATCGATGTGCTGCTGCGGTGGCAAACTCGTGATCCCGGCCGGTGGCAGCCCCGCGGAGTAGGCCAGTACCTCGCAGAAGGCCTCCACGTGGCCGCGGATCTCGGCGGTGACCGCGGTCCAGGAGGCGCGCAGCTCCAGCTGGTGCGCCCGCGGCGGCCCCGCGATGTCGCCGTACCGCACCGAACTGGTACTGGTCACGGTTCCGCCGAGCGCGGTGAACGGATCCGGCCGGGATTCCAGCGCGTCCACCAGCCAGCTCCAGGCCACCTCGGGCAGCAGCGGGTCGGTGGCGAGCGAGGCGTCGATGTCGGCCTGGATGTAGGCGACGAGCCGGAAGGTGCCGTGCCAGGTCTCGTCGCCCTCCGGGTCGTGCAGCAGGATCAGCCTGCCGAAGGCGTCGCCCTCGGAGTCGGTCGGGACGGCGGCGGCGTCGGCGTGCGTCACCTCGGCGCCGAGCGCGTAGGAGTACGGCGCGAGCCGCTGCGGCGGGCGAATGGGCGCCAGCTCGATCCGCGGATGCACGGTTGCGGACCCCATCGCTTCGACCGCGGCGCGAAAGGAAGCGGGTTCGCCGTGTGGCCCTTCGGCCGGTGCGGCGCCCTCGCGGAAGTCGAGCGGTGTCACACCGACCGACGGTAGACGGTGACGTTTCACCGCGGGCGGAGGCGCGCCGCCTACGATGTCGGTGATGAGTACGCATACCCGCCGCCGGTTGTCCGATGCCCCCTTCCTGGCCGCCGCGACCGGCGCCGAGCCGAGCCGCCGACCCGTCTGGTTCATGCGCCAGGCCGGCCGCTCGCTGCCGGAGTACCGGGAGCTGCGCAAGGGCGTCGGCATGCTCGAGTCCTGCTTCGACCCGGAACTGGTCTGCGAGATCACCATGCAGCCGGTGCGCAGGCACGGCGTCGACGCCGCGATCCTCTTCTCCGACATCGTCGTTCCGCTCAAGGCGGCCGGGATCGACCTGGACATCGTGCCCGGCGTCGGGCCGGTCGTCGCGCAGCCGGTGCGCAGCACCGCCGACGTGCGGGCGCTGCCCCGCCTGCGGCCGGAGGAGGTGGGCGCGGTGAGCGAGGGCGTCCGGCTGCTCACCGCCGCGCTCGGCGACACCCCGCTGATCGGCTTCGCAGGCGCGCCCTTCACGCTCGCCTCCTACCTGGTCGAGGGCGGGCCGTCCAAGAATCACGAGCGCACCAAGGCCATGATGTACGCCGACCCGGAGACCTGGCACGCGCTGCTCGGCCTGCTCACCGACGTCACCATCGCCTTCCTGCGCGCGCAGATCGAGGCCGGGGTGGACGCGCTGCAGCTCTTCGACTCCTGGGCGGGTGCGCTCTCCGCCGCCGACTACCGGCACTACGTGCTGCCGCACTCCGAGCGGGTCTTCGCCGAGCTGGCCGACAGCGGGCTGCCGCGGATCCACTTCGGAGTTGGCACCGGCGAGCTGCTCGGCGCCATGGGCGAGGCGGGCGCCGACGTGGTCGGCGTGGACTGGCGGGTGCCGCTGGACGAGGCGGCGCGCCGGGTCGGGCCGGGCAAGGCGCTGCAGGGCAACCTGGACCCCGCCGTGCTCTTCGCCGGGTACGACGCCGCCGCCACGCAGACCAGGCGGATCCTGGACGAGGCCGACGCCGCCAAGGCGCTCGGCGCCACCGGCCACATCTTCAACCTCGGCCACGGCGTGCTGCCGGACACCGACCCGGGCGTGCTCACCGCGCTGGTGCAGCTGGTGCACGAACTCTGAGTCGCCGGGGGGCTACCGTCGATGCCATGAGAATCGCGGTGGCCGGTGGCGGGATCAGCGGACTGGTAGCGGCATTCCGACTGCGCGAGTTGCTCGGCGCCGCGGCGCGGATCACCGTGCTGGAGGCGAGCCCGCGCGTCGGCGGCGTGCTGCACACCGGCGAGCTGGCCGGTGGGCCGGTCGATCTCGGGGCCGAGGCCTTCGTCGGGCGGCGCCCCGAGGTGCCCGCGCTGCTGGCCGAACTCGGGCTGGCGGAGCAGCTCGTCACGCCGTCCGGGCTGCGGCCGCTGGTCTGGGCCGGGGGGCGGGCGCACGCGCTGCCGGAGCGCACCCTGATGGGCATTCCGTCCGGGGCGGAGACGCTGGATGGGCTGGTGGACGCGGCCACCCTGGAATGGGTCCGGACCGAGCCGGAGCGGCCGCTGGCGTGGCGGCCGGGGGGCGATATCGACGTCTACTCGCTGGTGGCCGAGCGGTTCGGGGCGCAGGTGGCGGAGCGGTCGGTGGATCCGCTGCTCGGCGGGGTGTACGCGGGCAGTTCCCGGTCGATCGGGGTGCGTGCTGCGCTGCCGACGCTCGCCGCCGCGCTGGACCGGGGGGCCGCGAGCCTCACCGCGGCGGTCTCGTCCGCGCTGCCGCCGCCATCGAGCGCGCCGGTGTTCGGCGGGCTGCGGGAGGGGTATCGGGTGCTGCTCGACGCGCTGGCGGCGCGGGCGGATGCCGATATCCGCACCGGAGTCGCGGTGCGGGAGCTGGCCCGCAGCGGGGACGGATGGGTGCTCGACCCCATCGGCGAGGTGGATGCCGTCGTGCTCGCGACGCCCGCGCCGGTGACCGCGCGGCTGCTCGCGCCGGTCGCGCCCGAGGCGAGTGTCGCGGCCGGGGCCATCGAGCTGTCCTCCTCGGTGGTGGTGGCGCTGGCGCTGCCCGGTTCCACGGCGCTGCCGGAGAACTCCGGGGTGCTGATCGGCACCGGGGAGGGGTTGCGGGCCAAGGCGTTCACGCTCTCCAGCCGGAAGTGGCCGCACCTCGCCGCACGCGGTGGCGCGCCGGTGCGTGGGTCGTTCGGCCGGTTCGGTGATCCCTCGCCGCTCTCCTGGACCGACGAGGAGCTCGTCGCGGCTGCCGTCGCGGACCTACAGACCGTGACCGGGGTGTTCGTCGTGCCCGACGGCGTCGCCGTCCAGCGCTGGCCCGGTGGGCTCGCCCAATACGCGCCGGGGCACACCGAGCGGATCGCCGCCCTCGAGTCCGGAATCGCCGACCTCCCCGGCCTCGCCGTCGCCGGAGCCTACCTGCACGGCGTCGGCGTCCCCGCCTGCGTCGCCTCCGGTACCGCCGCCGCCATCCGCGCCGCGTCCGTCCTGGTCTGACGCGGTATCTCGCCCGCTCCGCGCTCGACCGGGCGCGCCGAACAACGGCGGCACCGCGAGTGGCACCATGGACCCATGGCACGACTCGATTACCAGGCCCTCAACTCCACCGTCCGCTACCTGATGTTCTCGGTGTTCCAGGTGCGTCCCGGAGTGCTCGGCGACGACCGCGAGGCGGCACTGAAGCAGGCCACCGCCTTCTTCGAGGGCCTGGACGACCGCGACGTGGTACTGCGCGGCATCTACGACGTCGCAGGCCTGCGTGCCGACGCCGACTTCATGCTCTGGACGCACGCCGAGCGCGTCGAGGACCTGCAGGCCGTCTACGCCGACTTCCGCCGCACCACCGAGCTCGGCAGGGCCAGCACCCCGGTGTGGAGCAATGTCGCCCTGCACCGCCCGGCCGAGTTCAACAAGAGCCACATCCCGGCCTTCCTGGCCGGGGAGGAGCCGGGCGCCTACATCTGCGTCTACCCGTTCGTGCGCTCCTACGAGTGGTACCTGCTCCCGGACGAGGAGCGCCGCAAGATGCTCGCCGACCACGGCAAGCAGGCCCGCGGCTACGCCGACGTGCGCGCCAACACGGTGAGTTCCTTCGCCCTCGGGGACTACGAGTGGATCCTCGCCTTCGAGGCCCCCGAGCTGCACCGCATCGTCGACCTCATGCGCGACCTGCGCGCCACCGAGGCCCGGCTGCACGTGCGCGAGGAGATCCCCTTCTACACCGGCCCGCGGGTGGAGCTGGACGCGCTCGTCGCCTCGCTGCCCTGAGCCCGCGTCCCAGTTCCGGTGCCCAGGATTTCCGGGGCATGCGCCGGACGCGGACCGCTCGGTACCCTTCGGTCGGCGCCGCGCCGATTCAGCGTGCCGAGCCGCTGTCCGAGGGGTGCAGCGTCAAGGCGATGGAATTGATGCAGTAGCGCTTGTCGGTGGGCGTGTTGTATCCCTCGCCCTCGAACACGTGGCCGAGGTGGCTGTGGCAGTTCGCGCACAGCACTTCGACCCGGCGTGTGCCGAGCGAGTCGTCGGCGCGCAGGATCACGGCGTCCGAATCGGCCGGGTCGAAGAACGAGGGCCAGCCGCAGTGCGAGTCGAACTTCTCGGTGCTGCGGAAGAGTTCGGTGCCGCAGGCGCGGCAGGAATAGACGCCCTCGGTCTTGGTGTCGGTGTACTCGCCGACGAAGGGGCGCTCGGTGGCGGCCTCGCGGAGCACCGCGAATTCGGCGGGGTTCAGCTTGGCTTTCCACTCCTGCGGGGTCAGCTGGATACGCGGAGCGGGAAGCGACGTGTCGGCATCGGTCATGCCCCGAGGTTAATAGCCGGGCCCGCACCGCGCTTGCGGCGCAGGTGAGCGGGGCTCAGGGGCGGTGGCCCGCGGGCACCTCGGCCGGGGGGGTCGGCTCGATCGCGGCAGCCGTGCCGTTCGCGGCGGCGGGACCGGGCGCGGCCGGAGGCTTCGGCGTGCTGCCGACCGGCTCGACCGGCCCGCGCGGATCGGGTGCGGTGCGCATCCAGTCCTGATCCAGCCCCTTTTCCAGGGTTCCGGCGGCGCGAGCGGCCAGGTATCGGTCGCCGAGCACGCAGAACACGACGAGCAGCAGCAGCCCCCAGCCGAAGGTGATGCGCAGGTACTCCAGGTTGCGCCCGACGTCCTGCCAGCGGTCCGAGAGCCACTTGTCGTAGCTCAGGAACCCGAAGATGGCGAGCCACGCGGGCCAGTTGCGCAGCACCGAGTTGCGCAGCACCACCGTCATCAGGAACGGGAAGAGCATCATCGAGTAGTACATCTGGCCGAGCGAGGTCAGCAGGAACGTCGCGGTGAGCAGCACGCCGGAGGCAGTGCAGACGAAGAACAGCTCGTCCTCGCGGTAGTACCGGTAGAGCAGCCACAGCGAGCCGAGCACGAGCAGCGCCATGACAGCCTGGATGCCGACGGTGAGCCACTGCGGCAGCCCGTAGTACGCCGCGTTGCCCGAGATGGCGCTGTTGAAGTAGTCCCGGGTCTCGGCCAGGTAGGGCACGACGCGGGTGAAGAACCCCTCCGGATCCTCCATGAGTGGCCAGGCCGCGGCGGTGAGCGCGAGCGGAACGCCGCAACCGGTGAGGAACACCTTCCACTGCCCGCGCGCCGCGGCGATCAGCAGGAGCGGTGCGAGCGTCGGTTTCACCGCGATCGTCAACCCGAGCACCGCGCCCGCCCACAGGTCGCGCCGGGCCAGCAGCAGGTGCAGGAAGATCAGCTCACCGAGCAGCAGGCAGCCGTTCACGTTCGTGAAGACCAGCGTGTTGATCACGGTCTCGGAGGCGAACATGGCGAGCAGCAGCGCGGGCGCGGCCACCGAGTTCACGGTGTAGCGGAACAGCTTGAGCAGCAGGTACCAGGCGATCAGGATGGCGACCGCGTTCAGCAGGATGAAGAGCCAGCGCGACTTCTCGTAGTCGATGATCGCGATCGGCGCGATCAGCAGCGTGCCGCTGGGCGGGTACAGGTAGTGCGGATCGACGGAGTCGAAGTTGGCCGTGTAGACGGGGTTGCCGTTGAGAAACTGGAACGACGCGTTGTACACCGGCCGGTAGTCGTCGGTGACGAATCCGTTGACAGCCTTGATGAAGACCCGGTGCAGCACCGTCATGACCGCCAGCGGCCACAGGGCGAACCGGATCACCTCGGCGGTGGTGCGAGCCGTGCGTGGCTCGAGCTGTCGAAGGAGCACCCGGGCACGGTACACCGGAACCGGGCGGGGGTGGTTGCCGGGATCGGCCCGGCGGCGGCTTACGCCCGGGTCAGGCGGGGCAGGCGGAGCCGTCCTGCGGCAGCCGCGCCTCGTTCAGGTACTCCACCACGGCGCGCTGCCCGCAGCCGGAGCGCGCGCTCACCGGATGCCCCCAGCCCTGCCAGCGCAGCACCGCGGTGCGGGCGCCCGCACCGGCCAGCGCGCCGGTCACCGCGGCCTGCCCGACGCCGCCGGCCACCGGGTCGGCGGCGCCGTCGAGCACCAGCACCGGGAGCGCGAAGTCCGCGATCGCCGACGGCGGCGTCCCCACCGGCCAGGCGGCGCAGGTGAGCAGCGCCAGCGCGGCGCTCCGGCCGAACACCGGATATTTGCCTGCCCAGTCCCCGGCGAGTTCGACGGCCCGGCTCGGGGTCGGCGGCTGCCTGACGTCGGCGCAGCGGTTCACGAACTCGCCGTCGTTGGCGATGGCGGCCGACTGCCGCTGGATCAGTGCGAGCAGCGGGCCGCGGTTGCCGCGCCCGGCGGCGGCCAGCGCGTCGGCCAGCTCGGGCACCCGGTCGGCCTGGTCGGCGCGCGGGCTGCCGAGGAAGCCGGTGAGCGCCGTGGTGACGGCGTTCGCGGAGAGATCGCCGAGCTGGCCCGCCGCGGCCCGGTTCATCAGGTCGGTGATCGCGGCCCTCGGGTCGGGGCCGAGCGCGCAGCCGAGCGCGGTGCAGCGCTGGGCGAAGGCGGTGAGCGCCGCCTCGGCGCCCTGCGCGCGCTGCTCGCCGACGGTGGCGGCGTCCGCGCCGAGGCTGGTGGGGGAGTCGAGCACCAGCCGGGAGAGGTGGTCGCCGAACTTGCGGGCGTAGCTGACCGCGACCTCGGCCCCGTTGCCGGTGCCGAGCAGATCGATGTGGTCGACCTGCCACTCCTTGCGCAGCTGCTCGATGTCGTCGGCCGCGTGCCCGACGTCGAAGGTGTTCTCGTAGGGCTGCAGGAAGTCCCGGCAGGCGATGGTGCCGTCCTGGCTGAACCCGACCAGCGCCTCGGCCTGGGCCGCGGCGTCGCCGATCCGGGCGAACTGGGCATTGTCGGCGAAGCCCTGGCGCACCTCGACCGGCAGGCAGTCCACCGGCTGCGAGGTGCCGATGCCGCGCCGGTCCACCGCGACGATCGGGCGGGTGGCCAGGATGCCGTTCGGCGGCCCCGCGGCCAGCGCGGCGAGCGTGGCGGAGGAGGCGCGGTCGGCGCCGGAGGTGAGGACGAGCGGCGGTGCCTCCGCCGGGGTCTGCGGGAGCCGGGCACGCACCGCGCCATTGCGGAAGTTGCCGATCACGGTGCCCGCGGTGTCGATCGGGGTGGAGTACTCGGCGCACTCCAGGAGCACACCGTTCGGCGGCGCCCCGAGGCCGAGCTGGTCGAAGGTGCCCCGGGTGCAGTCCGACCAGGCCAGATCGGTGACCGGCGGCTCGGCCCGCGGCGGGGCAGGCGGCGCGCTCGAGGTACCGGCCCCGCCGCCGGGGGCCACCGGGTGCTCGACGGCGACGCCCGGCCGATCCGACGGCCCCGCCCCGCAACCGGCGAGCACGAACGTCAGGGAGGTGGCGAGCACGGCGGCCCGGGTCCAGCGCATGCGTTACAGCCTGCCGTATCCCGACGGTTCTTTCACGAACGGGGCAGTGCGGCGCCGCTGACCTCGGGCGTCAGCGGCGGGCCCAGCGGGTGAGCACGGTCCCGTCGTCGTCGAGCAGGACGTGCCGCCGCACCATGGGATGCGCGGATTCCCCCGACGACAGCGCGATTCGCCCGCCCGAGCCCCCGACCAGCATCGGCGCCGTCGTCAGGCACAGCTCGTCGAGCAGGTCCGCGTCGATCAGCTCGCCGACCAGGTGCGGCCCGCCCTCGCAGAGCACCCGGTACAGCCCCAGCTCGGCCAGCGCGTCCAGCAGCCCGCGCGGGGTGATCGCATTGGTGCCCACCTCGACCACCTTCGCCCCGGCCGCGATCAGCGCCGCCACCCGATCCGACGGCGCGGAGGCGGTGGTGAGCACGATCGGCGGCACATCGGTGTCGGTCAAGAGCCGCGACTCCGGATCCAGCGACGCGCTCGCCGTCACCACCGCGATCGGCGGCGGCGCGCCGTCGGCGTCGCCGCCGTAGCCGAGCGCGGCCAGCGCCCTGCGCCGCTCCGGGTCGGTGGCCGCGCCGCCGTAGTTCTCCGCCCGCACCGTGCCCGCGCCGACCAGCACCACGTCGGCGAGTTCGCGCAGCGTGCCGAAGACCCGGCGATCGGCCGGGGTGCCGAGCCCGCCGGAGACTCCGCCGCTGGTCGCGGCGCCGTCGATGCTGGAGACGAAGTTGGCCCGCAGCCACGGCGCGTCGAGCTGGCGGGGGTAGGCGTAGAGCCGCGCCAGCTCGTCGTCGTCGATGGCTGTGAGCTGGATCGCATTGTGCGTACGCTGCATAGGGACAGCTCACACCACATCTCTAGGCTTCGTCCATGCCAGCACGCCTCGTCGACCGCCACCCGGAGGTTCCGGCCGACCAGCTCGTCGCCCAAATGGTGCCGCCGCCCATGTTCGACGAGGTCAGTTTCTCCTCCTACATCCCGGACCCGAACGAGCCGAGCCAGGCCGCCGCGGTGCGCAGGGCGGAGGAGTTCGCCGGCGAGGTCGCGCGGATCACCAAGGCCGCGGGCAAGAAGTCCCTGTTCGGCAGGAAGAAGCAGGTGAGCGGCGCCGGGCTGTACCTGGACGGCGGCTTCGGCGTCGGCAAGACACACCTGCTCGCCTCGGTCTTCCACAGCGCGCCCGCGCCGAAGTCGTTCGGCACCTTCGGCGAGGTGACCAATCTGGTCGGCGCGCTCGGCTTCGCCACCACCGTCGAGCGGCTCTCCGGCAACAGCGTGCTCTGCATCGACGAATTCGAGCTCGACGACCCGGGCGACACCATGCTGGTCTCCCGGCTGCTCACCGAGCTCTCCGCGGCGGGCGTCTCGATCGCCGCCACCTCGAACACGCTGCCCGGCCAGCTCGGCGAGGGCCGCTTCGCCGCCCAGGACTTCCTGCGCGAGATCAAGAAGCTCGGCTCGATCTTCGAGGCGGTCCGGGTGGACGGCCCCGACTACCGGCACCGCGACCTGCCGCCCGCCCCCGAGCCGAGCGCCACCGACGCCCTGCGCGAGCGCGCCGCCGCCACCCCGGACGCCACCCTGGACGAGTTCGGCGCACTGCTCGCGCACCTGGCCACCCTGCACCCCTCCAAGTACCGCGAGCTGATCGCCGGGGTCTCCGCGGTCTTCCTGGAGGACGTGGCCCCGGTGACCGACCAGGCCGTCGCGCTGCGCGTGGTGGTGCTCGCCGACCGGCTCTACGACGCGGGCACCCCGGTCACCGTCTCCGGCGCCAAGCTGGACCAGATCTTCGCCGCCGACATGCTCGAGGGCGGCTACCGGAAGAAGTACCTGCGCGCCATTTCCCGCCTGCTCGCGCTCTCCCGCTTCGAGGTGCCGACCAGCTGACCCGCGGCCGCCTACCATCGCGGGCATGACCACCTTCAACACCTGGGACGGCCTGGAACTCAGCTATCGCGTGTGGGAAGGCGACGGCATTCCGATCGTGCTGCAGCACGGCGTCGTCGCCGACACCAACGCCAACTGGATGGGCACCGGCGTGGTGAACGCGCTGCGCGCGACCGGGCGGCCGGTGGTCTCGCTCGACGCCCGCGGCCACGGCCGGTCGGCCAAGCCGCACGAGCCCGCCGCCTACTCCTGGCAGGCCATGGCCCGTGACGTCCGGGCGCTCTACGACGAGCTCGGCGGCGAGCAGTTCGACCAGGTCGGCTACTCCATGGGTGCGGTGGTCTCGCTGCTGGTGGCCGGGGACGACCCGCGGGTGCGCAGGCTCGCGATCGGCGGCGTCGGCTCCGGCGTCATCGACTGCGGCGGCGTGGATCGCCGGGTGGTCGACGCCGACGACCTGCGCGCCGCCATGGCGGGCGACGGCAGCGCCGCCACCGCGCGGGCCAGGCCGTTCCGCCTGCTCGCCGACGCCGTGCACGCCGACCGGGACGCCATGGCCGCGCTGATGACCGGGCTCGACGAGCGCCCCATCGGCGACCTCGCCGACCTCACGCTGCCCGTGCTCGTCCTCGCCGGGGACGCCGATCCGCTCGCCGCGGAGCCGGAGCGGCTGGCCGCCGCGCTCCCGGACGCGCACCTCGTCACCGTCCCCGGCGACCACCTGATGGCCGTCACCTCCCCGGACTTCCACCGGGCGCTCGTCGACTTCCTGGCCGCGGAGCGGGTCCCGGCGGTCTAGGGCCTCAGAAGCGCAGCCGCATGATGAAGTCGTCGTGCAGCTCCGCGCCGACCCGGAACGTCTTGGTGCCGCAGCGCTCGAAGCCGCTGCGGGCGTAGAAGCGCTGGGCGCGCGCGTTGTGCTGGTTCACGCCGAGCCAGACCCCGGCCCCACCGGCCGCGGCCGCGTGCTCCAGCGCGGCCCGCATGAGCGCCGCGGCGACGCCGCTGCCGTGCCTGCCCGGCAGCACGTACAGCTTGCTGAGCTCGACCGCCGGGTGCAGCTCCACCGCCTCGGCGATCGCCGGGTCCTCCGGCGTCCCGACGTGCAGCATGGCGTAGCCGACGAGCTCGCCGTCCTCGGCGGCGCGCAGCACGATCCGGTCCGGGTCGCCGAGGTACTCGCCGAACCGCTCCGCGGAGAGCATCGCGGCGAGGAAGGTCTCGATGTCTTCCGGAGCCGTCCCCGGCGGGCAGGCCAGCGGAAACGTGGCGGCGGCGACGTCGCCGAGCGCCTCGGCGTCCCACAGCCCGGCCGGGCCGACGACGAGCGTCGTTTCACTCATTCGTCCAGTGAAACACGGGTGGCGGGATTGTCCGATCTCGCTTTCCTGGCAGCCGCGCCGTGCGGGTCCGGGGGAGCCGGTAGTCTCTGCCGCATGACCAGCAGGAGCCGTGTCGCGATCGTCGGCGCCGGAATAGCGGGTTTGGCCTGCGCGAAAGTGCTGAGACAGGAGGGCTTTCCGGTCGAGGTCTTCGACCGGGCGCCGGATGTCGGTGGCGTGTGGAGCGCTACGCGCCGTTACCCCGGGTTGCGTGCCCAGAGCAGCAGCCGTACGTACCGGTTCTCCGACCACCCGATGCCCGACGACTTCCCGGACCGCCTCGACGGCGCGCAGATGCAGTCCTACCTGGAGAGCTACGTGCGCCGCTTCGACCTGGGGCACGCGCTGCGCCTCAACACCGAGGTGGTCGCGGCCGACCCGGTGGACAGCGGCTGGCTGCTCGAGGTGCGCGACGGCACCGGCGTGCACCGCACCTCCTGTGACCACCTGATCATCGCCAACGGCGTGCACTCCGACCCGCTGGTTCCCGAGTTCACCGGCAGCGCCGACTTCCACCGCGCAGGCGGCCAGCTCGGGCACAGCTCGCTGCTCTCCGACCTGGGGGCGGCGCGCGGCCGGAACGTGGTGGTCGTCGGCTACGGCACCGCCGCCTGCGAGATCGCCGAGGCGGTCAGCCACGTCGCCGCCTCCACCACCGTCGTCGCGCGCAGGTTGCGCTGGAAGCTGCCGCGCCGCGCGGGCCGGTTCCTGGACGCGGAGCGGCTGCTGCAGAGCCGCTTCGGCGAGAGCCACTTCGGCTACCAGCAGCAGCGCCGCCCGGAGAAGTTCCTGAACGGCCCGGCCCGCTCGGTGCGCGACAGCAACCTGGACCTCATCCAGGAGCGCACCATCCGCAGCCTGCACCTGCGCGAGCTGGAGCTGGTCCCCGACGAGCCCTTCGGCACCGTCGCGCACGGCACCGTCGACCTCGCGGTCGACGGCTTCACCGAGCAGGTCTGGGCCGGGCGACTCACGGTGGTGCGGGACACCACGATCAGCTCCCTCGGCGCCGAGAAGGTGCCGGTCGCGCACCTCTCGGACGGCCAGACCATCCCGGCCGACCTGGTCATCTGCGCCACCGGGTACCAGCAGCGGGTGCCGTTCCTCACCCCGTTCGTGCAGCGCAGGCTCACCGACGACGACGGCAACTTCCGGCTCTACCGGCAGATCCTGCCGCCGACGGTGCCGCGGCTCAGCTTCGCCGGGTACGGCGGCTCGGCGCTCAGCGCGATCTCCGCCGAGGTCGGCGCGCACTGGACCGCCGCGCTGCTCACCCACCGGCTCGAGCTGCCCGGCCCCACCGCCATGGGCGAGGCGCTGGACGAGCGGCTGAGCTGGCTCGCCGAGCGCACCGGCGGCGGCACGCACGGCACCGAGGCCGGGCCGTTCGGCGTGCACCACATCGACGAGCTCCTCGCCGACCTGAAGGCGGAGTTCCCGGCCAGGCAGCGCTTCGCCCAGTGGTTCCGCCCGGTCACCCCGGACGACCTGAAGGTGATCGGCGCGCCGAAGCCGGAGCTGAACACCCAGCCGCGCCCGGTCGACCACGTGGCCGCCGTTCAACACTGACGGGTAACGACCGGCGTGGCAACGCGCCGGCAGCGGCCGGGATGCGGGGATAATTCGGGAGTGGACCGGCTGGACATGAACCTGCTGGTGGCCCTGGACGCGCTGCTGGAGACCAACAGCGTCACGCTGGCCGCCGAGCGGATGCAGACCTCGGTACCCGCCATGAGCCGCACCCTGGCGCGGCTGCGGCAGGTGCTCGGCGATCCGCTGCTCGTGCGCTCCGGCCGGGCGCTCGTGCCGACCCCGCGCGCGCTGGAGCTGCGGCACCAGGTGCACGGGCTGGTCGAGCAGGGCCGCGGGCTGCTGACGCCGCGCCCGGCGTTCGACGCGGGCACGCTGCGCCGCGGGTTCACGCTGCGCGCGGGCGACGAGGTCAGGCCGGAGCTCGCCGGGCCGCTGCTGGCCGCGGTCCGCCGCGAGGCGCCCGGCGTCACGCTGAACCTGGTGGCAGGCTCGGAAGACGATCCACGCGCGCTCCGCGACGGCCGCACCGACCTGCGGGCCGGGGTGATCGAGCGCAGCGACCCGGAGACCGTGCTGCGGCGGCTCTACGGCGACCGGCTGATCGGGGTCGCCGCCGCCGACCACCCGCTGGTCACCGAGCCGGTGACGGTCGCCGCCTACGCCGCCGCCGCGCACCTGAGCGTGAGCAGGCAGGGGCGGATGCGCGGCGCCATCGACGACCGGCTCGCGCTGCACGGCCGCACCCGCCGGGTCATCGGCACCGTCCCCGACCTCACCACCGCGCTGCTCGCGGTGCGCGGCGGCACCGCGGTGTGCCCGGCGCCAGCCTCCGCGGTGACCTCGCTGCTCGGCCCGCTCGGGCTGCGCGCCTTCGAGATCCCGCTGCCGCTGCCCGAGGTGCCGATCGGCCTGGCCTGGCATCCCAGGC
The DNA here is from genome assembly GCF_042669725.1 of Nocardia sp. NPDC057227. NCBI lineage: Bacteria > Bacillati > Actinomycetota > Actinomycetes > Mycobacteriales > Nocardiaceae > Nocardia > Nocardia sp. NPDC057227. The sequence goes on along the minus strand of NZ_JBHUXA010000013.1, from coordinate 137,829 downwards.
ACACCGCCGACGAGGGGCACCGCTGGCTGCGCGACCTGGTCGAGCGGCTGCTGCTGGCGCAGCGGGCGCCCGAGGCCAGGCCGCGGCGGCTGCTGCGCGCCGAGAACCGGGTGACCGTCGGCAAGGCGATCACCGGCGCCGCGCACGACGCCGCCGAGCGCATCGCCTGACTACCGCTGGTCCGGGCGCTCCCCGGTCGGCGGGCCGAACGGCATGGCGGCGGCGGTGCGCTTCAGCTCGTCGAGCATGGCCTGCACCTTGTCCGCGTGCGCGGTCTCCTCGGCGGTCGCGCCGGTGAAGCCGTTGCCGAAATCGCCGTAGCCGGAGCGATCGACCTGGGCATCGTAGGCGGGGCGGTCGCCCTGACCGTTGCCGGGGCGCTCGACCGCGCCGGAGGTGAGGCCGGGGCGGCTGACCTGCTCGGTGTGCGCGTCCGGGGTCTGCCGGTCGGCGAACGGGGCGAAGTCGTCGCCGGGTTCCTCCAGCGGGTAGCCGGCGGCCGGGGCCTGCCGGTAGCCGTCCTGCTGGCCGGTGAAGCCGTCGCGCAGGCCCTGGTCGTAGGCGGCGGCGACGGTCTCGCCGAGACCGAGCGAGCTGCCGTTGCGGCGCGGGCCGCTCCACCGGTCCGGTTCGTCCGCTCCGGTGAGTTCGGTGCGCTCCGGGGTGGGCGTGGCCTGGTTCGCCGCCGCGCCCGGCGGGGTCGGGGAGGGGGCCGTGCCGCGCTGCGGGAGGCGTCCGGAGGCGCGGCGCGCCTCCACCGCCGCGCGCAGGTTCGGGCCCGCGGGTTCGTCGTCGGTGGTCGGCGCGGCCGGTTCGGGTTCGGCCGGGGCCGAGAGCCGGGACGGGATGCCGTGCTCGCCGGGTTCGGCCGCGCGGCGCGGCAGTTCACCCTGGTCCGCCGAGTGGGTGGCGGGGGCGGACAGCTCGCTCCGGTCGGCCGAGCGGCGGGCTCCGCCGACCGGTTCGCTGCGGTCTGCCGAGTGTCCGGGAGCGGACGGCTCGCTCTGGTCCGCCGGGGCCCGGCCCGCGGATTCCGCGCGCGCCTCGGCGATGCGCTGCCTGGTCGAGCCCGCGGCGTAGCGCGGGCGCGGGACACGCGGCGCCGCGGTCTCGCTCGGCGCCTCGGGGCCCGCGGCCGGCTGGATGCCGCTGCGGGGCGGGCCGTACGCGGCAGGCGGCCGCTCGGCCACGGTGTTCCGCTCGGCCACGGTGTTCTCGGCACGGGTCGGCTCGGCCGCGCGGCGGCCGGATCCCGACGTGTCGGTGGCGCTCTCCTCCGCGGCCCGACGCCGACGCGGGATGTCGCCGGACTCACCGCTCCCGTTCGCCTCGGCCGCCCGCCTGCCCGCACCGGCCGGATCGACGCCGGGCGCGCCCGCGCCGTCGGCCCGCCCGTTCTCCGCCGCACGCCGCCTCGGCACCGCCGTGTCCGCGGGCGACGACGCGGCATCGGCCGGCCCGTTCTCGGCCGCCCGCCGCCTCGGGACCGCTGTGTCCGCGGGCGACGACGTGGCAGCGGCCGCCCGGTGCGCGGACGTCCCGTTCTGCCGCCCCGGCTCGACGGCACCGTCGGCGGCCCGCCGCCGAGCGGGCAGCCCGCTGCCCTCGCCCTCCGGCCGCGCGACGTCGTCCGGGGCAGCCCGCCGCCCCGTGCTCACCGCCGGCTCGGCACCGCCCGCCCGCAGCCCCGACGACTCGCCGTCCTCCGCCGAACGCCGCCCCGACGGCGCCGCGTCGGATTCGACCGCCCGCCGCCCGCCGGGCTCGGGCGCGTGCCGCCGCCCGGTGCCAGGCGCGTCGGCAACGCTCTGCAGCGTGTCCAGCCGCCGCCCGAGATCGGCGACATCCCGATCGGTGCGGAAGGCCCACGCCTCGATCGTGGCGAGCCGCGTCGCGACGTCACGGTCGTCGGCCGGCATCGGCACGGGCAGCGGCACATCGACGCGCGCGGCGACCAGGTCCAGCTTCCGGCTCACCTCCCGGAGGGACTCCGCGATATCGGACAGCATCGCGCCGATCGACTCGGCGCCGTCCTCGACGTGCTCCATCCACTACCTTCTTCCCCGATCGGTCCGGCTGAGCGCGCGGCCGGGGAGATTCTAACGGTGTGATCACGATGCCGTTCGGCAGGCGAAGCAAAGTTCGCCTCCCGGCCCGCGCCGAATGCCGAAACATGCTGTAGCAGTGCGTTTCCGAACAAGCCACCGCAGGTGGAGCGCCGTTCTCGCCCGGACGGCCCGGCGCGGCGCGACGTGCCGGTTCGAATCCGTTGGGGTACAACATTGGTCATCCCGCCGCGGTCGCGGCGCATCCGGCCGCGGGTGCGGAGGGGAGTGGCGGGATGCACCCATCAGGGCGCACTCTGGTAGTGAGCGCGGGTGGCCCTGCCCGCGCGCGGGTCGCAGGCTTAGAGGTGTGGTCGGAGTGGTGCGCAGCGAGCAGCGGGTCGAGGCGCCGTCGTGTGGACGGCGCGCGCTGCTGGCCGAGCTCGGAATCTCGAACGGCCCGCGCCGAGCCCCCGGCGAACGGGCCGGGTACGGCTGCCGCTGCCCGGACTGCACTCGCAACCAGTGGAATCTGGAACGCTTCAAGTACTGGCTGCGCGGCAGGCTGCTCGCGCTCGGCGCGGACGAGGCCGAGGTCGGCCACCGGGTCGACGGCATCCCGGTGGATGTGTACTGGCGGATCGGCGAGCGCCGCTTCGCGATCGAGGTGCGCAGCGGCCCGCTGGACTGCACCCTCGCGCTGCAGCACACCCAGCGGCTGCGCGATGCCGGGCTGGCCGGCGTGCTGTGGCTGTGCCCGCCCGGTTTCTGGGTGGCGCACCTGCCCGCGCTCGGCATCCCCGACTTCGCCCCGCCGGGCTGCGACTACGAGATCGAGAGCGGCATGTTCGACACCGCCTGCACCGCCGTGGTCGCGGCCAGGCAGGAGCCGTACGAGCTGCGCGACTTCCTCGCCGGCTGGGTCGACGGCGACATCGTGTGGGGTTATCGGGACGTCTCGACGGGAGGATGGGCGACGGTGAGCGACTGGGAGCACCATACGAGGACCCAGGCGGCGATCATCGCCCGCCAGCGCAGGGAACTGGTCGATCAGCGCACCGCCCTCGCGGTCTCCAGGCAGACGGTGCGGGAGAAGCAGAAGCAGATCGGCAAGCTGCACACCCGGCTGGAGCGCGCCGAGCAGACCCAGGAGGAGCGCGCCGACGAACTCGCGCGCGCCCAGCGCACCATCGCCGACCACATCCGGCGCACCGACAGCCTGCGCGCCCAGCTCAAGACGGTGAGCCAGACGATCAACCACTGGCAGCTCATCACCTGCTGCGCCATGATGTTGATCGTCACCTTCATCGCCGCCGCCGTGGTCCTGCGCTGAGCCCGTCGGCGGGCGACGCCGTTCGCGCAGGCGAAGCCGTCAGCTCGGGCCGGGCAACCGATCGGCTCCCGCGCTGAGCCGGAACGGCGCCCGCTCCCAGCGCCACCCTTCGCGCACGACCAGCGCCGCCAGGTCGAGCAGCTCCAGCCCGCCCGTCGCCGCCGCGAACCCGGCCCACCCCACCGGACCCTCCCGCAACCGTTCGACCAGCGCCTCCGGCGCGCTCACCGCCCGCGCGGCCAGCTCGCCCACCCCGATCTCACTGCCGGTCCAGACCAGCCACCCCCACCCGTTCCGGTGCGCCCACGCCCGCAGCACCCGCGACCGCACCCGGTTCGGGTGCAGCGCCACCCGGCTCAGCGGCTGCACATCGATCAGCGCGACCCGCCCGTCGACACCCCGCACCGCCACCCCCGGATACAGCGAAACCCCCTCGAACTCGACCGCGACCGGATCCTCCTGAAAGGTCTGCACCGCCGGATCGGCGTCGAGCAGCCGCAGCAGCCGGGCCCGCAACCCCGAGTCGAAGGCCACGTCCCGCCCCACGCTGTCCAGGTAGAACCGCCCGCGCCCGTCGTCGTCGGCATCCGGCCGCGCGGACCGGCCGGGGAGCGGCGCCTGCGTGCCGCCGTCCGCCCATTCGACCCCGCCGAGCACGCTCCCGCCGACCGGGTCCGGTTCGTGCAGCCCGGCCAGCAGCCGCCTGGTCTTCTTCCGCCAGCCGAGGATCCGCTGCATGACGAAGCCCGCGATCCGGCGCGCGTCCTCCTGCGGGTGCCCGGCCAGCCGCAGCCGCAGGTAGGCGAGTTCGTTGGCGGCGAGGTCGGCGTCGGTGGCGTAGATCTCGGCCAGCAGGGTGCGGACCAGGCGCTGGTCCGGCGTGCCCGGCGGATACCCGCGGGCGAACACCGCGAAGGCCGGGCCGCCGGGCGGGTGCGCGCGCAGGATGTGCCCGACCGCCCTGGTGTGCAGCTGCCGCGCCCGATCCCGGGAGATGTCCTGCCGCGCGGCGATCCGGCTGAGCGTGGCGGGTGCCGCCGCCCCGACACCGAGCCGGAGCGCGACGATCTCCGCCTCGCGCGCGCTGCGCTCCGCGTGCTCGGCGACGAGCGCGGCGACCACCTCGGCCATCTCCTCGTGCTCGAGCCCGACGGCACCGGCGATATCGGTCTCGCCCCACTCCTCCGCGTACACCGCCACCCGCACCTCACCTCGCCTCGACCGGCCACAGCCTAGACGCAGCTGCCGACAGCCCGCGTCCGGCGCGCAGCCGGGCGGCGCCCCTTGATTCACCGTCGGTGGCCGGGGCATGGTTGGCGGGTACCTTATGCGCGGGGGAGGGGTGCGGTGAGCAATCCGGGTGCGGGCGATGCCATCGAGATCTTCAAGAATCGGTTGCGCAGGCTGATCCTGCGTGCCTTCGCGACCAGGGCCGAGCTGCTGGCCGAGGTGCCGATCTCCGCCGCCGAGCTGCTGCTCGCCACCAAGGGCGCCACCGTCCCCCCGTGGCGGAAGGTGGCCGAACCGGTGATCGTCGCCTGCCTGCGGCGGGAGCACCCCGGGATCTCGGAGGCCGAGCTCGACGACGCGGTCGCGCAGTGGCTCCGGTTGTGGCGCGCCGCCAAGGAGGTCGAGGACAGCGGCGTGGTGATCGCGGCCGAACCCGTCGCCGAGACGGCCGCACCGCCTCGCCCGCACGGCAAGCGGCTGCTCGCCATCGGGGCGGCGGTCGCGGTGCTGGTCGGCGCGGCGGTCGCCGTCCGTGCGGCGCTACCGGACGAGAGCGACTGCGCCGCCGCCGGGTTGACCGAGGAGAGCGGCCAGTGCGTCGGCGTGGCCGACGGCGTCTTCCCCGGCCTCGACCCGTCCGTCGCCGAGATCGTGGACCGGATCGCCGAGCAGAACCGCGCGGTCGAGGGGGACGCCGTCGAGATCGCTCTGCTCGGCCCGCTCGGCCGGCTGGCGGAGGCGGGCAGCCCCGGCCAGCTCGACCCGAACCAGGTGCGGCAGATGCTGATCGGCGCCGCCGTGGCGCAGCAGCGGGTGAACACCTCGGCCCTGGTCCGCGATCCGCGCCCGGCGGTGCGGCTGGTCCTCGCCAACACCGGCGGCTACCAGGACCACTGGCAGACGCCGGTGCGCGAGCTGATCGAGCGGGCCGATCGCCCCGACCCGCGGCTGGTCGCGACCGTCCTGCTCGGCACCAGCCTCGACCACACCCGCGCCGCCGCGGCCGAACTCGCGCGCGCCGAGATGCCGATGATCGGCGCCATCACCTCCGCCGAGGAGTTCAACTCCCGCGACCTGCCCGGCCTGATCCGGGTCTCGCCGACCTCCGGCGACTACGTCTCCACGCTCGCCGGATACCTGCGCGCGAACCGCCCGGAGAGCCGCGCGATCGTGGTGTGGGACCAGAACTCGGACCGGCGCGGTGACCTCTTCGCCGGCTCGCTGCGGAAGGCCTTCGCCGAGCAGCTCGCGCCGTGGATCGGCAACCGCCCCCAGCAGAGCTTCGTCGGTGCGGGCATCCCCACCGAGAAGGTGTGGCCGCAGATGTTCGCGACCCCCACCATCAACACCTGCCAATCCGGTGCCGACGTGGTGCTGTTCGCGGGCCGGGTCATCGATCTGCCCGCCTTCATCGAGGCGCTCGCGGCCCGGGCCTGCCGGGAACGCCCGCTGCTCGTCATGACCGGCGCCGCCGCGCTCACCACCGTCGACCGCACCCAGCAGCAGCAACTGCGCGACGGCGGGCTCACCCTGGTCTACGGCGGCGTCACCGACCCGCACACCTGGCCCGTCGGCGCCGCCGCCCGGCCGCCCGGCTACGACCCGTTCCTGCACGCGCTCACCGCCGAGGGCTTCTCGGCCGGCGACTCCGACGCCTACACCTGCCTCGCGCACGACGCGGTCTTCACCGCCACGCTCGCCGTCCGGATGGCGAGCGAGGGCCGGATCCCGCCGCGCGGGAACGTGGCCGTGGCGTTCGACAACATCAACAGCGGCCACCGGGTGCCCGGCTGCAGCGGCGAGCTCACCTTCACCACGGCGGGGAACGGCTCCCCGATCGGCAGCGGAATCGAGGCCGTCACCATCCCCTATCCGTAGCATGGGCGGCTCGGGCGAGTCCGAAAGTCCGGAGGGGGCAGAATGATTGCGATCAACAATCCGGCGTCCGCGCTGTACGAGATCCTGAATCGCGTCGTGCGGTCCAGGGAGAGCACGATCGCGAAGAGCTGGTCGGCGGCGCTGGAGGCGCCGATCGGTTCGCACGAGTTCATCCAGCGCCACTGCGAGGTGGTCCGGCTCTTCACCGCGGTACACCAGCGGCTGCTCGGCCTGCCCGAGGGCGACCGCGCACGCAGCCGCAGCCTGCAGTACCTGCCCAGCTGGTACGACGTGGTGGTGCCGCGCGAGCACTGGCAGAGCCCGGAGGTACCGCCCTCGGACCTGATCGAGTCGCCGGTGCTCGGCCTGCTGGAGAGCGTCGGCGACATCTTCGACCTGCAGGATCGCGAGGCGGGCACCGCCGTCGACCGGACGGCCCTCGAGCGGCTCCGCGAATCCTTGCACGCCTGGCGCGACCTGCTCGACGAGACCGCCCTGCCGGAGACCCTCGCCACCCAGATCCGGCACCAGGTCGCCCACATCGAATGGCTGCTGGAGAACGTGGAGCTGTTCGGCGCGGAACCCGTCGTCACCGCCGCGAGCCAGCTGCTCGGCACCGGCGTCAGCACCATGAGCCGCCGCCCCTCGCTGGCCAAGCGCACGGCCACCGCCATGGCGGGCATCATTCTGTTCCTCACCCAGGTGGAGGATGGAATCGACCTGGCGAGCGGCGTCCTCGACGGGCTCGTCCAGGTCCGCGACAGCATGGTCCAGATGCTCGACGGCCCGCGCGAGCTGACCGCCCCCGCGGACGACCCGCACTAGAAAACAGATCAGCCCCGGTCCGAGGACCGGGGCTGATCTGGTGGTGCGCGATACTGGGATTGAACCAGTGACCTCTTCCGTGTCAGGGAAGCGCTCTCCCGCTGAGCTAATCGCGCGAGGTGGAGACGGGAATCGAACCCGTGTGCACGGCTTTGCAGGCCGTTGCCTCACCACTCGGCCACTCCACCGCGCAAGGGGGACGGTAACTTTCGCTACCTGGCCCTACCTCTCGAGCGGATGACGGGATTCGAACCCGCGACCCTCACCTTGGCAAGGTGATGCGCTACCACTGCGCTACATCCGCATTTCGCCACCTTGAAGGCTTTTCGGCGCTCCGTGGTGCGAGCAGAACATTAGCCCACCCGCGCTGCAAGGTACAAATCCGCTGGTAGACGGCTTGTGCGGGCGACAATGCCGACGTCGGACGCCTAACTCCCGAATTTCCCCAGGTCGGGCCGCGATTTGGTGCCGCGCGGGGCGCCCGTGCTAATGTTTCGACTCGTTCAGCCGCTCGCGGCCGAGCGTACCCGGTCCCATAGCTCAGCGGGAGAGCGTCCGCCTCACACGCGGAAGGTCGCTGGTTCGAAACCAGCTGGGACCACTTTGTTTGTGCAGGTCAGGGCTACATAAATGTGTCGAGGCACTACTGCGTGCAATAGGCGGTTCGTCGCGGCGCTCCGAGGCGAAGATCGGCCATCAGCACCATCTGGGGAGGCATTACCCCCGAATGCCGGAAGATCTCATCCGGCGGCGATCGCTGTTAGGCTGTATTGAGGGCACGACCGTTCGTTTACCGTGCACCCTTTCCTGCTGTCCCTGACCCCGGCAGTCACGTATCACCGCGGGTGCCGACATCGCTGACAGCTCCGGAGCCGACGTTCGTCTCCTGCGGGCACTACCCGGCCGCGCCGCGCGAGAGGGAACACCACATGACCTGCACCGACCGGCACCCGCTGTGCCCGTGACCGTCGAACCATCCGGCACGAGCGCTCCGCCGCGGCCGGAGAACGACGACTTCTACCGCCCGCCCCTCGGCTTCGAACGGTGTGCGCCCGGCACCGTCCTGCGGAGCCGGGTCGTCGACGTCGCGCTGTTCGGCGTCATCCCGCAGCAGCTGCGGGCCTGGCAGCTGCTCTACCGCAGCACCGATCTGAACGGCGACCCGGAAGGCGCCGTCACCACGGTCCTGCTCCCCGCGGGGGCGGGCTCGGCTTCGCGGCGCCCCCTGCTGTCGTTCCAGTCCGCCATCGACGGCGTCAGCTCGAACTGTTTCCCCTCCTACGCGCTGCGCCGCGGCGCCCGCGCACTCGGCGCGATTCCCCAGCTGGAGCTACCCACCATCGCCGAGGCGCTGACGCGCGGCTGGGCGGTCTCGGTGCCCGACCACGGTGGCATGGGCGGACACTTCGGGGTCGCCCGTGAACCCGGATACCGCGTCCTGGACGGCATCCGCGCGGCCATGGACTTCGAGCCGATCGGGCTCGATCGCAGCACGCCGGTGGGGCTGTGGGGCTACTCCGGCGGCGGGCTCGCCACGGCATGGGCCGCGGAGATGGCCGCCGGCTACGCACCGGAACTCGATATCGCCGGTGCGGTGGCCGGATCGCCCGTCGGCGACCCCGGCGCCGCCTTCGTCCGGCTCAACGGCACGCTGCTCTCGGCGTTCTCGACCATCTGCGTCGCGGCGCTGCGGCGGGCGTACCCCGAACTGGACCTGGTCCTTCGTACCGACGCCAAACCCTCCTTCGACGCTGTGCTCGCGCAGGCGGCATCGCGCACCACGCTGTCGCTGGTTCCCCGGCTCGCGGGCAAGAACCTCGACAACTACAGCGAATCGACCTTCGCCGAGCTGTTCGAGCACCCGCAGACGCGGCGGGTGCTCGACGACATCCGCCCCGGCGGACTCGCCCCCCGCCATGCCGGTCCTGATCATCCAGGCGGTCAACGACGAACTCGTCACCGTCGCCGACGTGGACCGCCTGGTCGACCGATACCGCCGGGCCGGCGCGAACATCCACTACCTGCGCGACCGGCTCAGCCTGCACCTCACCCTGCTCTACCTGGGCACGCCCGCGACCATGGACTGGATCGCGGACCGCTTCGACGGCGCGGAACTGCGACCGGGTGTGACCAGGACCGTCTGGTCACTGGCCGCGACCAAGCGCGCGGCGCGCGGCCACCTGCGCCACGCCGCGCTCTTGGCCCGCATGGTGCGCGGCCTGCCGATCACGCCCCGGCACGCCCGGCGAACGGTCGACTCGATCGGCGTGCCGACCCTTCGACGAGCCCGGCAGGCATGACCGCTGCCGCAGCCTGAACCCCGCCCGCGCCGGAGCTTTCGAGATCCCGGTCGGTCGCCGCGCGAAGCCGGGGTTTCCGGGGCATCGCGCCGATCTCGCTTCTCCCGGTACGCACCGAGCCGGGCACCCCATCGAAGAGATGGGGTGCCCGGCAATACCTGGGGTCGGGCCCCTGGCGCCCGGAGGCGTCAGACTCCCGGCCGGTGGGGGTAGGCGCCCGGATTGTCGACGGGGCGGTGCTCCTTGCGCCGCGCCAGTCCGGCCAGTCCGGCCAGGCCGAGCAGCCCGAGCAGGCCCCACAGCCCGGTCTTGTCGCTGTCGTCGTCGTGCTCCTCGGTGACGGTGCCGTCCTGGGCGAGCAACTCCGGTGCGGGTGCCGGTGCGGCGTGCGCCAGGCCGGCCCCGCCGAAGGTGAGGACCAGGGCTGTCAGAGGTGCGGCACCTCAGGGTTTGCTGGGGTCCAGGGTGTCCTTGATCTTGCCGACCAGGCCGCCCTCGGTGCCGACAGCCGTCGAGCGCGGCTTGCCCATCGCCCCGTCGTAGGTGCTGTACAGCAGCGGATCCGGCGCGGGCGCCGACGCCTTCGGGCCGAGCGGCTGCGGATCGGGCAGGAACCGATTCGCGTGCTTGCCGTCCGGCGCGGTGCCGGAGGCCCAGCGGCCCTGATCCGATGCGGTGCCGTCGGAGAGGTGCCACAGCGTCTCGGCGTGCTCGGTGTACTCCTCGTCGTGAAGCGCCGCCGGTACCACGACGTCCTCGACGCCGTCGGCCTTCAGCTCCTCGATCGCGGCCAGCCACATGTTCTGGTGGTAGGTGTCGCGGGCGAGGTTGAAGCGGAGCATGTCCTTCACGCCCGGGTCGTCGGTCATGTTGTACAGCCGGGCGGTCTGCAACCGGCCGTGTGACTCCGCGGCGACATTGGCCCTGAAGTCGGCGAGCAGGTTGCCGCTGGCGACGATGTAGCGGCCGTTCCACGGAATTCCATTGCTGTCGGCCAGCGTCGGGCCGCCACCGGAGACGATCGCCTGCTGCGGGTCCATCCCGGCCAGTACCGCGGCCACCACCGGATCACCGGCCGCGGCCTCGGTGGAGTGCGTGGCCGGTGCGCCCTCCAGCAGCCGGGCGACCATGACCGCGAGCATCTCGACGTGCCCCATCTCCTCGGTCGCGATGTCCATGATCAGGTCCTTGTACTTGCCCGGCATGCGACAGTTCCAGCCCTGGAACAGGTACTGCATCGTCACCGTCATCTCGCCGTAGGCGCCGCCGATCAGCTCCTGGAGCTTGCGGGCGTACACCGGGTCGGGCTTCTCCGGTTTGGCGTCGAACTGTAGGTAATCGGTATGGCGGAACATTCGGCCTCCACGGGTGTAGTCCTGGATTCCCCCGGACCGGCGACCTACCTCGCACTTTGCCGCTCAAACCCATCCCTGGGTTTGTAATCGATTGTCTGCCAATAGATTTAGTGAGCAGGGCAGGGTTGCCCGGTTGATCCGGGGCCGAACTCCTGTCTCGTCGCTACCCGAGCGCGAACGGGGTAAACACCGTGCGATGAACTGATGGCTCGTGCGGAACAGTGCTACCGGCTGGCGTCGGGCGATGGCGACGGCCACACCGTCCAGGAACAGCTCCAGCCCGGAGCGGAAATCGTCGCCGGTCGGATCGGCGCTGGGCGGCGGCGATCCTGGGCAGGGTGGCTCCGGCCGGGCCGTCGCGGTCGGCGAGGTCGATGGCGACGCGGACCACCCGCTCCACGTTCAGACCGGCGGGACGGCCGAGCCGGGAGCTCTTCCGGAGCCGCCGGAGACGGGCGAGATCGTCGGGAAGGTCGGGGGACGAACTGAGAGAAAGCTATGAACAGCAGCACGATTCGGCAGGTCACCGGTACCGCGGGCCTGATCGGTGCCCTGCTCACCCGCAGCATGTTCGGGCTCACCGGGCTGACGCTGTTCGTCGTGTTCCCGTCCGGCATCCGCTACCTGGTGCGGGATCGCGCGCCGAGCTACGAGTGGGTGGGCGGGCTCGCGACGGCGGCGGGGCTGATGTGACTCACCGTCTCGTTCGTCTCCACCGGCCTCGAGGCCGGGGCGGTGCTCGAGGCCGCCGAGCCGATCGACCCGACCATCACGGTGAGCGGCACCTACATCGCTGCAGCTGGTGTTCGTGCCGTCGATGTACTTCGGGAACCACCCGGCCGACTTCTACGCCGCCAACGGCTGGGGCACCACCGCCACCCTGGGCGGTCTACTGAGCTGTGGCTGCCGGCCGTGAGCGTCAGCATGTCGCGCGCGCCGAATCGGGAAGCCGCGCGGTGAGTTCGGCGAGGTACGCACCGGCATCGGTGCCGGTCGCCAGCGCCGCGGCCTGTCCCGACCACAGGTTGAGCAGGTCTGGGTCGCCGCGGTGCGCGGCGGTGGCGCGGATCGGTGCCATGAGGGCGTTCTGGGCGGGGTAGGCGGGAACATCGGCCTCGAACGCGCCCATCTCGCGGGTGAAGCGGTTGGCGATGCCCCGGGCGGTGCGCCCGGAGAACAGCCGGGTGAGCACGGTGGTCCGGGCCGCGGGCGAACGCAGCGCGGTCCGGTGCGCCGTGCTCGCCCCGGACTGTTCGGTGACCAGGAAGCCGGTGCCGATCTGCACCGCGTGCGCGCCGAGGAGCAGCGCGGCGGCGACCGTGCGGGCGTCGGCGATGCCCCCCGCGGCCACGACGGGTATGGACACCACCCGCGCCACCTGGGGAATCAGCGAGAAGGTGCCGACAAGCGATTCCTGGACCGGGCGCAGGAACGCGCCGCGATGCCCACCGGCGTCGGATCCGGAGGCGACAACGGCGTCCATCCCGGCGGCCTGCACGGCGATCGCCTCCTCGACGGTGGTGGCGGTGCCGATGGTCACGATCCCGCGCTCGCGGGCCGCGGCGAGGAAGCCGGGGTCGGGGATGCCCATCACGAAACTCGCGACCGGGGGAGCGGCGTCGAGGACCGCGGCGAGCTGTCCGGCGTAGTCCGGTGCCGCGATCTCGCGGGGCGGTTCGATGCCGAGTTCGGTGTAGTAGGGCTGGAGCCGGTCGGTGTCCGCGGCGGTGAAGGTGGCGGGTTCACCGGGCTGGGGCACCCACAGATTGATGTTGAAGGGCCGGTGGGTCCGTGCTCGGCACGCGGCAACGAGTTCGACGATGGCCTGCCCGTCGAGGATGTGCGCCCCGTAGGAGCCGAGCCCGCCGCCGTCGCTGACCGTCGCCAGCAGGTCGACCGTCGAGAGTCCCCCGCCGAACGGTCCCTGCACGATGGGATGGTCGATTCCGGTCAGGTCGGCGAAGGGGTTCACCGGGCCACCGCCCGCCGGCCGCGCACCACGGTCCTGGTGTGTTCGGCGACGCGGCGCCCCAGACGGGCCGTGTCCCTCCAACCCTGTTCGGCCCTGGTGCGCTGGTATTCGCTGTGAAAGGCCACGGCATCGGGTATTTCGGGCATTCGAACCTCCGAACTAGACGACCGGTCAACTATAAATAGGAAGTTGACCGGTCGTCTACTCTGCGGTGATGGGACGGACCAGCGATGCGCGGCAGCGGCTGCTCGACGCGGCGGGGGATCTGCTGCACCGGCGTGGCTACGCCGCGATCGGTGTCGCGGAGATCTGCGCGCGCGCGGACGTGCGCAAGGGCAGCTTCTACCACTTCTTCGCCTCCAAGGAGGCGCTGTCGGTCGCCGCTGTCGATGCCTACTGGGAGGGGCAGCGGCCCGCGTGGCTGGCGGCGAGAGACCGCGCGGGCGATCCGAAGTCGCGCCTCGACTCCCTGATCGGCGCCCAGCTCGAGGCCCAGCGCGCCTACCGGGAGGCCACCGGCAACCTCGGCGGCTGCATGCTGGCGAACCTCGGGATCGAACTGACCGACCGGGAACCCCTTGTCCGCGAGCGGGTTCGGGAGATCTTCGGCGAACAGACCGCGATCACCGCCGACATCGTGGCCGAGCTCGACGCCGAGGATCCGATCGCCACCGCTCGGGCGGTGCTCGCTCAACTGGAGGGCGCGCTGCTGTTCGCCAAACTGCACAACGACCCGTCCCTCCTCGAGCACGTGGCAGAACAGGTGCGCCGGTTGCTCGACTCCGCCACCGGCGGCTGAGCGGTGGAATCCCGGCCGAAAGGAGGTACCGGCGCCCGCACCGCCACGGTGACCATCGAGCCATGAGCGAAAACCAGGACACCGCGGGCCGATCCAGCAATACCCGCCGCGCCTTCCTCGGCCTGGCCGCCGCGGGGGCGGGCGCGGTCGCCGTCACCGCGGGCACCACGGTGCCCGCCTACCTGCGGACTCCGGCCGCGCCGCTCCCGGCAACCGCCGCCGCGGGCCGCTACAGCGGCAAGGTCGTCGTGCTGACCGGCGGAACCTCGGGTATCGGGGAGGCGGCGGTGCGCGAGTTCGCGGCCGAGGGCGCCGCGGTGGTCTTCTGCGGCCGCAGGGAGGACCTGGGCCGCGCGGTTGCCGGATCACTGCCCGGCGCGGCGCATTTCGTGCGCGCCGACGTCCGGGAGCCGGACGACGTCGCCGCGCTCTTCGCCGAGGTGGACCGGCGGTTCGGGCGGCTGGACGTCGCGGTGGCCAATGCCGGGATCACCCGCACCGCCCCGGCGGCCGAGCTGGCGCTCGCCGATTTCGACGATGTGCTCGGTACGAACCTGCGCGGTGCCTTCCTGACCGTCAAACACGCGGTGCCGCTGCTGCTGCGCTCGGGCGGTGGCGCCATCCTGTGCACGGCGTCGGAATCGCGGCGTCCGGGCGGCGCCGCCTACAGCGCGAGCAAGCTGGGGCTGCAGGGCCTGGTGGCAGCGGTCGCGCAGGACTACGGCACCCGCGGCATCCGGGTCAACGCCATCGCGCCGGGCACCACCGACACGGCGTTCGTGCGCCCGCCCGGCCTGCCGGACGCGGTGTGGAACCAGTTCCGCGACGCCTGGGGCCCGCTGAACGTGTCCGGGCTCGCCCGCATGGCGACACCGAGGGAGATCGCGCGTGCGATGGTGGCCCTGTGCTCCGACGACTTCGGCTATCTGGCCGGTTCGACCGTGCTGGTGGGTGGTGGCCCGCTCGGTGGTGGCGCGATGCGGATGCCGCCGGGCGTTCCGGGGTGAGCGCATCGATCGTGCCGCTGTGGGTGCGGGCGGCGGCGATCCCGCTCGGCCTGCTGTATGTGCTGGTACGCGAACCGAACAGCGCCGACCCGGTGCTCGCGGTCTGCTCCGGCGCGCTGCTCGTCGCCGGTGCCCGGTGGCCGCTGACCGCGGTGGCCGGGCAGGCGCTGCTGCTGGTCGCCGCGCACGAACTCGGCCAGGCGGCGGGCGGCGGGGTGAAGGTGTGGGCGGCGCTGACGCTGGCCGAACTGGCGCTGCGCGCCCGGCCGCAGGCTCAGCTCGCGGGCGCCGCGATCCTGACCGCCGCGTACGTGGCACTCGAGTTCGGCGACCGGACCGAGGGCGCGGTGCCGCTGCCCTACCGGCTCCTGGTGCTGGTGGTGCTGCCGCTGCTCACCGGCGGCTACATCCAGGCGCTGCGGCGCCGCGCCGCCGAGGCCGAGCGCAGTGCCTGGCTGCGGGCCGAGGCGGCGCGCCGCGGTGAGCGCGAACGCATCGCCCGTGACCTGCACGACATCGTCGCGCACCACGTCTCGGCCATCCTGGTGCGTGCGGGCACCGCCAGGCACGTGCCCGATCTGGACCCGGCCCAGACCGCCGAGGTCCTCGCCGACGTGCACGCCACCGCCGACAGCGCCCTGCGCGATCTGCACGGCCTGCTGCACCTGCTGCGCGACCCCGAACCCGGCGGGGTCGGCGCCCTGCTGGCCGGCGGCGGCACCACGGTGCCCGCACTGCTCGACGAGGTGATCGGGCAGGCCGCCCGCGCCGGGCTGCGGGTCAGCGCCGTCATCGACCCGGCGCTGGCCACCGTGACCGGGGTGCGCGCGCTGGTGGTGCACCGCACCGTGCAGGAGGCGATCACCAACGCGGTCAAGCACTCCGGGGCCGGTGCGACGGTTGCGGTGCGCGCGGAGCTCGACGCGGCGGGCGCCGTCGCGGTCGCGGTGCGCAACGACCGCCGCGCGGCCGCGCCCCGCCCCGGCGGTTTCGGGCTGACCGGGATGCGGGAGCGGATCGACGCCGTCGGCGGCACCGTCGACTACGGCCCCGAAGAGTCGGGCTGGTTCGTCCGCGCGACGATTCCGGCGCCGGGCCGATGACCGCCGTCCTGCTGGTCGACGACCAGGAGCTGGTCCGCGCCGGGCTGCGCATGCTCTGCCGCAGCGCCCCCGATCTGTCGGTCGCCGGCGAAGCCGCTACCGGCGCCGCCGCCGTCCGGCTGGCCCGCGAGACCCGCCCCGACGTGGTGCTGATGGACCTGCACCTGCCCGGCATGGACGGAATCGAGGCCACCCGGCGCATCCTCGCCGCCGACCCCGGCGCCAGGGTCGTCGTGCTCACCACCTTCGACGACGACGATCACCTCTACCCGGCGCTGGAGGCCGGCGCCTCCGGGTTCCTCGCCAAGGGCTGCCCGCCGCCGCGGCTGCTCGCCGCGATCCGGCAGGCCGCCGGCGGCGAGAGCCCGTTCAGCCCGGACGTGCTGCGCCGCCTGGTCGCCCGCGCCGTCACCACCCGGCCCGCGGCCGCCGCCGACCTCACGCCCCGCGAGCGCGAACTGGTGCACCTGGTCGGCACCGGGCTCACCAACGAGCAGATCGCGCAGGCCACGCACCTCGCGGTGACCACGGTGAAGTCCTACCTCGCCAATGCCATGGCCCGCACCGGTGCCCGCAACCGCGTGCAACTCGCGGTCTACGCGGTCCGGCACGGACTGGCCTGACCGCGCACCGCAGCCATCGATTTCACGGCTGTGAGCAGCGGGAACGAGAGGCAGTGCGGGCCTGCGTCGGTGTGGTTCTTCCGGGGGTTTCCGAGACCTCGCCCGCGCCGTGTTCGAGCAGGGTCGGGTTCGGGTTCGGTCTGCTCCGGATGGTGTCGTCGGAGGCCAGGTCGACCGTGTGTACCCAGCCGATCCGGCCGTCGGTCTTGTATACGACGACACCAGGGCCCGGTATCGCGTAATCGAGGTCGACTTCGACGATCCACTCCCAAGCGCCGATGGTGAAGACCCAGAACCGGTCGTTTTCGACGATCCTGCGGTCGTCGAGACAGAACGTCCCGAGCTGCCACGTCGGCTCGAACTCCCGGCGCACCAGCTCACGCGCCTCGCTGTAATCCACGCCGTATACCTACCACCGTCGTCCGCGACAATTCCCGTGACTCAGCCGTCGCGCTCGGGGGAACACCTGGCATGGCCCGACCCGAGAAGTGATAGGTCTGTGTGAGCACCAGCCGGCGCCGCTGCTGGACCCGCGCCGGTAGAAGACGCGGCCGACCTGGGCCAGGCCGTAGTCGACTCGGCCGTGCCGTGCGAGCACCTCGGCCGGATCGCCGCGCGGTCGGCGATATCGAGGACGTGCGTGGACGATCGCGCGTGTCCGGCAAGGCAGGCCGGTGCTCGCTCGTCCCGGTCGACGGCGGCGACGACAGCGCCCCTGCCGAGCAGTTCCAGTGCGACGCGGCGGCCGATGCCGTTGCCTGCGCCGGTCACGACGAAGACTCGTCCGGCGATCGGCATCATCGCCTGCCACCGAGGAGGCGGGTGAGCAGCGGGTCGAGAATCGCGTCCGGGGTGTGGTGCATCGCGACCCGGCGCGGGTCGGGGCGCACCGAGTAGCGGCGGCGCGGGCGGCGGGCGGTCGCGGCCCGCCAGACGACCTCGGCGAGCACGGCGGGGTCGTGTGCGCGGCGCTGCTCGCCCTCGGCGAGGGCGCCCACCTTCGCGATCAGCTCGGTGAAGAGCCCGGATCGCTCGCGGGCCCGGTCGAAGGTGGCGCGGATGCCGCCGACCATGTCGGTGCGGAAGGGGCCCGGCTGGACGATGCTCACCGGGACGCCGAGGAACATCAGTTCGCGGCGCAGCGCGTCGGAGTAGGCCTCCACCGCGTGCTTGGTCAGAGCGTAGGGGCCGTTGAGCATCAGCGCCTTCTGCCGGCCGGTTTCCGAGCTGATCGTGATCACGCGGCCGCCACCACGGCGCACCAGCGGGAACGTCGCCTTCACCACCCGGTATGTGCCGAGGACGTTGACGTCGATGATCCGTCGCATATCCGCCTCGTCGGCCTCCACCAGTGGGGCGGCGAACATCGTCCCCGCGAAGGTCACCACCGCGCCGAGCCCGGCCGGACTCTCCCGTTCGACCCGCTCGGTGACTGCCGCGGTGGCCGCCGCGTCGGTGACGTCCAGTTCGAGCGGGATCACGTTCGGGGCGGGTGCGGGCGGGCGCAGGTCGGCCGCGAACACCCGCCAGCCGCGCTGCGCGAACAGCGCCGCCGTCGCGCCGCCGAGTCCGCCGCCCGCGCCGGTGATGAACACACTCTTCTCGCTCACGCCCGGAAGTAGAACATGTTTCAATCAGTGATTCAAGCGCTGTTTGGGCGGCCGGGTCAGCGTGGTAGCAGGACGCCGGGGTTGAGGATTCCGCGCGGGTCGAGCGCCGCCTTGATCCGATTCATGGCGTGCACATCGATGGGGCTGCGGCCGAGGTGCAGCCACGGCGCCTTGGCGCGCCCGATTCCGTGCTCCGCGCTGATGCTGCCGCCGTGCTCGGCGACGAGCGTGAACACGGCGTCGGTCACGGCCTCGGACGCTGCCGGGGCGACGTCGAGCAGGTTGACGTGGATGCTGCCTTCGGCGAAGTGGCCGAACAGGATCGGGCGGGCGGCGGGGAAGTCGGTGGCGAGCAGGGGGCGGAGGGCGTCCAGGAAGGCGCTGAGCCCGGCGCGCGGGAGCGCGACGTCGAGTTTGACCGGTGCGGTGCGGGATTCGCGCCCGATCGCCTCGGTGTGCGCCTCGCGCAGCTGCCAGAGCCGGCGGGCGGGGGCGGGCGCGAGCACCGCGTCGCGGATGAGGTCGCCGCTCGCGGCGAGGAGTTCGAGCGCGGAGCGTTCGGTGCCGTTCCGGCTGGACAGCTCGAACAGCGCGTAGTAAGGGGTATCGACGGGGAACGGGTGCCCGGCGCCGGTGTGCGCGCGCACCAGCGCGACGCCGCCGCGGGTCATCAGCTCGGCCGCCTCGGTGATCAGCTCGGACTCGCGGATCCGGTCGTGCAGCCGGAGTGCGGCGTCGACGGTGTCGAGCGCGGCGACGAGGACGTGCGGGTCGGGGGCGGGGGCGACCAGCCGCATCGAGACCCCGGTGACGACGGCCAGCGTGCCCTCGCTGCCCGCGAGCAGGCCGGGCAGGTCGTAGCCGATATTGTCGGCGGCGGCCGCGGTCGAGCGGGACAGCACCGAGCCGTCGGCGAGCACCGCCTCGATGCCGAGCAGCTGGGCGCGGGCGCTACCGTGCCGGATGCGGCGGGGGCCGCCCGCATCGGTGGCGACGATGCCGCCGAGCGTCGCCGAATCCCTGGACGCGAGGTCGATGCCGAAGCGCAGGCCCTCGGCGGTGGCGGCGTGGTCGGCGGCGGCGACCGTCACCCCGGCGCCCGCGGTGACGGTGTGGTCGTTCACCTCGATGCGGTCCAGTCTTCCGGTGCTCAGCAAGATCGACCCTGGGGCGGGCGCTGTCCCGCCGACCAGGCCGGTATTGCCGCCCTGCGGGACGATCGGCACCCGCGCGTCGAAACAGGCGGCGACGACTGCCGACACCTCGTCGGTGCTGCCTGGGCGCACGACCGCAAGGGCGCGGCCGCTCCAGTGGCCGGTCGCGTCGGTGGTGTAGCGCCGCGTCGCGGCGGGGTCGGTCAGGACGTGGGACGGGCCGACGACGGCGCGCAGGGCGCCGAGGAACAGGGCGTGCCCGGCTTCGGTCGGCACTCGGATGATGCGGGATTTCACGGGCGGCCTTCCGGTCGTGGAAGGCTGGAATCTATTGCACGGCAGCCGATTTATCGGGTCAGGGAAGGATTCAGGCCAAGTCGGAGACGGAGCGGTGGTGGGCGTCGATGAGCCAGCGGCCGTCGCGCAGGGTGAGGGTCCAGGTGTCCTGTGCCCAGGCATCGGGGTGCGGCAGCGTGCTCGCGAAGACCAGGTTGCTGCGGCCGGTGACCAGCGCGACGTCGCAGTGCGCACCCAGGTAGCGGACGTCATCGAGGTCGACCACCGAGCGGCTCCCGCGCAGCCCGCGGGCGAAGACGATCGACATCTCGGTGCGGATGGCCGCGCGGCCCGCGAGCACGATCCCGGGCATGGTGGCGACGGCGCCCTCGGTGTAGCAGTGCGCGAGCGCGTCGGCGTCGTTGGCCGCCCAGGCGTCGAGGTACGGCGTCAGCAGGCCGGGGCGGGCGGGACAGTCGAGCGGGTGCGGCGCCGTCTCGGTACTCGGGTGGACGTCGTGAACCATTATCGGCTTGCCTTTCGGACCGGTATCCACTGATCGACCGACACCGGGAAACCAGTCGACAGGTGTACAACGGACACTAGTGCGCGACGCTGCGCGTGGTCCCGAATTCGCGCGGCATGCAGGCGATTCGGGCGATTCGCCCGGTTCGGGCGGCCCAGCCCCCGTCGTGCCGGAGACGGGGGCTGGGCGGGGGCGCATCCGGGTAGTTTCTCAGTACTCGTTGGCGCTGGGTTGGCGCCGGGTAAGCGTGCCGGAGAAGTCGGTGTCCGGTGGCACTCCGAAGTCGGTGATCAGCAGGGTACGGAGTTGATCGACCATGTCGCGCCTGCGTATTCGGGCGTAGAAGCGGCAGGCGCGCAGGAAGACCGTGACGGCCTCGTCGGTGCGGTGCAGCGCGGCCAGCGCCCGGCCGTGGGTCACCAGCGCCCGGCCGCGGTTGAACATGTCGGCGCAGCCGGTGAGGATGCGCACCGCCTCGGCCGCCTGCGCCTCGGCCGCCTCCAGGTGCCCGGCATTGAGGTTGGCGCGGGCCAGCGGGGTCAGCGCCCAGCCCTGTTGCAACCGGGGGCCGTGGCTGCGGGCGAGCCGCAGTGCGGCGGTGCAGAATTCGAGGGCGCGGTCGTGCTCGCCCGCCTCCGACAGTGCGGCGCCAGCCTCCTGCATGGCGAATGCCTCGATCTCGCCGAACCCCGCCCTGCTCGCCAACCTCAGGGCGGCCTCGGCCTGGCTGCCCGCCGGTTCGTGCGCGCCGACGGCGAGGTAGGCCTGCGCGGCGGCGACCCGGAGAATGCACTCGGCCCAGGGAACGCCGGTGCCGTCGAAGGCCGCGACGGCGGCCGCCACCCGGTCGGCCAGCTCGGCGGCGGGGGCGAGGTGCCAGTCGATGAGGGTGAGATACACGTCGGCCCAGGCGCGAAGCCTGCCGTTGCCCTCGGTCTCGGCCAGGGTGCGGGCGCGGCGCAGCCGGGGGACCGCCGCGAGGAACTGCCCGAGCCCGACGGTCTGCAACCCGCCCGCGGCGGCGAGCAGCCTGGCCTGCGCGGGCCGGTCGCCGAGCGACTCCGCCTCGTGCAGCACGGCTTCCAGCGCGCGCAGCGTCTCGCCGGGGTTGGTCCCCAGGTCGGAGAGGCTGACCAGCGCCCAGGCGACGTCGGCGGCCACCCGGACCACGCCCGCCGCCGCGGCGGCGCGCAGCAGCGCGATCAGGTTGGCCCGTTCCAGGTCGAGCCAGGCCTGGCCCGCCTCGTTGTCGGCGATCGGGCTGCCGCTCGCGGTGGTCGGCAGCAGGCAGTCGCGGACGGCGCTGCTCCGGAACACCCGGTGCAGGCGGTTCAGCGTCGCCAGGTAGTGGTCGAGCGCCCTCGGCACCGCCGCGGCGCCCTCCGGCTCCGGCTGCTCCAGCGCGAAGAGCCGGATCAGGTCGTGGAAGCGGTAGCGGTCGGGGCGCGGGGTGTCGAGCAGGCTCAGATCGACCAGCGCCTCGCAGATCTCCTCGGCCCGCTCCAGGGTGCAGTCCAGCACGGCGGCGCAGACCGCGAGCGGGATCTCCGGGATCCCGATCCGCGCCAGCAACCGGAAAGCCCTGGCCTGCGCGGAGTTCAGCTGGTCGTAGCCGAGCTGGAAGGCGCGCGCGACGGTCAGCTCCCCGACGTGCAGCAGTGCCAGCCGGGAGCGCTGGTCGGCGAGCCGGTCGCTGATCCTGGCCACGCTCCAGCCGGGCCTGGCGGCCAGCCGCGCGCCGACGATCCGCACCGCGAGCGGGAGGAAGCCGCAGCCCTCCACCGCGCGGTGCGCCGCGGCGAGCTGGGCCTCGATCCGCTCCGGGCCCGCGATCTTCGCGAGCAGCCGCAGCGCGTCGTCGCGGGGGAGCACCGGCAGCCGGAGCGGGTGCGCGCCGGAGAGCTCGCTCAGCGCGGTCCGGCTGGTGATCAGGACCGCGGTGCCGGTGGTGCCGGGCAGCAGCGGGCGCACCTGGTCGACGTCGCGGGCGTCGTCGAGCACGACCAGCACCCGCCGGGTGGCGAGCAGGCTGCGCAGCAGCGCCGCCCGGTCGACGACGGCGGCGGGCAGCTCGCCCTCCGGGACGCCGAGGCCGCGCAGGAAGCCGCCGAGCAGCACGTCGGCCGCGGCCGGGGCGGAGCAGGCCCCGTGCAGGTCGGCGTAGAGCTGGCCGTCCGGGAAGTGGTCGCGGATCCGGTGCGCGACGTGGATCGCCAGGCTGCTCTTGCCGACCCCGCCCATGCCGCTGATCACCACCGCGGGCACGCCGTGCGGGTCGGGGCGGCGGAGCCGCGCGGCGAGCTGGGTGACCACCTCGGCGTGGCCGGTGAAATCGACCAGGTCGGCGGGGAGCTGCGCGGGGATCACCGGGGCGGGTGGCTCGGCGGGCGCGGGGGGCGGCTCGTCGCGCAGCAGCTCGCGGTGCAGCCGGGCCAGATCGGCGCCGGGCTCGACGCCGAGCTCGGCGACCAGTTCGCTGCGGGTGCGGGCGTACACGGCCAGGGCCTCGGCGCGCCTGCCCGCCCGGTGCAGCGCGGTCAGGTGCAGGCCGCGCAAGCCCTCCCGCAGCGGGTGTTCGGCGCTGAGCGCGGCGATCTCGGGGAGCAGCGGCTCGGCGGGGCCGAGCGCGAGGTCGAGCGCGAGCCGCCGCTCCTGCGCGGCCAGCCGGAGCTCGGCCAGCCGCTCGCGGTGCCGCTCGGCGAAGGGGCCGGGCAGCCCCGCCAGCGGCGAACCCTGCCAGAGTTCGAGCGCGGCGGCGAGCTGCTCGCGCGCGGCCGCCTTGTCGCCTGCGTGCTCGCTGCGCCGCGCCCGCTCGACCAGGGTGCCGGCCAGCACCGCGTCCACGCTGCCCGCGGGCAGCCGCAGCGCATAGGCCCGGCCGACCGAGATCAGCAGTCCGGCGGGCTGTCTCGCGGCGCGCTCGGGTTCGAGCACCCGCCGGAGATTGGCGACGTGGCTGCGGATTCCCTGTACCGCCTGGCCGGGCGGGCGGTCGCCCCAGACGGCGTCGACCAGGTCGTCGAGCTCCACCGGGCCGCCCTCGTGCAGCAGCAGCACGGCGAGCACCAGCCGCCGCTGCGGGCTGCCGAGCTCGAGTTCCCGCGCGCCGAGCCTGCCGCGCACCGCGCCGAGCAGCGTGAAGCTCGGCGCGCCCGCCGTTCGCTCGCGGATGACGCTGCCCGCGGGGCCGACCTGGCGCAACGTCTCGACCTCCCGCGAACCCGAACTGATTCGTACATCTAAGCTTCCGGCGCAATTTCCCGCACCGGAAGCCCGGGTACTTTTCGTTCTGTTCGCGAAGTCGCTCAGGTGGTCTGCGGCGCCGGATCGGTGAAGGCGTGCTCCAGCATCTCGGCGGCGGCGCGGCCGACGGCGCGCCGCGCGGCGTCGACATCGGCCGGATCCCGGCCCGCCATCCGCTCGCGCAGCTCGGTGGCGCAGCGCTCGGCGAGCTGCGCGCAGTCGGTGCGGAGCTGCTCGACCAGCTCCAGGGTGTCCTGGGTGAGCAGCCCGGAGCCGGACAGCGTGGTCGCCAGCTCCAGGCTCTGCGCGTCGGTGACCAGCGGCTCCTCGGGGCCGACGCCGAGCACGTCGGCGAGGCCGTCGCCGCGGTCCCATGCGTCGAGGAGCTCCCTGATCCCGGCGAGTTTCATGCCGCGGCCGAGCAGCCTGCTGATCGTCTGCAGCCGGTCCAGGTGGTCCCCGCGGTAGTACCCGACCCGGCCGCGCACGTCGGGGGAGGGCAGCAGGCCGCGCTCGTGGTAGACGCGCACGCTGCGCACGGTGATATCGGCCGCCCTGGCGAGCTCGTCGATGGTGAATTCGGTTTCTGCGGCCATGTTCACAACGAAACCTCACGGGGCAACCGGTCTGATGGACCGTTCGATAGCGTATCGCTGGACACCGTAGCGCTCGACACTCCCTCTAGTCAACGTGCCGTTATTCAGGGGTATGAAGTCTTGCCGGGCGGCCAACGGTGGGTTACCGTTCGGGGTGTCGGCTTCTCGCGGCCGGCCTTCCGGGGACTGTCGTCAGCCCCGATGATCGTCCGATCCCATGGGACACGCACCGGGTGTGACGTGTGCCCTCGGTAATTCCGGAGATGACCATGAGCATTACGCGAATCCGTCCGTCCGGCGCGAATCATCCCGCGCCGGTAGACATTTCGAACTCACCCCCGAAGAACGCCGTGCGCCCGCCGTGTGCGGGCAGCCCCGCGGACTGGGACCTGGACGCCGGCGGCCCCGAGGCCTGGCGCTCCGCCGTCCGGGTCTGCGCGAGCTGCCCGCTCGCGGACCGCTGCGCCCAGCTCGCCCAGACCTTCATCGACCGCGGTGACACGCCCCGCGCCATGATCTGGGCCGGGGTGGCCTACGACAACTCCGGGCGGGTGATCGAGAACCTGGACGCGCACCGCCCCGCGCTGATCGACCACAAGCGCCCGGTGCGGATCATCCGCACCGGCAGGCGCCCGCGCGACACCGTGCCCGCGCTCCCCGCCCCGCGCAGGCACTTCGTGCTCGGCCGCCCGCTCGCGCCCACCGGAACGGACGGGCTGTGACGACGCTGGCGCTGGAGATCGGCTCGACCGAGCTCGCCGCGGTCCGGATCGCCGAGGACGTCGACGCCGACGCGGTGCGCCGGATCCCGATGCCCGCCAGGAACGTCTGGGAGAACTGCCGCTCGCTGCTCTTCGAGGCATCGGACGGGCTGGAGGTGACCGGGCTCGGCATCGCCTCGCCGGGGCCGATCGACATGAAGGCGGGCGTCGTCGCCCCCGGCGGGGTGCCGGAGTGGCGGGCGGGCTTCGGCATCGTCGACGCGGCGAAGGCGATGTTCCCCGGCGCCGCGGTGCGGCTCGGGCTGGACGGGGTCTGCCTCGCCATGGCCGAGCGCAACTTCGGGGCCGCGCGGGAGACGCTCGACGTGCTCGCGGTCGCGCTCTCCGGGCACGTCGCGGCCGGTGTCGTGGTCGGCGGGTACACCGTGGTCGGGCGTACAGGCAATGCCGGGCACCTCGCGCACGCGCTGGTCCCCGGCTTCGACGACCGCTGCGGCTGTGGCGGCCGCGGCTGCCTGGAGGCGGTCGCGGGCGGCACATCGATGCTGCGCTGGGCGCGCGGCCAGGGCTGGGCGGGCGGCTCGCTGACCGAGCTGCTCGACGCGGCGCGGGTCGGCGCCGAGGTGCCCGCGGCGGCCGTCGGGCGCGCAGGCACCGCGACCGGGCGCGCGCTGGTCTCGGCGGCGGCGCTGCTCGACTTCGACCTGGTCGTGCTCGGCGGCCAGGTCGCCGAGGCGGGCCCGGCGCTCTGGAAGCCGCTCGGCGAGGCGATCGCGACGCACGCCAGATTCAGCGCGGTCTCCGGGCTGCGGGTGGTGCCGTCGCCGCTCGGCGGGCTCGGGCTGCTGGCGGGCGCCGGGGTGCTCGCGCTGGCCCTGCCGGAGTAACCGCCGCTCCGGGCGGCCATTTCGCGGTCGTTCCGAAGTCGGACGGAGTTCACGCACCGGTTGATCACGCCGCTAAGTAACGGTACATTGAATGGGTGCGATGTGGACTGGCCCCGTGATTCCGTGGGTGACGATCGAGACGTTGACGCCGGAGACCATGTCGGTGGCGTCGGTCGGGGAGTCGCCCCGCGATTTCGCGAGCTGGCAGCGGGTGCTGCAGCGGCTGCTGTCCAAGACCCCCGCCGTGTACGACGGGCTGACCACGCTCGAGGTCGCCGAGGCCATTCGCGCGGCCCGGATCGGGGCGCAGGAGCTGGCCAGGACCGTGCGGACCGGCGCGGGGCGGTTCCGGCTGCTGCTGCGGCCGGTCTTCGGCCCCGCCGGTGACGTGCACGCGGTGCGGCTGTGGCTCGGCCCGGACGACACGCCCGCGCCGGAGCCGCCCGCCGCGGTCGGTGCGGTCTGGGACCTGGACAACCAGACCATCGAGCAGCCGGTCGGCATCACCCGGCTGACCGGCGGCTCGCCGGAGCAGTACGTGCCCCGGATCTCGCTGGCCGAGCTCTTCCACCGGGCGGCGAGCTTCGACCGGCACGCCGAGGTGCTCGACCTGCTCTACGACCCGGCCGGCGGCGGGCGGCTGCAGTTCGACGCCGCCATCACGCACGGCGGGACGCGACCGGGCCGCTGGCGCTTCACGATTCGCTCCCGCGACGACGAGCGGACCCGCGGCGCCTGGCTGCTGGTCGAGGACGTCACCGTGCCCGACACCCCCGCGGCGCCGCCGACGCTCGAGCGCATCGGCCTGCGCGAGGCGCACCGCAGGGCGGGCACCCACCTGGCGGTGCTGCAGCTCGACTTCCCGAGCATCTCGCACTGGCTCACCGACCCGGCGCCGTGGATCCGCTGGGACTACCTCTTCCGCCCGGTCGACGTCTTCCACCCGGGCGACCGGGCGCGGCTGGCCGAGCTCGGCGCGCGGCTCGACACCGGGGAGAGCGCGGGCGTCACCGTCGGCACGCTGAACTACGCGGGCGGCTACACCCCGACCTCGCTGCTGCTCTACCCGTACCCGGGCTGTTCGAGCACCCGGCTGGCGATCGCCCAGCTGGTCCGGATGGCAGGCGATCCGGCGCGGCCCGCGCCCGCGGATTTCGGGCACCCGATCGGGTACGACGAGCAATTGCACCACCGGCTGGCGGCCGGGGGCGACCGGAGTTCTGCCTGCTGAGCGGTTCCCATTCCTGGGAACCGCGTGGACGAGCGTGCCGAGCGGTGCGCTCTACCATTTCCGACATGAGGAACACGGTCCGCGAACGGGACGATTCGGAGGCTCTGCTCCGCCGGATGGTCGCCCGCCGCCGCCGTGACAATGCGATAGTGGCGATTCTCGCGGTGCTCGCCGTGCTCGGCGGCGGGAACGCGCTGCACGGTTTCTTCACCCCGGCGCCGCCCGGCCCCTCCGACGATTCCACGGCGGCGCTGATCGGGCGCGCGCAATTGGCCGGTTCGTTCGCGGAGCAATTCGTGGTGAGTTATCTGTCCGCGAATACCGCGCAGCGGGAGAAGCTCGGTGAGTACGCCGCCGTCGGACAGGTCGCGCTGCCGTCGAGCGGGCGACCGGTCGCCGACCCCGCGGTGGTGTACGTGGCGCGCACGGTCTCCGGCGGCGGGCTGGACGTGTGGAGCGTGACGGTCTCGGTGCGGCACGGCGCGCGGACCGGCGCGGCGGCGGCGGGCGAGCCGCGGCAGTACTACCGGGTCGCGGTCTCGACCGCGGCGGGCAGGCTGCGCGCGCTGGCCCCGCCCGCGCTGGTGCAGCCGCCCGCCCGCGGCACCGACCTGAGCCTCGCCTACGGCGCGCCGTGCGGCCAGGAGACCCCGCTGCACCAGGTCGCCGCGGGTTTCCTCGCCGCCATGCTCGCCGGTAGCGGCGATATCGCCCGCTACACCCAGCCGGGCTCGGCGATCGCGGCGGTGCAGCCCGCGCCGTTCAGCGCGGCCGAGGTGACGGCGGTGGACTCCGACGACCGCAGCTGCGGCGCGGAGAGCGCGCGGGCCAGGCTCTCGGTGCAGGTGACCCCGAAGGTCGACGGCGCGGCGGCGGCGACCCTGGTCTACCCGCTCACGCTGGTGCGCACCGGCGGGCAGTGGCAGGTGGCCTCGGTCGACCCGATCCCCGCGCTGACCGAGCCGCTCACCGTGGTGACCGGCGGCGAGGCGGGCCCGGCGGGCCCGGCGAACGCCTCGACGACACCGGCGACGACGACCGCGCGGATTCCGCCGCCGACCCAGAACTGAGCAGGAAAGAGAGCACCCCATGAGCAGCTTGACCAGCATTCTGGTAATCGTCCTGAATTTCGTCCGGTGGGCCGGGCTCATCGTGATCGCGATCGTCGCGATCGGAATTCTGATCGCGGAGAGCGCGCGCACCAAACTGGCCGCGACCCGCATTATCGGCGTCGGCGCCTCCGCGGTGCTCGCCGGTGTCGTGCTCTGGGTGCTGCCCGCGCTCATCAATTACGCCCGCATCGATTCCAACAGCATCGTGCCGAATTTCCCCGTCGGTTACGGTTCATGAGTGACGTCGTCAAGGTCTTCACCCCGATAAAAAGGGTGCCGACGGTCATCGGGAAATCGCAGAACGGGCAGAAGCTGCCCTTCGGGCCGTACACGCTCCCGCAGGTCGCGGCGGGCATGACCGGGCTGCTGCTCACCGGCATCGGCACCATGACGCTGCCCGCCAACCCGGCGGTCACCTTCCTGATCGGCACCGCGGTGACGGTGCTGATCGTCTTCGCCGGTGGCCTCGTGCCCTACACCGGGGTGCGGCTCTCCTCGCGGATCTGGTGGATCGGCAGGCTGCTCGTGCTGCGCAGGCCGGTCTCGGCCTCCGGGATGCCGATCGGCTCGGACTCGGCGGAGCAGACCACGTTCATCGAGGAATCGGTGGTGCTGCTGCTCCCGGACGCGAAGGCGGCGTAGCGGATGGCATTCGACCGGGATCTGCAGCCGACGGCCGCGGTCAGGGGCAACCTGCAGTTCACCCACTCCGGGCTGGTCACCGCGACCTACTTCGTGCAGCCGCTCGGCTACGGGTTGCGCAGGGGGAGCGACAAGTTCGACGTGAAGGCGGCGCACCACGCGCTCGTCACCAGCCTGCCGGACGGCGCGCTGCTGCTCGGCATCCAGGCCAGGCTGAACACCCTCGACGTGCTGACCAAGATGGTGGAGGGCGTCGACCTGGACGCCTGCGAGGACTACGCCGACGAGGTCGTCGCCTCCTTCGAGCGGATGCGGGCGATCGGGCCGCGCACCCGGATCCACCTGCTCTCCATCCCGGTCGGGGCGGGCAACACCGGCATCTCCGGGCTCGCCAGGGTCTGGCGCGGCAGCACCACCGCCGTCGACGCCACCGCGATCTCCCGGGCCGAGCTGGACGGCTACGCGGAGAAGGCGAACGAGATCCTCTCCCGGATCGGCGGCGACTTCGACCCGGTCCCGGTGCCGGCCTCGCTGTTCCAGTGGCTCTGGGAGCACTACCTCTCGCGCGGCGCGGTCGGCGACCCGGTGGCACCCGCGCGGGCGGGCGCGCTGGACGACGCCACCGCCGCGGTCTTCCGCTCGGCGGCGCTGGACGAGGGCGCCAGGACCGACGGCAACCGGCGGCTGCGCCCCTCCTTCGTCCCGGTGATCAAGGTGGTGCAGCCGGACTTCGAGTACCGGCCGTCCTACCAGGCCATGCTCACCCCGCACTCGTTCCCGTACTCGGGCATGGTGTTTCCCGGGGGAAGCGAGTTCCTGACCGTGCTGGAGGCGATGGAGAACGTCACCGTCGACTGGGCGATGCGGATCGCCACCCGCCCGGCCGACCAGGTGCTGAAGAACAACGAGCTGAACCTGCGCCGGCTCGGCGACCAGATGGACCAGCGCGACCAGGAGGTCTCGTTCGCGCAGAACACCCTCGCCGCCAAGGCGCAGATGCTGGGCGAGTACAACAACCACTTCGAGGTGAACAGCGGCGAGTCGGAGATCTCGTTCACCACCGTGATCGCCGTCGGCGGGCCCTCCCGCGAGGTCGCCATGGACGCGGTGAACACGTTGAAGCGGCGGTACAAGCGGTTCCAGGTGGAGCTGACGGCGCCGGTCGGCGCCCAGGTGGATCTGTGGTCGATGTTCGTGCCCGGCAGCCCGCCGCGGCGCGCCTTCGACGATTTCGCGCACATCGTCCCCTCCGACATGTGGGCCGGGTTCGTCCCGTTCATCACCAGCCAGGTCGGCGACGACAGCGGGCCGGTGATCGGGGTGAACCTGCTCTCCGGCAATTTCGAGCCGATCCACTTCGGCATCATGGAGGCGGCGCTGCACGACTTCTCCGCCTCGTTCGCGGTGACCGGCGAGCTCGGCTCGGGCAAGTCGTATTTCCTGAAGCTGATGGCGGTGCTGGTCCACGACATGGGCGGGCAGTTCCTCGCGCTCGACCGCAGCCAGGTCGGGGAGTGGGAGCACTTCGCGGGCACCATCGACGACGCGGTGGTGATCGACCTCGCCGACCCGGTCGTCTCGCTGGACCCGCTGCGGCTCTTCGACCCGCGGATCGCGGGCGAGCGCGCGCTCGACTCGATCCTGCCGCTGCTCGACCTCTCGCCCACCTCGGGCGCCGGCGCCGCCGGGAGCTCGCTGCTCTCGGTGAAGGGCATGGCCGAGCACGGCATCCGGAGCATGCTCGACCTCTACAACACGGTTCGGCGGCTGCGCGGCGCGGGCGAGCTGGGCGAGGAGTACGCGGACCTGGCGGCCCGGCTCGGCACCATCGTGGAGCGGGTGCCGGTGCTCTTCGACCCGGACTTGCCGCCGCTGCGGCTGGACGCCGCCGCCACCGTCGTCCGCAGCCACAAGCTGGCGCTGCCGAGCGCGGAGGAGCTGACCACCCCGCACCTGTACCAGCGGCTGCCGCTCACCAAGCGGCTCGGCACCGCGCTCTACGAGCTGGTCGGGGTGGCGGCGCGGGAGGCGTTCCTCAGCGACAACGGGCGGTTCGGGCTGCTGGTCGGGGACGAGGCGCACCACTTCACGCAGACCCAGGTGGGCGCCGCGGTCACCTCCGACTTCAGCAGGGACGGCCGCAAGCACCTGGCCGCGATCGGGCTCGCCTCGCACGACCCGGCGACCGACTTCCAGGGCGCCGCGCACAATCTCATCCCGAACCGCTTCGTCTTCCGGCAGCGCGACGAGGTGCTGGCGCGCAACAGCCTCGACTGGCTCGGCGTCGACCTGGAGGAGGCGCCGTTCCTGCTGCAGGTGCTGCGCGAGGAGACCG
Organism: Nocardia sp. NPDC057227; assembly: GCF_042669725.1. Taxonomy (NCBI): domain Bacteria; kingdom Bacillati; phylum Actinomycetota; class Actinomycetes; order Mycobacteriales; family Nocardiaceae; genus Nocardia; species Nocardia sp. NPDC057227. The sequence goes on along the minus strand of NZ_JBHUXA010000013.1, from coordinate 107,025 downwards.
CGCCGCCGGTCGGGGCCGGACGCAAGGTGCCGGAGGAGCGGCGCGGCGAGATGTTCATGCGGGACGCGCTGAACCGGATCGGCCGCGGCAAGGTGCTCGGCCCGGCGCGGGCGGACCGGGCGGCCGCGATCACCAGCACCCCGACCGCCGCGCGACAGACCGTGCCGTGACGACGGAGCGCGGGCGCGCCGGGAGCGCGGCGAGGTGGTGGCGGCGCGGGCGGTCCTGGGTCACCGCCACCCGGCGCAGGCGCTGGACCGCCCGGCTGCTGGCCGTGCTCGCCCTCACGGTCGTCCTCCCGGCCGCGCTCGGCGGGGCCGCGCTGGCAGGCAGCGGCTCGGCGGGCACCCCCGGCTCGGTCAACAGCGCGCTGAGCTGGATGGCGGTGAAGGACTCCGCCGGGGTCCCGCTGTCGCAGTACATGTTCGTCACCGACCGCGGCGGCGTGCTGAACCCGGGCAACACCGTGCTCTCGACCATCATCAGCCTGGAGTTCGCGGGCTGGGCGGTGATCGTGACGACCGCGATCTGGATCATCGGCTACGCCCTGAGCTTCCAGTGGCTCGCCTCGATCGGCTCCGCCCTCGAGGGGGTCGCCGCCAACCTCAGCGGGCAGCTCGCCACCCCGATCATGCTGCTCACCGCGGCGGCGATCGGCGCCTTCTTCGTGGCCTACTTCATCGTGCGCGGGCAGTCGGCGAAGGCGGTGGCGCAGGTCTGCACCATGGTGCTGGTCGCCATCGCCGGGCCGTTCTTCCTCGCGCACCCGCTGGAGGACGCGCTGGCCGCGGACGGGGTGCTCGCCAAGGGCAGGGACGTCGGCATCACCGTGGCCGCCGGGCTGAACGGCAACACCGAGGTGAACCCCATGCGGCTGGTGGCGACCATCCAGACCACGCTCGCGGACAACCTCGCCCGGCGCCCGCTGCAGGTCTGGAACTTCGGGCACGTGATCGACGACCGGCCCGCCTGCGGCGGGGTCTGGACCAGCGGGATGCTCAGCGGCAGCGAGGACCGGGTCAAGGACGGGCTGCAGAGCTGCGGCGATACCGCCGCCTTCGTCTCCGCCTCGAATCCGGGGGCCGGGCAGATCGGGGCCGGGCTGCTGATGCTGCTCACCGCGCTGATCATCTGCGGGCTCGGGGTGATGCTCGCCTGGCGGATCCTGCGCGCCGGGATGCGCGTGCTCAAGCACGGCATCTACTCCATCTTCGGCTTCGCGGCCGGCGGCTTCGTGTACGGGCCGACGCAGTCGTTCCTGGTGTACAACATCGTGGACGGGCTGATCGCCGCGGCGGCCATGGTCGTCAACACCATCGCGCTCGGCGCGGCCTGCCTCTTCTACGGGAACCTGTTCCGGCAGGCGGGCGGGCAGGTCATGTCGGTCCTGGTGATCAGCGCCGGGGCCGGGCTGGTGCTGATCGTGGAGCTGAACCTGCTGAACCGGAAGATCGCCGGGGGCACCGACTGGATCGTGGACCGGATCGGGAACGCCATGCGCGGCGAGAACGGCCGGGCGGGCGGCGGCGCGATGGGAACGGGTGGCGGCGGCGGGGCCACCTCGATCGGCGGGCTCGGGCTGCTCAACACGCTGGCCGCGGTGAGCACCATCAACAGCTCCCCCGCGACGGAGTGGGTGTGGGGCGGGATCAGGAACCCGCTGCGGCCGCGGGCGCGCATGGAGAAGGCCATGCAGAAGTCGATGTGGGAGTACTACGCCGCGCCCGGGCTCGGTGGTGCCACCGGCTGGATGGCGCAGGCACAGCTCAACCGCGAGCAGTTCGCCGTGGCCGCGCGCGCGGGCGCCGAGCACGGCGGCGGCCTCGACACCCCGCGCGGCGCCGCGGCGGCGATCCGCAGGCTGCGGAACTCCGGCGGCCTGCTCGACGGCGCCTACGGCGCGCTCACCGGCGCCGGTTTCAGCGACCGCGAGATCATGGCCCGCGCCGTCCGCTCCTGGGGAATGATGGAGGACAACGCCGAGGACGAGACGCTCGCCAACAAGCACCTCGGCCACGTGGTCGCCGCCATGCAGAACGTGGGGCACGCCGCCGACCGGCTGGTCTTCGGCCACAACGGCGACCCGGACGAGATGGTGGCGCACCTGGCGACGCTGGAGTCGGTCGCGCAGCGGTGGCGCCTCGCGCACGCGGGCGGGGTCACCCTGGACGGGGGCGCCGCCATCGGCGCGCAGCGCAGGTACGTCGAGGACTACATGCGCGATCCGACCAAGACGAAGCTGGAAGCGCTGCAGAATGTGGCCGACGGCAACCGGACGAGCATTCCCCCCACCCTGCACAGCGTGGACCGGGATGCCGCCGGGCGCATGATGAAGTGGATCGGCAACGAGCACGCGAAACTGACAACGGAGGCGGTCGACGCCATCATGGCCGACGTCTCCGATCCGCATCGCATGCGGTATGCCCGGCGGGTCATCACCGCGGCCACCGACACCGACCTGTGGAGCTCCGGGGTGAACCGGACGCCGTGGCACACCCTGCAACCGCCGGGAACGCATCGCCCCGACGTCGCCGCGTGGCGCCGCGCCCTCTCCCCGGTCGCCGAACGGCTGCGGTGAGCCGCGATGTTCGGTCGGCTGATGATGCTCGCGTGGCTGGTGCCGCGGCCGCGGCGGCGGCGGGATCGCTCCGGCGGTGGGAGCGGGGCCCGGTGGGGTGGCGGCGCGGTCGCCGTCCTGCTGCTCGCCGTGCCCGCGGTGGCGATCATCGCCGCGGCGGGCTCGGTCGCGACCTCCGCCGCCGACCTGCGCTACCAGTGCGACAGCGCGGTCGGGCCGGACCCGTCCGGGAGCGGTGCGGAGCCGCCGCCGCTGACCGCGGCCCCGCCGCCCGCCGCGACGCCGAGCACCAATCCCTATGCGGCGCTGACGGTCCCGCCGGACGCCGGTTCGCTCTCGGCCTGGGAGCGCAGCTGCGTCGCCGCCATGCGGACGGCCCCGTACCAGGAGCAGCCGTGGGGGTACGGCAATACCGGGGTCGCGGCCGGGTGCGCGCGGGAGCTGGCGCTCGCGCGGCGCGACGCGGTCGCCGAGGCGGGCGCGTTCGTCCGGTCGGTGACCTACGGCGCCTCGCTCGCGGTGGCCTCCGGGCGCTGTGCGGAGGTGCCGGTCGAGCCCGCTGCGGGGAGCGCGGTCTGCGGGCGGCCGGATGCCGGTGGCGCGGTGCTGCTGCCGGAATCCATTGCCGCGCAGAGTGGGTGCGGGCAGCGGGTGCATCGGTCGGCGGTCTCGGCGGGTGACCTGGTGTTCTGGGACTTTCGCGGGAACGCACCGGGCAGGGCCGGGGTCGCGGTGGGGCCGGGGCAGCTGGTGACGGTCGAGCCGGGCACCGGGCTGGCGGTGTGGCAGGAGCTGCCGTCCGGTGCGGATGTCCGGGTGAAGCGCGTGCTGAGCGGGGCGGTATGACGAGCGCGGAGGTGTGGTCGATCGCGGAGGCGGTCGTCGCGGAGCCGGTGGAGACACCGGAGGACGGGGCGGGGGAGAACGGCGCGACGGTGACGCCGTGGTCCGGGCAGGGGCGCGGCGGGCGCGGTGGGCTGCCCGCCATGCCCGCGATGCCCGCGGTCGGCGCGCCCGGTGCCGCCGCGCCGGTGGCGGGCCCGCCCGGGAACACCGCGATTCCGGGGTTGCCGGGGATCACGGTGCCTTCGGCGCTGCTGCCACCCGCGCTGCGTCCGCTCGCACCGGGGGGCGCGGCGGCGGTCCCCGTGGCTCCGGCGGCAGCTCCCGCTCCCGTCCCGGCGCAGCCGCAGGCCGTCGCGGCGCCGCCGGCGAATCCGCCGCCACCCGCGCTGGATGCCGACACCGTCGCCGCGGTCCTCCCCGCCGCCACCATGGCGGGGACCATGGCGTTGGGCATGCTCCCGACCCTGGCCCAGTCCCTGCTCGGGGGCGGGGGCTCGGCCGGGACGGGCGGCGGCGCTCCGACGAGCGAAAGCACCGCCGCGCCCGGGGGCGGCACCGCGACAGCGGGCTTGAGCCCGCAGGACCAGCGGGTGCTCGAGGTCCTGAAGGCGCTGGTGGCGGCCTACGGCGACGGGGAAACCAAGGACCCCGAGACGCTCGCCCTCCGCAAGGAACTCGGACTCGCCCCCGGCTCCGGCGCCGGCGCCGAATCGGTCAAGGCTCGCCGCCTCTACCAGGCCAACTTCGCCAACGCCTACAACACCCTCGACAACCAACTCGCCAACTACATCACCCGCACCGCAGGCACCACCAAAATCGACCGCACCGCCATCCACAACCTGCTCCGCGAAGTCAACATCGCCATCAACGAACTCGGCCCCCAGGCCTACACCAAACAAGGCCAGCAACAGGTCCACACAATCCTCACCGCCGCCCTCACCAAAGCCAACGCCATCGCGGGCAGCACCAACACGGGCAACACCGACACCGCCGCCTTCATCAACCAGCTCACCGCCCAATACCTCAACAACATCGCGGGCAAGAAGACACCGGTCTCGGCCGGTGGCGCCGGAGCACCCGCGAGCGGGAAGGTGAAGATCGCGCTCGACACGGCTCGGGCGCAGTTCGGCAAGCCCTACGTGTGGGGCAACGAGGGGCCGAACTCCTTCGACTGCTCGGGGCTCATGCAGTACGCGGCCAGGGCCGCCGGGGTGAAGATCCCGCGGGTCGCCGCCGACCAGTACCGGCAGCTTCCGCGGGTGACCGGGCCGCTGCAACCCGGCGACCTCGTCTTCCCGGAGAGTTCCTTCGAGAACGGCGTCCCGGGGCACGTCATCATGTACGCGGGCAACGGCGTCTGCTATGCGGCGTCTCGGTCCGGGGTCCCGCTCGGCGAGGTGCCGCTGCCCAAGAACTATCGGGCCGCGCGCTGGGCCTGAGCGTTCAGTAGCCGACGTATCCGCTGCCGTCGCGCAGCCCGACGATGCCGGGCACATTGCTCACCGAGCCGTAGCGCTCGATCGCGTACCGCGTCCCGGCGATGATGTTGTCCACCGGGTTCCAGATATTGCCGTGGCCGGGCAGCGCGTAGGCGGCGAAGGTCGGGTCGATGGTCTGCATCAGCCCCTTGGAGGGGATGCCCGCTGCGGCATTGCTGTCCCACAGGTTGATGGCGTTCGGGTTGCCGCCGGATTCGTGCTGGATGATCGCCGCGATGGCGGCGGGGTCGATCCGGCTGGTGTCGTAGCCGTGCTGGCGCAGCACCCGCATGGCCTCGTCGATCCACTGCCCCTGCTGCCCGGTGGGGCGGGTGCGCGGCGGCCCGCCGGTGCCGCCCGCCGCGACCGCCGGGCGCTGGGTGGCGCGTTTGCGCGGCGCGGATTGCTGGAGGTACCGGTCGGCCAGCCCGGCGACCCGGTCCGCGGTGAGCGCCGCCGCGGCCTGCCCCTGGCCGAGCACCGTTCCGGCGCGCTGCAGTGCGTTGCCCAGCGTGCCGATCACGAGTTGCCTGCCGACCGCGGTGTTCTCGACGCTGCCCAGCGCGGTGAGCGCGGTGTTGACCTCGGCGATGATCGCGCCGATCGCGGCCCTGCCCTGCACCGAGTTGTCGACGGCGCCGTCCAGGATGCGGTTCAGTTCGGCGTTCATGGACTGCGCGGCGGCGTCCTGTCCTGCGGTGATCCCGCTGTCGGCGGCGTAGCGGGAGTTCAGGGCGCCGTCCCAGGCGATCGGGCCGGTCGGGCGGCCGTCGGCGAGCCGCGGGGGCGCGTACGGCTGGCCGGTGGCCGAGACGGGCGTGCCCGCGCCGTACTGGGCGGCGATCATGGCCAGCGTGCCGAGCGCGGCGGCGGCCATGGGCATGCTCGCGCCGGACTGCGCGGCCATGGCGTCGGCGCGGATCGGGGCCGTGCTTCCGGTGGCCGCCGGGGTGCTCGCGGCGGGGGCGGCGGTGGTGGCGGATGGGCCCGCGGTGCCGGCTCGGTGTGGCTGGGGTGGGGCGCGGGTGGGGTTGCGGGTCGCGGTGCCAGCTCGGCGCGGGCGCTCCGGGGCGGCGGTCGTCGCACGGGGGGTGGCCGGATCGTCCGGGCCGGTGGTCCGATCGTCCGGACCCGGCGCCGGATCGCCCGGGCCGGGCGCCCGGTCGGGCGGGCGGTCGGGGGATTTCGGAGGTCGGGTCGCCGGCATCAGTACCCCACGTACTTGCGGCCCGCCCGCACCGCCACCACGCCGGGCACATTGCTCACCGACCCGTACCGGTTGATGGCATAGCGAGCGGCGGCGACGATATTGTCCACCGGGTTCATGATGTTCCGGTGGCCGTCCACCGCCCAGCGGTCGAAGGTCGGGCCGATGGTCTGCATGAGCCCCTTCGACGGAATCCCCTTCGCGGCATTGCTGTCCCAGTTGTTCACCGCACTCGGATTGTTGCCGGATTCGTGCTTCGCGATGATCGCCAGCGCGGCCGGGTCGATCTTGCTCGTGTCGTAGCCCATGGCGCGCAGGATCTGCACGGCCTGCGCGATCCAGTCGCCGACCTTGCCGCCGGGGAGCCCGCTCACCGGGGTGGTGTCCGGTGTCCTGCGGCCCGCGATGTTGTTGAGGTATTGGGCGGTGAGCTGGTTGATGAAGCCGGCGGTGTCGGTGTTGCCCGTGTTGGTGCCGCCCGCGATGGCGTTGGCTTTGGTGAGGGCGGCGGTGAGGATTGTGTGGACCTGTTGCTGGCCTTGTTTGGTGTAGGCCTGGGGGCCGAGTTCGTTGATGGCGATGTTGACTTCGCGGAGCAGGTTGTGGATGGCGGTGCGGTCGATTTTGGTGGTGCCCGCGGTGCGGGTGATGTAGTTGGCGAGTTGGTTGTCGAGGGTGTTGTAGGCGTTGGCGAAGTTGGCCTGGTAGAGGCGGCGGGCCGCGACGTTGGTGGCGGCGCTGCCGGTGCCGGGGCTTCCGGTGAGTTCCTTGCGGAGGGCTAGGGTCTCGGGGTCCTTGGTGTCCCCGTCGCCGTAGGCCGCGGCCAGGTTCTTCAGCAGTTGCAGGGCGCGCTCGGCCGCGGGGCTCAATCCCGTTGCGACGGGGGCCGCTTCGGCCGGGTCGGCCCCCATGATGTTCGCGGCCGGTGTCGCCCCGGTGCCGGTGCCGAGTTTGGCGAGGGCGTCGGCGAGGGTCGGGAGCAGGTCCATCGCGGAGGTCGCGGGGGCGGATTCGGCCGATTCGCCGGCCTCGTCGTCCGCTCGCGTACGGTCCGGCGCGAGATCCGTGCCGGTGGTGGCGGGCGGTGCGACCGCGGGGGCGGCGCCGGTGAGCGGGGCAGGGAGGGCCGTGCCGGTCGGCGCGGCCTGCCGCAGCAGGGTCGCGGGTGCGGTGATCCCCGCCAGTGCGGGAAACGAGCTCGCAGGCAGCGGGTTCGACATGGGTACCGGACTCGCTGCGGCCACCGGGGTGGCCTGCGGCTCGCTTGGCGCGCCGGGTCGCAGCGGCACCGCTGCCCGGCGCTCACCCCGCGGCGACCACGGCGTCACCGTGACGGTCGCGGTCTCGTCCACCACCACCTCGGCGTCCACCGCTTCGGCCCCTTCGCCGGGCGGCCGGAGCCCGGCGCTGGTCACCGGCGCCCGTCCGCTCGCGCGCGCCGGAGCTGGACGGGGTTCATCCGGCGCTCCCTCCTCGTTCGCTGGTCGGCCGGTGGGCTCGGCGGCACGCCTCCCCAATCTTGGCCCGTACCTGCGCCGCCGGAATTCCCACCGATGGGAATCGCCGAGAATGGGGTGACCCGAGAGGGCGATCCGCAGGAGGCCGGGACCGCTGGACACCCCGCACGCGAGATAGGTGAAATGTCGTGTCATTGCTGGGCAGCATCCTCACCGGCGCGGCGAGTATGGCCGGGTACGCGATGGGAGGCCCGGTCGGCGGCGCGCTGGTCGGCGGCATCATCGGCGGTCTGGTCGCCGGTTTCGAGAGCGGGTGGGACCCGGAGGAGATGGCCGAGGGCGCCGCGTTCGGCGCCATCGGCGGGCTGATCCCCACCGCCGGGTTCGGCGTGAAGGGTGCGCTCGGCGCGGGCGCCTCGCTGGCCAAGGCCGCACCGACGCAGCTGGCGAGGACCGGGCTCTTCAAGTCGACGATCCCGCGTGCCCTCGGCGGCGCGCACGTCGCGCCGTGGCGCACCTACGCCGGGCTCGCCGGTGCGGCGTCCGGGCCCGGTCTCGCCAGGTCGTTCGATGACAAGTGGGATCGGTACCAGGCGGTCGATCGCGGGATTCCGCTCATCGACATCACCAGCCCGGCCGCGGCGCCGAAGATGCCGCGGGTCATGATGCCGGACCCGGCCCGGCTGCCGGAGGGGCTCTCGCTCTCGTCCGCGGTCGTCGACAACTACCGGAACAACCTGCCCGGCATCTACCACGCGAACTGGCAGGCCTTCGGCGCCGAATCCCGCGAACTGATGCCGAAGGCGTGGACGGCGGCGCCGGTCGCCGACGGGGAGGCGGCGAACATCCCCTCGTACTTCCAGCGGGTGCGGTACCTCGGTGAGCTGTACGAATCGCTGCGGCGCAGCGACGAGGCGGTCGCGGGGGTGGTGGAGAAGACCGCGGCGCAGGTGTCCGAGGGGCGCGAGGGGCTGAGTTCGCAGATCGCCTCGCTGACCGACATGGCCGGGGTGCACCCGGCCGACACGGAGAAGATCCAGGCGCTGGTGCAGGAGCAGCGGCTGAGCCCGGAGGGGCTGCAGACCGGCTCCGGCGCGATCACCGAGGACACCTATGTGCTGTCGGTGCTGGAGTCGGTGACCGCGCGGGCCGAGGCCGAGATGCGGGCGGCGACAGCGCTGTTCGGCGACCTCGCCGGCGAGGTGCAGGACCCGCCGGCGCCGCCGAAGGAGCCAGAGGCCACCGCCCCGAAAGTCGACGACGCCAAGGGTGACGGCGAGAACACCGGCACCGGCTCCACCCCGCCGGTCGGCGACGCCGTCACGGTGGACCCGGGCACCACCGTGCTGCCACCGGCGCCGCTGGAGTGGGGGAGCGACCCCGCGGGCACCACCACCGACCCGATGGCCACCCGCACCGGCGACCTCACCGGCACCTCGGCCCAGCCGGGTTCCGCCGGCGGCACCGGGACCTCCACCGGCGCCGGACCCGCCGCGGGCGCGGGCCCGCAGGTGTCCCCCGCCACCGTCGCGCAGCCCGCCGCCGCGGCGCCCGCGTCGAGCTCGTCCGGCCTCGACCCGCTGCTGCAGAACGCCATGATGCAGCGCGCCATGGCCGATTCCGGCCGCGGCACCGACCGCACCGGCAACCGGGAGCGCCCCGGTCAACGGCGGGGCTCCGACATCGCGCAGACCGCGAACCGGACCGCGAGCCAGCAGTCGCAGTCCCAGCAGCCCGCCGCGGCCAGGCAGCAGCCGGGCGCCCAGGCCCAAGCGGGCAGCACCGCGGCGAATCCCGCCGCGCGCACGGTGTCGGCCCCGGTCACCGGGGCGCCGCCCGCCGCGACGGCGGGTGACGGCCGCGAGCTCTTCACCTTCCCGGACGGCCGGACCCAGCTGGTCTCGCCGGTGGTCGCGCACGCGCTCTCGCTCGCGCTCAGCGACCACGCGGGCACCGACGCCAGGGCCGCCTACGCGCGCACCGCGATCCCGCTGCCGCCGCAGGGGCAGCCGTTGGGGGAGCCGGTCGGCCCGTCCGATCTGGCGACCGGCGTGGTCGCCAGCTGGGCGCCGCTGCCCGCGGCCGGACCCGGCGCCACCGTGACGACGGCGAGCGAGACCGAGCGGGTGACCACGGCCATCGTCGTCGCCTTCGACGGCGCGCCGCCGGAGGTGATCGTCGCGGGCGAGCTGCGGCCCTTCTCCGAGAGCGTCCAGCACGGCGGGCTCGACTTCGGCGCCTTCGGCGGGTTCCACCGCCCGGCCGGGGTCGACGTGGTCGCGCCCGGCCCCGGCCCGGTCGAGCAGCAGGTGGGCGCCCCGCTGACGGTCGCGGGATAGGCGGGGTGGCGCGATGACCACGATCCTCGGCCTGGCGGCCGATTTCGCGACGACGGCGGCCCTCACCCGGTTCCTGCCCGGCCCCAAGTGGACGGCCTCGATCGTCGGCGGCGCCGCGGGCGGTGTCGTCAACCAGGTGGTCAGCGGCAATACCGATATCGAGAGCTGGGCGACGGGCGGCGCCGTCGGCGCGGCAGGCGGGCTCGCCGGCCACTTCATGACCAGGGGCGCCGAGAAGTACCTGGCCGGCGCCTCGAAGAAGCTCGGCGACGAGCTCGCCGCGTACACGGCGCACGGGGCGGCCGGGACGACCCCTGGCAGTGCCCTGAACAAGGCGGTGCAGGGCGCGGACGACGCCAAGAAGGAGTTCGACCTGGCCAAGGCCGCGCTGAAGAAGGACCCGTCGGACACGGCGCTGCAGAAGGCGCGGCACGAGGCCTACCAGCGCTACAAGGACGCGCTCGCCAAGCGGGGCGCCGCCCCGAACGCGGCCAAGGACCGGCTCGGCACACTCGCCCGCGCGAGCGACGCGGTCAAGGGCGGCTTGGGCCATGCGCTCGTCGTCGCCGGGGTCTCGACGGGCGCGGTCTCGCTGTGGGACCTCAACCGGGAGAACACCCCCGGTGCGCAGCCCACCGATGTCACCTTCGTCTGGGTCGGGGAGCACGTGTCGATGTACCCGACCCCGCCGTTCAACCGAGACCCGGCCTACCCGGCGATCGGCGCCGGGTTCCTGCTGCAGCCGGAGGGGTTGGAGCGTGCGCTGGCGAACTGGCACGCGGGGGTGGGGAGCTCGCTCGCGGTCTCGCTCTCCGACGGCTACCGGCTCTTCGGCGAACTGGAGAAGCGCACCGAGCCGACCTCGCCCGCGATCGCGCCCTTCCGGCCGCCGGTCGTCACCGGCGCGGGAGCCGTCGGCACCAGCTACCCGCAGCTGGTCGACCGGCTCAACGGGATGGCGGCGAAGTTCACCGAGATCCAGAACGCCGTGATCACAGCGACCGATCAGAAGATGGACCAGATCAAGGCAACCGGGCAGGGGCGCATCGGTGGCCTGATCAGCGGTATGAACCTCGTGGTCGCGACGACCCCCGGCGGCAACTTCACCGAACTCCTCATCCAGGCCTTCGCCGATGTCGACACCGCCCTCGGCAGGGGCGGTGTCAGCGCCGACGATCTCGCCAAGGAGATCGACAGGAAGACCACCGAGCAACTGGCCGCCGACACCAAGGCGATCGAGCAGCTGAAGGCCTTGCTCGAACAGTCGAAGGGGCAGGGTGCCCCGCCGATCGTGGCGCCGGGCACCTCGCCCACCGACTACGGCCTGCCCGGCATCGGCGGCTCGACCCCGCCCGGGACCACCCTGCCCGGCATCGACGGGACCGGCACCGGCACCGGCACGGATTCCGGCCGCACCGCCGACGCGCTCGACCGCGCGGTGCAGGCCGCGCAGTCGGCGAACCAGCCCGCCCCCGCCACGCCGATCACCCCTGGCGCGGTGCCCGGCGTGAACCCGGGGTCCGGGATCGGCTCCGGCCTCGGCATGGGCTCGGGCATGGAGATGCTGCTCCCGATGCTGGCCCAGCAGGCGATGAGCAGGAACTTCGCCGACCAGGACCGCGACCTCGGCCGGGGTATGCGCGACCCGGACCGCGGGATCAGGCCGCCCGCCGTGCAGACCCCGCCGATCGCCACGCCCGCCGTCGCGGCGCCCGCACCGCAGGTCACCGCGCCGGGCACGACCCCGGCGCCGAGCGCGAATCCGGCCGTGCACGCGCCGAACACCACCCCCGGCCAACCGGGTGTCGGTGCGCCGGCCCGGGTCGTCGGCGAGGACGGCAAGGTGCCCTACGACTTCCCGGACGGGCGGCACCAGCGGGTCTGGCCCGCCGTGGCGGAGGCACTGGACGCGGCGTTCGCGGACAGGGAGCACACCGACGCGCATGCCGCCTACGCGAAGACCACGGCGAAGTGGAGCGACGTGAAGTCGCTGGAGCGGGTCGATCCGTACGCCATGCAGACCGGTGACGTCGCCACCTGGGTCTCGATCGCCGCCCCGGCCGACACCGGGCCGATGGAGCCGCCGAAGGCCGAGATGTCCACCGGCGCACCGCCGATGGGCGCGAACGTCGGCGGCCCGGCGAGCGGCGACGTGGCGCCGCCGCAGGACGGCACGCGCGGCTCCGCGCCGGGAGCGGACCGCACCGCGCTCGCGGTGGTCTTCCCGGCCGAGGAGGGCGGCACCCTCGAGGTCATCGTCCAGGGTGAGCTGCGGCCCTTCCAGGCCGAGCTGGCGGATGCCACCGGGCCGCTCGGCGATTTCGGCGGCTTCGCGCACCCGCCCGGGGTCGGGGCCGCCGCGCCGCGCGGCGGCGAGCAGGTGCCGGTGGGCGACCCGGTCGCGGTACCGGTGGTCTGAGCGAGGGAAGGAGGGAGCGATGGTCCTGAATGTCGATGTCGACGAGCTGGTCCGCACGGCGGCGGCGCTCGCCGCGCTCGCGCGCGACGCGGGCGGGGCGATGCCGGGCGGCTGGGTGGTGCCCGCGGGCGCCGACCCGATCTCGGCGACGGCGGTGCCGCGGCTGAACGGCCAGGCCGCCTCGCTGCTCAACGAACTCGGCGGGCTGCTCGGCGAAATCCAGCGCACCGCGAGCAAGGTCGGGGCCGCGGCGGTGGACTACACCGCCACCGACGCCGATGGCAGCCGGGCGCTCGGCGGCAGCGGCGGCGAGCAGGCCGTCAACCCGGTGCCGGAGGTGGTGTCGCTGCCGATCCGGCTGCCGCCCCCGGTCGGCGGCATGCCGGACGCCACGGTCGACCCGCTGACCTTCGCCCGCGCGCTGCACACCGGCCCCGGCCCCGGCCGCGCCACCGAATTCGCGGGCACCGTGCGCAATTTCGCGGGCACGCTGCTGGCGGGCACGGCGCCGGGGGTGACGGCGGCCGCGGGCACGCTGCAGGGCTGGACGCCGGTGGGCGCGGCGGCGAGCACCGAGCTGCTCGGCCAGCACGGCAAACTCACCGGGCTCGGCGCCCGGCTCGGCACGCTCGCCGACGGCATCGACAGCTACGGCACCGCGTTCCGGCTGGCCAAGGCGAAACACCCGACGCCGCAGGAGATCCTGGCCGCCCGCCGCAAACTGCTCACCGCGCTGCGCTCGAAGGACGCCGTCGGCACCGAGCTGGCGCTCGCCGAGTTCCAGGAGCAGAACGCGCGCTCGGCGGAGACGATCACCGGGTACACCGGCGCCGTGGAGTCCGGCGTCGGCGCGGGTCAGGCCGCCGCGGGCGCCGGGGCGGACGAGGGCTCGGGGCAGGGCGATTCGAGCATGATGAGCGCCATGCTGCCCGCGCTGATGAGCGCCATGAGCGGCATGGACGGACTGCAGGGCGGCGACGAGTACGACGACGTCGGCTACGACGACTACGGCTACGACGACGGCTACTACTCCGACGACTACGGCATCCCGAGCTTCACCGGCGCGGGCCCCGGCTCGCCCGGCGCGCCGGGCGGCATGCCGGGCGTCGACGCCGGGATCCCGGGCGATACGGCGTTCGCGGTCGGCGCCATGCCCATGGTGAGCGGCACCGGCACCGCGCCGAGCACCGCCGGGCTGCCGCGCGCCTCGGTGATCGAGCCGCTCGGCGGCGGCTCGCAGGCCGGGGCGAACGGGTCGCGCGCGGGCAGCCCGTACATGCCGTACATGCCGATGGCGCCCGGCATGGGCGGCGGCCAGGGCGGCGGGGGCGGCGACCGCAACCGGGTCGTCGCCTGGCACCCGGACCGGCTCATGTACGTCGACGACACCCCGCACACCGACCCGGTGATCGGCGAACGGCCGAGCATCGCCCCGACGGTGACGCCGCCGACCCCGGCGCCGCCCACCCAGCAACCGTCCTCCGGAGGTACCGCATGAGCAGCATCCACCCCGACGTCCAGGCCGCGCTGGACGCCGCGCGCGACCTGCGCCACCGGATCGCGGACATGCGGGAGCGGATCGACGCCATCCGGGCGCGCAGGCCGTCGCCGAGCGGCGCGGTGATCCCCGAGGTCGACGCCATGGGCCACCTCACCGACCTGTACCTGGCGCCCGGCACGACCGCCCGGTTCACCGGCGCCGAGCTGGCCGCCGAGATCATGGCCGCGATCAGGGAGAGCTCCGCGGACGCGGCCCGCCAGTACCGGGCCATCATGGACGACACCGCCGAGACGGTTCCCTCGTGACCGTCGGCTCCGAGCTCGCCGAGGTCACCGTCGCCGACACCGTGCGCTGGCTGCACGAGGAGGGGCTGGTGCGGCTGGCCGCCGTCGCCGACCAGGCGCTGCGCAACTTCTGCGCCTTCACCGTCGACGTGCGCACCGGCCGGGTCGGCGCGCACCCGGAGAGCGGCGGCGAGGAGGGCGCCGAGGTGACCTCGCTGGCCGCCGACGACCTGCCGCACCCGGTCGGCTCGGCGCAGCGGCTGGTGGTGGTCGGGGTCACCGCCGCCGAGGAGGTGCTCGTGGTGGATCTGGCCGCGACCCTCGCGCTCTCCATCAACGCCGACCGGCCCGCGCTCGCGGCCCGCTCCTGGGTGCTCCAGCTCATGCTGAACCCGGCGGTCTCGGTCACCACGAACAGCGCGGAGGTGGTGGCGGGGGACAACCAACGGTTGCGGCAGAGCTTCATCCCCGGCAGCGGCGCGACCCTGGTGAACATCGACGACGACCGCCCGCCGCTCACCGCCATCACCTTCAACGCCACCGACGACGGCCCCGACCACCTCGACCTGGAGCCCGACGGCACCGGCGAGATGTACCTGGGCAGCCGGTTCTGGCGGCTGCGGCACGTGCTGTGCGTCGCGGACGAGCCGTGGGCCGAGCTCGCGCGGCAGCTGGACGATTCACCCGAGGAGGACGCATGACCGACGAACCGGTGTTCCGGGACGACGAGGACGCACAGGAACCGGCCGAACCCGACTGGGAGCACGCCGTCTACGAGGTGTTCAACCCCGAGCACACCGTCGGCGTCGCCTGCGACCGGGACGGCGAGGTGGTCGGCATGCACCTCGCCGACGACGCCGGGGAGAACGGCGAGCCCTGGCTGGCCGCGGAGATCCTGCGGGTGGCCCGGCTGGCGCACGAGAAGTCGCGGGTCGGGCTGCGCGCCGAGATGGAGTTCAAGGGCACGCGGCCCTACACCGTCGACTCCTTCGACCTGCCGACCGAGGAGTCCTACCGGGCGCTGGAGGCGGCCGAATTCGGCAGGGCGCGCTCGTGAACCTCGATATCGACGACCCGGACGAGGTGATCGCCGCCGCGACCGGGTTCACCACCGCCATCGACACCGTCGGCGAGCTGGTCACCCTGGTCACCGGGGAGCTGGAGCCGCCGCGGCGCCCCGGCTCGGCGCTCGATCGGGTGCTCGCCGACCGGCTCGGCTGGATCGTCGACACCTTCGACGGCGCGCTGCGCAACGACGCGGGCCGCACCGCGCTCACGCTGCGGCAGATCACCGAGACCGCGCGGGCGCTCGGCGCCGCCGACATCGCGGGCGGGCAGGCGACGCGCTGGACCGGAGCCGGCTGACCCCTCGATGGAACCGGACCTCGGCAACCCGCACTGGACCGCGATCGTCGGCGGCAACTGGCCCGCCATCGCGCCCGCGGACTGGAACGCGCTGGCCCGCATCGCCGAAGCGGGCGCGGCCGGGCTCGACCCCGGCGCGGCCGAGCAGCACCGCCGCGCCTTCGAGGAGCGGGTGCGCTCCAGCGCCGGGCTGCACCTCGCCAAGGACGAGCTGCTGCGCCAGCGCGGCACCCCGCAGGCCTTCGCGGACGCGCTGCTCGCCACCGCCGCCGTGCTGCGCGACTTCGCCGACCTCGTATACCGCACCAGGAACCGGATTCTGGACATCGTGGACCGGTCCACCGCCCGGATCGCCACCGCGAACCGCTGCGCCGCCGACGCCGAGGACGAGGCGACGGCGAACGAACAGCGGGCCCGCATCCCCGGGCTGATCGCCGAGGCGCGGGACGAGGTCGACGAGGTGGCGCGGGCCGCGCTGCGGGAGACCGGGCCCTCCGGGTTCCCCGGGCTGCAGATCATCGCGGAGCTGCTCGGCATGCCGGGGCCGTGGGTGCCGGGGAGTCCAGGCGCGGTGCGGCGGCCGGGGCGGGAGCCGTGGCACCGCGGGCCCGGGCGCCGGCGGGACCGGAGGCCGCCCGAGCCGGGGACCGATCTTTCGGTGCCGGTGGCGTTTCCGCTGCCGGAGGCCGGTGCGGAAGTACCGGTTTCCCAGGTCCCGGTGGAGTTCGGGGCCGGAGATCCGGTTCCCGTCGTCCCGAGCGGGTTCGAGCCGACCGCGGCCGCGCCGGACGTGGCCGCGCCCGGTGCGCCGGGGCCCGGCGCGCCGGTATCGGGCGGGGCGGGGCCCGGCGGGGCCGGGTACGGGCCGGCCGTGGCCGGGCCCTACGACCGGTCGGGTGCCGGGCCGGGCGGCGCGCCGCACCCCGGTGCCAACGCCGGGGAGGACCTGGATCGAAGCGGGCCCGCTGTGGCCGCCGCCCGGTCCGGGCCGGGGGAGCGCGCGGTGGGCTTCGACCCCGCGACGCTCGCGGGCGGTCCCGGTGCCGAGACCGCCGACCCCGCCCGGTTCGATACCGGATCCGCTCCCGGCGCAGTGCCGTTCGGGGCCCTACCGGCGTTTCTCGCGCAGTCCGGAGCGCCCGGCGCCGGGCTCCCCGGGTCCGGAGCAGGCCGCGTCGGTGCGCCCGGTCCCGGCGCCGGTTCGGTCGGTGCCGGGGCTTCCGGGGCCGGTTCGGCGGGTGCCGGTTCCGGAGCGGCCGGTGGCAGCGGTGCCGCGGGTTCGTCGACAGGCGGCACCGGGCAGGGGGCCGGGCAAGGCGGCCGGTCCGCCGGCGCGGCAGCGGCGGACGGCCGCACCCTCGGACCACCCCGCGTCTCCACCGGCCAGGGCGGCCCGGCCTCCCCCGGACCGCTCCCGCCCATCCCGCGCGGCCGCTCCGGCCGCTCCGGCGGCAGCGACGACCTGATCCGCGAGACCGTCGGCGCCGCCATGCTCTTCGCCGCCGAACCGTCGTTCGTGCTCGGCGAGTGCGTCGACGGCGACCTGGTGCTCGCCCGCACCCTGCTCGCGGGCATCCGCGCCGCCACCCCGGAGGTGCTCGGCGTCTCCTGGGCCGTCGCCGTGCTGCGCCGACCGTCCGGCGTGAGCGCCTTCGTCACCTCGAACGAGGGGCGGGGCTGGCTGCCCGCCGGGCTGTACCTGCCGCGCGAGGTCTCCACGCCGTGGGTGTGGGAGATCGCGGAGGGGTTCGCCTGGGAGGGCATCGCCGACCCGGCGCGGGTGCTCGCGGAGTTCGGGCTCGCGCTCGGCCGCCGCTCCGGGGCCAGGCTCTCGGCGCTCGCCTCGTCGGCGCGGATCGCGCCCGCGCTGCGCGGGCAGCTCGGCGAGGTGGCGCTGGCGGGCGAGGTGCCTGCCTCGGCCGCGCTCGACCTCACCGCCGCCCGGCCCGGGCTCACCGACCGGCTCGGCCTGACCGGCGCCCCCGCGCTGCTGGAGCGCGCCGCCGCGGTGCCGGAGCCGGAGCTCGGCGCGCGCTGCCTGAGCGCGGCGCTGGACGCGCACACCGGGGTGGGCCGCAGGCGGCTGCACGCACCGGAGGCGCTGGACGCGCCCGCGCTGCGGCAGCGGATCCTGCTCGCGCTGCGGCACCGGCAGCCGGTGCCCGAGCAGTGGTGGGCCGAGCTGCGCGACGCCGACGACCTGATCGCCGCGGCCGTCCCGGCCCGCCGCGCCGACGTCGCGCGGATTCCGCTCGGCGAGCTGCGCGCCGAGACCCCCGACGGGCGCTCCGGGCCGGAGCGGGCCGCGCTGCGCGCCCTTGCCTTCCAGCGCCGCTGCGACGAGCTGGTGCTGTTGCTCGCCGGACCGCCCGACCGGCAGCGGCTGCGCGACGCGATCTACGTGCACGCCCAGGTCATCGGGCATCCGGACTATGCGGCCCGGACCGGAATCCCCACTGGTGGGAATCGCTGAAAATGAGTTGATCGGTACGGGAAAGGATCTGAGCAGGCATGCCGGAAAGCATGAACATCGACCCTGCGGTGTTGCGCCAACTGGCCGCGCAGCACGACCGGATCGCCCAGGACACCAGGGAGTGGGGGAAGCCGCCCGCCGAATGGCTGGCGAACTTCCTCCCCACCTACGGCAAGATCGCGCAGCCGGTCTACGACGCGCTCGGCCGGTACTACGACGCCAGGCAGCGGGCCGCGGAGAACCTGGCGCGGGAGCACGACGACACCGCCGCCGCGCTGCGCGCCTCCGCCGACACCTACGAGCAGACCGACGAGGACCTGGCCGCGCGGACCCGCACCGCGGGCGCGGAGGTCAGCGAGTCGACCGGCACCCCGTCGATCTCCGGCCCCGCCCCCGTGACCGCCGACACCGGCCAGTCGCCGGTGTCCGCGGCACCCGCCGCGCAGCCGTCCGGTGAACCCGTGCACGCCGCGCCGGCGACCAACGGCAGCGCCCCCGCCGCGGCCGCGGCGGGCGGCGCGGGCTCCGACGGCGCGGCGCCGTCCGGCGCCACCGCGACCCCGGTCACCCCGCCCACCCCGGTCACCGCCATGGGCGCCGACACCGGCGGCGCCGACCGCGCGACCGGGCTCGCCCCGGTGCACACCGACCAGGCAACGGCCCCCGCGACCGGCTCCGGCGTGACCGCGGCGCCCGGAACCGGTGTCGTCCCGCCCGTTCCGCTCGCGCCGCTCGCCGCCGGAGCCGACGAGCGCAGGCCGCAGAACGGCGCGAACCGGGCCGACGCGGTACCTGGCGCGCCGGTGCCGACCCCGTTCGCGGCCGCCGTCGCGAACGCCAAGCAGGACGCCGCCGAGCCCGGCCACGTCGTCGGTGCCGCGCTCGACGACGACCTGGTGCTGGCCAGGACGCTGCTCGCCGGCGTGCTCGCCGCCAGCGAGACGGCGGTCGGCACCACCTGGGCCGTCGCCGTGCTGCGCGGCCCCGCCGGGGCAGGCGTCTTCATCACCAGCAACGAGGGCCGCGGCTGGCTGCCCGCCGGGCTGCACCTGCCGCGCGAGATCTCCACCCCGTGGCTCTGGGACGCCCTGCTGGAGACCCCCGAGCACGGCGGCTCGCCGTGGGAGGGAATCGCCGACCCGGCCCGGGTGCTCGCCGAGTTCGCGCTCGCCTGGGGCGCCAAGGCGAATGCCGGGCTCTCCGCGCTGGCCTCCTCCGGGCCGATCGACCCCGGGCTGCGGCTGCGGCTCGGCAGCACCGCCATCGCCGACCACGTCGCTCCCGCCTACGACCTCGACCTGCGGGTCCCCACCCCGGACACCACCGACCGGCTCGGCCTGGCCGGCTCCATCGCCGGCCTGGAGAGCGCGGCGGCCGTGCCGGATTCGCAGCTCCGGGCGCACACCCTGGAGCTGGCGGTCACCGCGAACGCGGCCACCGGCCGCGCGGGCCGCACCCCGCCCGACGCCCGCGCCGCGCGGCAGCTGCGCGAGCGGATCCTGGTCGAGCTGACGGCGGGCGGCACCGTCCCGCGCCGGCTCTGGGACGAGCTGCGCGACGCCGACGACCTGCTCGCCGCCTCGATGCTGGCGCAACGCATCGACGTCGGCCGGGTCGAGCTCGGCGAGCTGCGCGTCGACACCGTGACGACGCTGCTGCGCGACCTGGTCTTCGAGCGCCGCTGCACCGAGCTGGTGCTGCTGCTGCAGGGCGAGCCGACCAGGCAGACGCTGCGGGACGCGATCTACGCGCACGGCCAGATCGCCGAGCATCCGCAGTTCACCGCGGTCCCGGCCGCGGTCTCGGTGCCCGAGCGGGTCGCCGTGCCCGCCGGTGCCGCCACGCCGGGCGCGGTCACCGCACCCGCTGTCGCCGGGCCGCCCGCTGGCGCGGTCGCCGCCCCGAGCACCCCGCCGCCGGAGCGGTCGGTCTGATGGCTCCGCCGAAGGCACCCGAGCCGAAGATCGACGACAAGGTCGTCGCCAAGGGCGACACCCCCGGAAACGGTGTCGATGCCGGGGGCGCGATCCTCTCCGGCTCCCCGATCAAATCCCAAGACGGCAAATACCAGTTGTCCCTCGACAACGGCAATCTGGTGCTGACCGGGCCGCACGGCGTGGTCTGGGAGTCCGCGACCACCAACACCAACCCGTCCACCGACCGGGGCAGCGGCAATATCCTGGCTGCCTCGATCGGCCCGGACGGGCAGATCATCCTCAAGGCCGACGCCTACTACCAGTCGCTCCCGGTCTGGGCGACCGACAAGGTGCCCGGCGCGGTCCGGCTCCAACTGAACAACGACGGCAGCCTGGTCTTCCTGGACAAGGACAACAAGCCGATCGGCACGGTCGCCGGACCCGACCCCGATCGCGGCCTCGACTGGCACCTGCACCACCCGTACGGCGCATCGGCCAACCTGGACAAGCACATCGACATCTGCGAGAACTTCCTGATCACCGCGTGCGCCAGGGAGCTGTGGGGCAACGGCAAGGAGACCGACAACCCCTCGCTCGACCAGCTGCTCACCGATGCCGGGCTGCAGGGCACCTGGATCGACTCCAGCATGACCGACCGCTACCAGGGCAAGACCGACCGGCTCGACAAGGTCAACGCCGACCTGTACCAGAAGGTCCAGCAGGTGCACGTCACCACCACCGACCTCTCCGCCAAGTCCGCGACGGCGCTCAAGGCGATCGAGGCGCGGGTCGACTCCACGAACGAGAAGCTGTTCGCGCCGCGCCGGGCCTATCAGGTGCCCGAGGTCGTCATGGACACGCCGATGGAGATCAAGTACGACGACAAGGGCAATGTGGTGGGGGACCCGAAACTCCCCCCGGCCACCGAGGACTTCCTGCTCGGGGTGCTGCACGATCTGGTGCACTTCGTGGAGAGCGAGATCGGGAAGGTCAGCGATGCCGCCGACGCGGGCGGCAAGGACGTCGACGACAAGGAGCCGAAGTACGGCGGCGAGAACAACGGCAACGGGCAGTACAACGGCGGGCAGTACGGCGACACCTCCGGTGGCACAACGCCGCCCGGTGCCGGAACCCAGGATTTCAGCGGCCTCTACGGCGACCTGCTCGGCACCGACACCGCGCTCGGCACCGATCCGCTCGGCGCGGGCTCCGGCGGCTCCAACAAGATCGTCGACCTGCTGAACTCGGCGATCGAGGAGATCGAGGGCGGGGCGGGTTCGGCGGGCGGCGGGACCGGCGGCGCCACCGTGGCCGGCGGCGGGGGAACGACCGGCGGCGGTTCCTCCGGCGGCGGGGCGGGCTCCGGCATGAATCAGATGATGCAGCAGCTGCCCATGATGATGATGATGCAACAGATGATGCAGTCCATGTCCCAGGGCCGCGATCGCGACCGGGACCGCGACCGCGACCGCGAAGAAGAGGACGAGGAGAAGCGGGAGCCGGAACCGGGGCAGGACCCGAACGCGCCGGTGCAGCAGGTGCAGAACCCGGTCACCGCCCCGCCGCCGGGAACGGTGACCGCCGACCCGGCTGCCCCGCCGCCGGTGGTGCTCGGCAACAAGTCCATGGTCGACGTCCAGCTGCCGACGAAACCGCCGAGCACGCAGCAGGTTTCGCAGGTGGTGGCGGAGGCGATCCAGCGCGAGCTGAACAACCCCAACGGCAGCGACGCCAGGGCCGCCTACGTGGGCACGCCGGGCGAGTCGTCGGCCGCCAATCCGTGGACCGTTGTGGACGGCAACGACGTCCGGACCGGCGATGTCGCGCAGTGGCGGGACCACACCGGGCTCGTGGTGGTGGTCGACGGGGTGCCGCACATCGTCGCCGACGGGCAGATCGTCCCGCTCGACCCGAACAACCCGGCCGATGGCGAGTTCCTCGGCTTCGCCCGCCCCGGCGGTGCCGGGATCGGCGAGCAGGCCGTGCCCGGCGCCGGGGAGGCGCCGCCGATCCCGGCCACCCCCTCGACCCCGCCCGTCCCCATGCCGCCGGCGGTCACCGCACCGCCCCCGGTCAGCGTCACCATCTGACGCGGGGGTGCCGCACCTCGGCAGCGCTCGCCCCACACCGCGCGCCCGGCCGGGTCGTCCAGGACGCCCGCCATCATGGGGGTGTCGAAGAACGTGGGGTGCACCGCGGCGCGGCGCCGCCGGCCCGCGCGCAGCACAGCGCCTGCGCTGCCTCGGACCGTCGGGACGGGACCTAGACCACCGCGGTGGGGTCCGGGATGGGCTCGGCGATCACCGGCTGCGGCGGCCCGCCCGGCTGCCCGGCCTGCACGGTCGGATCGGAGCCGGTGGCGTTCGGATCGGCCGTTCCGGCCGGATCCTTCTTCGCCTCCTCCTCTGCTTCCTTCCGCTTCTCCTCCTGCTGCTCGAGCAGCTCCGGAATCTGCGAGATCAGCGGCATCGCCGCCATGGGCAGCATGGCGAGTATCGGCAGGATCCCGCCGAGCCCCCCGTCGCCACCGCCACCGCCGCCACCCGACGCGGCCCCGCCGGTCGACACCTGCTTGGCGCCGCCCCCGCTCTTGTCCCCGCCCGCCATGTCCTCGTTGAGCTTGGCGACCGCCTCGACCTTGTCGTAGACCGCGTCGACGGCGTCCGCCACCTTCTTCAGCAGCGCCTTCTCCTGCGCGGGCTGCAGTTTCGCCTTGCCTGCGGCGGTGAGCGCGGCGTTCAGCTCGGCCACGATCGTCTTGATCGCCCGCAGCGTCTCGTTCTGCTCGGCGGCGACCACCACCGAGGTCTTCAGCACCTGGGTGTCCAGGGTGAGCAGGGTGGTCTGGCGGGCCTGGACCGCGGTGAGCGCCTTCTCGTACTCGTCGACGCCCTTGCCCTTGCCGATGTTCTCCAACACCACCGGTTGCAGCAGGTCGTCGACCTTGGGCGGCGGCTTCGGCATGCCGCGGCCGAGCAGGTCGACCGCGGTCTGGATGGCGATCTCGGCCAGCGCGACGAAGGCGAGCAGCCCGGGCGAGCCGCCCGGCGGCCGCACCAGCTTCACCGGCCAATAGTTCTTGCCCGCGGCGAGCGTCATCAGCGGCGTCGCGGCGATCGTCGCGGCATCCTCGGTGCCGGTTTTCGCGGCGTCGACGGCCATTACGAACCACCTTCCTCGAATCCCGTTCATTCTCCCGGCTTCTCCCCGATGGGAATGCGGGCAAAACCGGGCACCCCCAGGATTGGGAATGGTCGCGAGCCCGGCCTCTCCACAATGAGCGGATGCGAATCGAGAGATGGTCCGCACCGCGCGAGGGCGAGCCGGTCGAATGGCGCCGACGCTGAGCGGCGATGTGGACGGGGTGCTGCGCTCGATGCTCGAGCTGTACGGCGCGGGCAGCCCCGACGCGAACCGGGTGGCCGGGCCCGCGTACGCGGCGGCGACCGATGGCTCCCGGGTGGCGGGCGCGGCCGCGGCGGGGTACTCGCACGCCGAGGGGATGCGCAGCTCGATCGCCGATTCGCACAGCAGACGCGACGGCGTGGTCGGCACCGCCGTCGGGGAGTCCGGCGACGGCACCGTGCACGGCCGCTCCCGGCTGACCGACCAGCTCGCCGACTTCCGCAGCCGGGTGCAGGCGCTCGCCGCGCTCGGCGGGGCCAGGTTCTCCGGCCCCGCGCTGCTCGACGCCGCGCACACCACCGTCGGCAACGCCGTGCGCCAGGTCGACGCCGACGTGGCCGCCGCCCGCAAGCAGGCGGCGCAGATCATGCCGCCGGACGTGCCGCTGCAGAAGTTCACCCGCGCCCCCGCCTCGCGGCGCAGGCGCAACCGCTCGCGCTCCGCCCACCGCTCGCGCTCCCGCACCGGGACCGCCACCCGCTCGGGCCGCGGCAGGAACCCGGTCGTGCCGGGGACGTTCCGCGACGACGGCACCGCGGGCAGCGCCGCCGTGCAGGCGGCCTTCGGCCAGATCGGGCTGGACTACGTGTGGGGCGGCGGCGGCGCGAGCGGCCCGACCGGCGGCGGCTTCGACTGCTCCGGGCTGACCCAGTACGCCATCGCGCAGGCCTCCGGCGGCGAGGTGATCCTGCCGCGCACCACCTACGACCAGATCTACAGCGGCAGGCAGGTGCCGATCGATCAGGTGCAGCCGGGTGACCTGGTGTTCCCGAAGGATTCGTTCAGCGCCCGCGGGCCCGAGCACGTGCAGCTGGCGGTGGACCGCAACACGGTGGTGGAGGCGCCGACACCGGGTCAGAAGGTGCAGCGGACGGCCATGCCGGACGAGGCGATCATCATCCGGGTGCTGCCCGCCGGGGGAGCCGGGCGTGCCGATCGAGATGCCTGACGAGGCCGCCTTCCTGCTCGACCTCATCGGCGTGCCGTACCCGGCGCCGGACGAGGACGGCGTGCGCGCGCCGGTGCGGCACATCGACGCCGATGCGGTGCGGCACCGCGTGCGGCTGCTCGAGGAGCTGCTCCGGCAGGTGTCGGTGCTCGCCGGGGTCGTCGCGGCACTGGACCGCGCCGGAAGCGGGGTGGTCGCGAAATCAGAGACCGGCGCGCCTCCGCTCGCGAGTGCGCCGTCACCCGAAGACGAGGGAGCGGAGGGGAAACGGGCGAAGCACACCCCCTGGCGCAGACCCCCGCGCACCCCGGCGAATGTCGAAACCCCCGTGACCGGGCAACGCCCCCGCACCCCCTGGCGGACCCACCGCCCCGCACCGAGCGTCACCGTCCCCTCGGTCCGCTCCCGCGACGAGAACGGCTGAACCCCGGAAACGCCGACGGAGACCGGTGGCGTCCGACACCACCGGTCTCCGCGGTCGGAAGCGGGATCCGCCCGCGTCCTGAGAGGGGTTCCGGTGGTTACCGATGCCGTGCCGGCGTCACCGGTAACCGCCGGTGTGCGGATCGGCAGGATGAGGGTCTGACCGATCCGCCGCAAACCTTACACTTGAATAACGGCACATGCAACGACGTACACCTATGAGACGTCATATAACTGCTTCCCAGCCGTGGGAAGCGCGCGGCGCCGGTCGACCCCGGCCGGAACCTATCGTTCTCGCAGGCGAGATCGGCGGAAGGAAAATCCGAGTTGTCAGCGGCCGAGGACGCGTTCTACACCGGGGTTCAGAATCTGGGACTGGTCACCGGTGCGGCGCGCAATGAAGAGCATGCGAGGGCCGCGTTCCGGGCGGCCACCGATCTCGATCCGGATATGTGCGATGCCTGGCTGGGCCGGGCGATGGCGGGCGAGGTCACCCCGGAGGTGATCTACGGCGCGTTCCGCTCGGTGCACAACCTGTACCGCGATCAGCAGCGCGCCGGGCTGGTCGACCGCGCGCTGTGGTGCCAGGTGGAGATCGGGATGTACGGGCTGCGGGTGGCGATGGCCGACCGCGACCAGATCTCGGTCGCGCAGGCCTGCTCCTACGCCGCGGACGGCGAGTGGGCCGAGGCGGCCACCATCCTGGAGAGCGTCCCGAGCGACGACATCGCCGACTTCGTGCGCATGTCGCTGTACTTCCGCACCAAGCGCTGGCCGGACGTGCTCGCCGCGCGCACCGCCCGCCCGGTGCTGGAGGACGGCCTGCTCGACATCGCCGCCGAGCTCATGGCGGCGACCGCGCTCGCGCACACCGGCCGCACCGGCGAGGCGCTCTCCCGGGCCCAGCGCATCGTCGACGACAGCCGCTCCGGCAACCTCTCCTACATCTGGGCCGACGCGCACTACCTGCACGGCATGCTGCTGCGGCACAACGGCGACCACGAGGAGGCCGACCGCATCCTCGGCGGGCTGCGCAGCTCGGCGCTCTGGCCGGACCGCCCGGAGTGGCAGCAGGCGCTGCAGGACAAGGGATTCCGGCTGGAGGTCGCCACCGCCGAGATCATCGCCTCGCGCACCGACGTCTGGGATCCGTCCACCGGTCTGGACCCGGCGGAGGCAGCGGCCTCGGCCGCGAAGGCCGAGCGCGACACGCTGCTCACGGAGGCCTCCGAGCTGCTGCAGGCGCAGATCGGCATGGACTCGGTGAAGGAGCAGGTGGACCGGCTCAAGTCCGGAGTGCTGATGGACCAGGTGCGGGCCAAGCGCGGCCTTGCGGTGGACGCCAGGTCGCAGCACCTGATCTTCTCCGGCCCGCCCGGCACCGGCAAGACCACGATCGCGCGGGTGATCGCGAAGATCTTCGCCGGGCTCGGCGTGGTGGAGAACGCCGACGTGATCGAGGTGTCCCGCAACGACATGGTCGGCACCCACCTCGGCCACACCGCGCCGAAGACCAACGCGCTCATCGACTCCGCGCTCGGCGGGGTGCTCTTCATCGACGAGGCGTACACGCTGATCCAGGAGGGGCTCTCCGGCGGCGACGCCTTCGGCAAGGAGGCGGTGGACACGCTGCTGGCCCGGATGGAGAACGACCGGGACAAACTGGTCGTCATCATCGCGGGCTACGAGGACCAGATCGACCGCTTCCTCGCCTCCAACGAGGGGCTCGCCTCGCGCTTCACCAAGCGGATCCGGTTCGCCAGCTACGAGGCGGACGAGCTGGTCCGGATCGCCGATCACATCGCGCGCAAGAAGGATTCGATCCTCTCCGGCGAGGCGCGCGAGGCGCTCCGCGAGCGCTGCGCGCACCTGGCCGCGAACCGGAAGGACGGCCGCAGGCTGATCGACCTGGCGGGCAACGGCCGCTTCGTGCGCAATGTGGTCGAGGCCGCCGAGTCCGAGCGCGACTACCGCTTCACCCGCACCAATATCGACGTCCTCGCCATGACCGACGAGGAGCTGATGACCATCGACGTGCTCGATGTCGCCGGCGCGCTGGAGGGCCTCGCCCCGGTGGCGCGGGCGTGAACCGGCGCCCGGCGCCGCGGGGGGAGTGAGCGGTGGCGCGCTTCCGGGTGGTGACCAAGCACCAGATCTCCGGGTGGCGGTTCCTGCTGCGCCGCATCGAGCACGCGCTGGTGCGCCGGGACGCCTCGATGATCGACGACCCGCAGCGCGGCCGCTCCACCGCGCTCTCCATCGGGGTCGCGCTGGCCTGCGTTGTGGTCGCGGGCGCGGCGGTGCTGTCGTTCTTCAAACCGGCGAAGAAGGTCGCGGACGCGAAGATCGTCTCCGAGAAGGACTCCGGCGCGCTCTTCGTCCGGATCGGCGACCGGCTGCACCCGGCGCTCAACCTGACCTCGGCGCGGCTCATCATCGGCTCGGCGGACAAGCCGGTCCCGGTCTCGAAGGACGAGCTGGCGAAGTACCCGCGCGGCCCCTGGGTCGGCATCCCCGGTGCTCCGGGCACCATCGCCGACAACGCCGAGCGGGATTCCTCCTGGACGGTCTGCGACACCTCGCGCAGCGGCGCCACCGCCCAGGTCGACCCGAGCACCGGGCTGCCGACGGCGCGGCTCTCCGCCCCGCACACCACCGCGATCGGCGGCCAGCTCACGGTGGACGGCACCGTTGTGCGCGGGCTCGCCGCGGACGAGGCCAGGCTGTTCCGCGACGACACCACCACCTGGCTGGTCTACACCGACGGCGAGCGCGGCGTCGTGCGCGCCGCCATCGACCCGAAGAACTCGGCGGTCGCGCTCGCCCTCGGCATCGATGCCGCCGCGCCGGTGCTCGCCGTCTCGAAGGGGCTGATCGGCGCCATCCCCGAGGCGCCGCCGCTGACCGTGCCGGACGTGCCGGGGGCGGGCGAGGTCGTCACGCTGAACTCCGGGCTCACCATCCCGGTCGGCTCGGTGCTCACCACCTCCGCGCCGGACCAGCCCGCCGCGTACTACCTGGTCGCCAGGGACGGCCTGGTCCGGGTGACGGCGCTGCTCGCCGCCGTCGTCCGCAATGCCGACGCGCACGGCGCGGCCTCGGCGCGGACCATCGGCCCCGACGTGCTCGCGGCCAACCTGCGGCCGGGCACCTGGCCGGGCACCGCGAGCTACCCGGCCAAGCCGGTGCGGCTGGTCGACCCCGAACGGATCGGGGTGAGCTGCTACCACTGGTCGCGCACCGACCGCGACCCGGCCGCCGTCACCGAGCTCCTGGTCGGCACCGGGCTCCCGCTCTCCGCCGATGAGCAGCGCCGCACGGTCTCGCTGGTGACCGCGCCCGCCTCCGGCGGCAGCACCGCCGACGCCGCCCACCTGCCCCGCGACACCGGCCGGTTCGTGCAGGTGACCGGCGCCGACACCGGGTCGCCGCTGCGCGAATCGCTGTACTGGATCTCGGACAGCGGGGTCCGCTACGGGGTCGAGGCCGCGCTCACCGGCAGCGGCACCGATCCCACGCTGACCGCGCTCGCGCTGCGCACCCCGGTGCCCGCGCCCTGGCACATCGTCTCGCTGTTCGCCGTCGGGCCGACGCTCTCGCAGCGCGACGCCCGCGTCATGCACGACGGCATCCCACCGGATCAGCTGGTGGCCGGCTTCGGAGGTCCGTCGTGACGGTGACCCGCCGCTTCGTGCGGCCCGCCCGGATGGTGCGCGGGCCGAAGGTGCCCGCGGTGACCGAGCTGCGCCTGCAGCCCCCCACCGAGCTGCCGAAACCGGTGCCGCCCTCGCGGCTCAAGATGATCATGCCGGTGGTGATGGTCGCGGCCATGTGCGGCATGGTCGTGATCATGGTCCGCGGCGGCGGCATCGGCAGCTCGCCGATGGCCATGCTCTTCCCGGTCATGATGATGGTCTCGATGTTCGGCATGATGGGCGGCTCGATGGCGGGCAACTCGTCCGGCGGCGCGGCGAGCCTGAACGAGGAGCGCAAGGACTACCTGCGCAGCCTCACCGACAACCGCAGGACGGTGCACGGCTCCGAGGCCGAGCTCTTCGAGTTCCTGCAGTACACCCACCCCGGCCCCGCCGCGCTGACCAGGCTGATCGGCGGCAAGCGGATGTGGGAGGTGCAGGTGGCGCACCCGCAGTTCCTGCGGGTGCGGGTGGGGCGCGGGCGGATCGCCAACCAGGTGCGGGTGATCGTGCCGGAGGCGGCGCCCACCTCCGACCTGGACCCGGTCGGCGTGGTGGAGCTGACCCGGTTCGCCAAGGCGTACTCGACGGTCGGCGGGATGCCGGTCGCGATCAACCTGCTCTCCGCGCCACAGCTCGGCCTGGAGGGCGACCCGGAGGCGGTTGCCGGGCTGGTCAGGGCGATGATCGCCGAGGCCGTCGTGCTGCACGGCCCGGACCAGGTCGCGGTGGCCGCCGTCCTCACCGACCCCGACGCCGAGCACTGGGCCTGGCTCAAGTGGCTCCCGCACACCCAGCACCCGGCCGACACCGACGCCATCGGGCCGGGCCGGATGATCTACCGGACCGTGAGCGAGCTGCGCGCCAAGGTCCTCGCCGGGCTGAACCGCGGCCCGTTCTCCGCCAACTCCCAGCCCACGCTGGACCGCCAGCACTACCTGCTGCTGGTGGAGACCGCGGGCGCCGCCACCGACCGGGACATCTCCGGCACCGACGGCTGCACCTGGATCCGGATCGGCGCCGCCGAGCAGTACCTGCCGCGCGCGCTGCGCTTCACCGTCGCCGCCGACGGCGCGCTGCGCGAGCTGAGTGCGCGCGGGCCGCGCCCGGTCGGCACCGCCGACACCATGTCGGCGCCCGCGGTGCGCGCGCTCGCCCGCACCCTCTCGCCGTACCGGCTGACCACCGTGGTCGAGGCGGTCGCCGCCGAGCAGGCGGGCACCGGGACCAGCTGGGAGGAGCTGGTCGGGATCGCCGACCCCGGCGACATCCGGGTGCTGCGGCAGTGGCCGCAGCGCCGGGACGCCGACCGCACCCGGCTGAACATTCCCTTCGGCCACGACCCGGCAGGCGGCATCGTGCACCTCGACATCAAGGAGTCCGCCGAGGAGGGGATGGGGCCGCACGGCATGTGCATCGGCGCCACCGGTTCCGGCAAGTCGGAGTTCCTGCGCACGCTGGTCCTCTCGGCCGTCGCGACGCACCCGCCGGACCTGCTCAACCTGCTGCTCGTCGACTTCAAGGGCGGCGCCACCTTCCTCGGCTTCGACCGGCTCTCGCACGTCACCGCGGTGGTCACCAACATGGAGGAGGAGGCCGATCTCGTCACCCGCATGGAGGACGTGATCAACGGCGAGATGGCCCGCCGCCAGCGCATCCTGCGCGACGCGGGCAACTTCGCCAGCGTCGCCGACTACGAGCGGGCCAGGGAGCAGGGCGCCGAGCTGGCCCCGCTGCCGACGCTGCTGATCATCCTGGACGAGTTCGCCGAGCTGCTGGAGCAGTACCCCGGCTTCGCCAAGCTCTTCGTCGCGATCGGCAGGCTCGGCCGCTCGCTCCGGATCCACCTGCTGCTCGCCTCGCAGAAGGTGCCCGCCAACCGGATGGGCGAGCTGGAGGCGCACCTGTCCTACCGGATCGCGCTGCGCACCAACCAGACCAGCGATTCCCGCGACGCCATCGGCACCGCCGACGCCTACCACCTGCCGAAGAAGCCGGGCGCCGGGTACCTGCGGGTCGGGGCGGGCGAGCTGCAGCGCTTCCAGGCCGCCTACGTCGGCGCGCCCTACGCGGCGCCGGTGCAGAGCGCGGCAGGCGCGCAGCGGGTGCGGCGGGCGGGCGGCGGTTACCGGCCGCCGCAGCTCTTCGTCTCCGGGGTGATCGCCGAGCACCGCCCCCCCGCCGTCGAGCCGGAACCGGTCGCGCCGGAGCCGGAGTCCGGCGACCCGGTGACCGTGATGGAGACGGCGCTGCAGCAGCTGGCCGGGCACGGCAGGCGGGCGCACGCCATGTGGCTGCCGCCGCTGCTGGTCCCGCAGACCCTGGACCGCATGGTCCCGACGGTGCAGCCGGGCGCGCTGCAGCTGCCGGTCGCGCTGGTCGACCGGCCGCGCCAGCAGCGCCAGGACATCTGGTCGGTCGATCTGGCAGGCGCGGGCGGGCACGTCGCCGTCGTCGGCGGGCCGCAGTCGGGCAAGTCGACCACGCTGCAGACCCTCGTGCTCTCCGCCGCGCTGACGCACACCCCGGAGCAGGCCCAGTTCTACTGCCTCGACTTCTCCGGCGGGCTCGCCGGGCTGCGCAGGCTGCCGCACGTCGGCTCGATCGCCTCGTCCCGCGACGGCGACCGGATCCGGCGCACCTTCGCGCTGCTCACCACTCTGATCGCGAGCAGGCAGATGCTCTTCGCCGAGCTCGGCATCGACTCCATGCGCGAGTTCCGCAGGCGGCGCGGCACCGCGGCGGGCGCGGCCGAGCTCGCCGCCCGCGGCGACCAGCACGGCGACGTCTTCGTCGTGGTCGACGGCTGGGACATCGGCTTCGCGGTGAACGGCCCGTACTTCGACGAGTACCTGCCGCTGATGGAGTCGATCGCGCTGCAGGGGCTCAACTTCGGCGTGCACCTCATGGTGAGCAGCTCGCGCTGGGTCGCGATCCGCCCCGCCGTCAAGGACCTGCTGCAGACCAGGATCGAGCTGCGCCTCGGCGACCTCACCGACACCGTGTTCGGCAATCACCGCGCCGCGGTCGCCGCGGTGCCCGCCGAGCGGCCCGGCCGCGGCATCACCGCCGACGGGCTGCACATGCTGGTCGCGCTGCCCCGGGTGGACGGCTCCGGCGACGTCGAGACCGCGGGCGCCGGGCTGGCCGCCGCGGTCGACCTGCTCGGCGCGCAGTACCGGGAGCGGCACGCGCCCGAGGTCAAGCTGCTGCCCGCGCGGGTCACGCTGGCCGAGATCGGGGCCGGGCTGCCCGCGCCCGCCACGCCGGCCGAGCGGCTGCGGGTGCCCTTCGGCATCCGGGAGTCCGACCTCTCCGCCGCCAGCATCGATTTCGGCGTCTCGACGCACCTGATCGTGCTCGGCTCCTCCGGGTCCGGGAAGTCGACGGTGCTCGGCGCGCTGCTCGCCTCGATCCGGCAGCGCTTCGACCCCGCGCAGGCCAGGGTGCTGCTGGTCGACTACCGCAGACAGCACATGGACGCGCTGCCGGAGGAGCAGCTGGTCGGCTACCTGACCAGCGAGCGCGACGCGGTCGACAACCTGCCCGCCTTCGCCGAGCGGATGCGCGCCCGCCGCGCGCCGGACGGCGTCACCTCGCAGCAGCTCAGGGAGCGCTCGTGGTGGAGCGGGCCGGAGATCTTCGTCGTCGTTGACGACTACCACATGGTCGCGCAGCGCGGCGCGCGAAATCCGCTGGAGCCGCTGAAGGATCTCATCGTCGACGGCCGCGACACCGGATTGCACGTCGTGGTCGCGCGCAATGTCGCGCAGGCCGACACCGCGATGTACGACAGCGTGCTCGGCCAGATGAAGAATCTGAACTCCTCCGGATTCATCATGGACGGCTCCAAGCTGGACGGCATTCTGATCGGCGACGTGAAGGCGACCAAACAACCCGTCGGCCGCGGAATTCTGGTCGAGCCGCTGCATTCCCGGAAGGACCTCGTGCAGTCCGCGTGGATTCCGCCGGACGAATTCCCAGAGTTGGGAATGCCTTAACGTTCTGTTTGTACCGCCCGGTACGGGTCGACACCCCCGCTTCACTAGGAGTTCTCATGACTGTCGACGTAACTCCGGAACATCTCGTCGTGACCAGCGGTGGTCTCGCCGCCGCCGAAGCCGCGCTGAGCGCCGCGCTGGAGGCGACGCACGCGGCCACCACCACCGCGCTCGCCGTCACCGCCACCCCGGAACCGGTCATGGCGGCCTGCGGGATGGTCTTCCAGTCCTTCGAGATTCCGTTCGCCGGCTGCAACCAGGGCGGCGCCACCTATCTGCGCGACGGCCACCAGGTCCTGCTCCCGGTGAGCACCGGGTACGAGACCACCGATATCGCGGGCGGCGTCTCGACCGCCGCCGCGGGCGCGCGTTTCGGCAAATAGGCCGATTCGAGCGCGGAAGGAATCGGAGGCATCATGCCATTGCTGGGATTCGGCGCGCTGCCGCCCGAGGTGAATTCCGCCCGGATGCTGCTCGGCCCCGGCCCGCTGCCGATGGCGGCGGTGGCGGAGTCGTACGCGCTCGCCGCCGTCGCGCTGATGACCATGGCGGCCGAGTCCGCGGGGGCGATGGGCGCGCTGGAGACCACCTGGCGCGGCCCGGCCGCGAGCCGGGCGCAGCGCGCCTTCCGCAACCACTCGACCTGGCTGGAGCAGCAGGCCCAGGTCGCGGCCGCGGCCGCGACGAGCGCGGCGGCGGTGGCCGAGGCCTGTGCGACGGCCGAGTTCGCGATGCCGCCGCTCGGGGTGATCCTGGCCAACCGCGCCGCGTCGGCCGCCCTCGCCGCCAGCAACTCGATGGGGCAGAACGCGCTGGCCATCGCCGCGAACGAGGCGGTGTACCTGGCGCTGTGGGTCGATGCGGCCATGGTCATGGAGGCTTATGCGGCGGCGGCGCTGAGCGCCACCGCGGCACTGCCGCCGCCGGTGCCACCGCCGCCGATCACCACGCTCGGCATCGGGTACGAGGCGCTGCAGACCTTCGGCGAGCTGGCAGGCGACGGCATCGGCGGCACCGACGACACCGGCGTCCGGCTGGAGAAGCTCGCCGACACCGGGGGCGGCGGTGACACCGGCGGCGGCGACAACGGCGGCGGCGACACCGGGCCGAAGGACGTCACCCAGCCGGGCGACCCGGGGGCCAACCCCGGCACCGACATCACGAACCCGCCCACCGAACCGCCGCAGGCGCCGGGCGATCCGGCGCAGGCGCTCGGCGACGTCGAGCGCGCGGGCGCCGGGCTGCCCGACTCGCTGGCGGACGCGGGCTCCGGCGGCGGCGAGGTACTCGACCAGCACGGCTTCCTCGGCACCTCGCCGTACTCCAGCACCCTCGCCGCGCTGAACGGCGGCGCGCTCGCCACCGCGGGCGGGCTCGGGCTGATCACCGGCGGGCTCGGCGCGCTGGCCGGCTCCGCCACCGGCTTCCGGATGCCGCGCACCTGGACCCCCGGCGCGGGCACGGCCTTCGGCGCCGCGCCTGCCGCGCCGTCGGCGGCCCCGGTGAGCAGGCAGGCGCCGCGCGGCGTGACCGCGCCGCGGGCGACGATGCGCAGGCGTCGGGACGAGGAGCGGGACGGCGATGTGGCCGTCTACGTCCCCGGCGGCGATCTCGGTGTGCCGCTGCTGGAGGAGATGCCGGTCTTCGGCGTCATCGAGTACGACGAGGACCCGCAGGAGGACCGCTTCGCCGCCGACCGGCAGTACTCGGTCGGCGTTCTCGAATCGGCCTACGACCACTAGAGAGAGGAACCACAGTGGCAACTTTGATGAATGTCAGCCCCGAATCGATCCAGGCGTCGGCGGGGAAGACGGCGGCCGGGCTCGGTGAGCTGGAGAGCCACCTGAAGGGGCTGTCCGGCGCGCAGGACGAACTGTACGCCGCCGTGCAGGGCCAGACCGGTGACGCCATCTACCAGGCCATGAGCCAGGCGTACAGCTCCGGCAAGACGCTGGCCGGGACGCTGCAGGAGATCATCGACGCGATGACCGCCGTCGGCGCCAACTTCGACGCGGCGGATCTCGACTCCGCCGGGCAGTTCTACCGGGACCTCGGCACCGACGGAAAGCTCGACACCGGCGCCGGTTTCGGCGGCGGCTCCAAGCTGAACATGAATTTCTGACCGGCGCATCCGGCGGTCATCGAACACCGATCACCAGAAAGGCGGCGAACCGATGAGCGGTAAGCCCATTCACGTCAATTTCAGCGCCGCGGACGCGGCCACCGGCAATGTCGGCTCCCTGGTCGCGGCCATGGAGACGAACACCGCCAACCTGCGGCAGATCTACCAGCAGCTGCTGCAGGAATTCCAGGGCTCCGGCGGCACCGGCTACGAAACGGTCATGGCGAACTTCGACAGCAAGCTGACCGCCTACGACGGCAGCGTGAAGAACGTCAAGGCCAAGCTGGTGCAGAACGTCAACACCGGCGGTATCCACCACGAGACCGATATCGCCCAGGGCAACCGCTTCCTGGGCGTGTAGCTCGCGGAGGGCATCCGTTCGTGGAGAGCGACCCCGTCGCGGTCGACCTGAACGTCGACGCGGCGCTGCTGCTGCAGGAGCTGGCCGGCATCGAGTCCTACCCCCCGGTGCTGGCCGTGCTCCCGAACATCTACGACCCGGACGATCGGCACCGGGTGCGGGTCGCCGTCGCGGCCGAGCTCGGCGAGCTCGGCATCCTGGTCGGCGGCGCCGTGCACCCGGTGGTCGAGCGCTGGCTGCACTGCCTGCACCGGCCCGACGTCGAGCTGGTGGCGCGGATCGTCGACACCGGGCGGACCGGCGGCGACCGGACCATGCTGCGGTTCTCGCTGGTGCGCAGCGCGCGCGAGCACGTGCTCGCGCTGCGCTGCGAGGACAGCATCGTGATCCAGCCGGTGTTCCAGGGCGGGCGCGAGCTGCGGAACGTCACCGCGGCGCTGACCGCGGCGCTCGGCTACCTGCCCGCGGTGCGGTTCGAGCCGGTCAGTGCCGACCTGGCGGAGTTCGAGGCGGTGCCGGGCGACCCGATCGAGCGGCGAGCGGCGCTGCTCGAGCTCGGCGCGAACCCGCACAGCGCCGGGGTGCTGACCCGGGTGCTGGACGAGGTGGTGCGCCGGGCCGAGATCGTCGCGGTGCAGCACCGGGACGGCGGCTCGATCGAGACCGAGGTCTGCCTGACCGTCCTGGACACCGTCTCCGGGCGGCTCGTCGTCGTTCCGCACCTGGCGCTGGACGGGCGGGTCAGGTCCACCTTCGCGCCCGGCGACGACGCCGCGGTGCACGCGGGGGTGGCGGCGCTGCTGGAGCTGCTGCCCGGGCGGAGCTGGTTCGACACCAGCCGGATTCAGTGAGAGAGAGGAATCGGATGCCGAGCACCAACGGCCGTTCGACCGAGTCGGTCCGGCCGCTCGGCGGCTACGACGCGTACTTCGCGCAGCCGGACGTCGCGCTGGCCGCCCCGCCCCCGGCGGGTGACGGCGAGCCGCCCGCGCCGGTGCCCGCCGAGCCCTTCCAGGTGCCGGACGCCGCCCGCCTGCTCGCCCAGTCCGCCGCGGTCGCCCCACCCTCCCCGCCGCAGGTCCCGGAGACCTCGGCTCCCGGCGCCGACGGACCGCGGCCAGAATCGGCCTCCGGCCACGACGGAACCCGCACCGCAGCGGATTCCGGCCACGACGGGCCGCGTGGCGTGCTGGTCGCCGGTGTCGAGGCGCCGCGCCCAGCGGCCGGGTTCGACGTGCCGGAGCAGAACTCGTGGGCCCCGCCCCCCGAGCCGTCGCTCGTGATCGAATCCACCCGCTCGGCAGCGGAACCCGGCGAATCGCGGGCCGAGATCCGGCGGTACACCGCGCCGTCCCGGGCCCAGACAGCGGCCCGCAGGCGCGCGGAGTACGGCGTGGCGGAGCCGAGCCCGCTGGTCCCGCAGCGCTACGACCGCGCGGCCGAAGCGGCGCAGCGGATCGAGGTACTGCCCGCGACGCTCACCTCGATGGACCTGCTCGCCGACATCGCCGCCGCGAACCGCGCCAAGCTCCGCTCCACCACCGGCATGCGCGGCGCGCTGAACAAGGTCGGCTTCAAGCTCGGCCTCTCCCCGGCCGAGCAGCGGATCGAGGAGCGCCGCGCGCGCATCCGCCGCCAGCTCACCTCCACGTACCAGATCGCCGTGGTGAGCGTGAAGGGCGGCGTCGGCCGCACCACCACCGCGGCCGCGCTCGGCTCCACCTTCGCCGCGCTGCGCCCGGACCGGGTCGTCGCCATCGACGCCAACCCCGACTTCGGCGACCTCGCCACCCGCACCAGCCGCCACCCCTACGGCCTCACCCTGCGCGACCTGGCCCAGGCCCCCGACCTGGACGCCTTCTCCGCCGTGCAGTCCTTCACCTCGATCAACACCGCCGACCTCGCCGTCCTCGCCTCGCCGTGGACGACGGAGGCCACCGAGCCGCTCTCCGGCCCCGAGTACACGACCACCGTCGAGGTGCTGCGCAGGCACTTCAACCTGCTGCTCGTCGACTGCGGCACCGGCGTGCTGGACTCCGCCTCGGCGACCGTGCTGCGCGCCAGCGACGCCGTCGTCGTCGTCACCCCGGCGACCGTCGGCGGCGTCACCGGCGCCGTCGCCACCCTGAACTGGCTCGGCTCGCACGGCCTCGGCCGCCTGGTCGCGAGCTCGATCGTCGCGATCGTGCACCACCAGCCCGCCAAGCCGACCGTCGAGGTGGAGGCCATCGAGCAGCTCTTCGCGACCGCCCAGCGCCCCACCCGGGTGCTGCCCTACGACGCGCACCTGGCCGAGGGCGGCGAGATCGACCTGCGGCTGCTGAACGGCGAGACCGCCGCCGCCTTCGAGGAGCTCGCCGCCGAGCTGGCCGACGGCTTCCCCGGCCACCAGGGCGGGTGGCGATGAGCACGGCCGTCGCGCCGCCCGCTCCGGTCACCACGCAGGCGCCGGCCGAGGTGGCCCGCGCCCGGATCGCGGTGCTGGTGGCGACCTACCAGGTGGACGTGGTGGTGCCGACCAGGTTCACCATCGAGACCTTCATCGACGACCTGCTCGCCGTGCTGGCCGCCGCCATCGACGACGAGGGCGTGGATTTCGTTCCGCCGCAGGGGCAGTGGAGCCTGGCCAGGCCGGGCGAGCCGCCGATGCCGCGCTGGCGCAGCCTGGCCGACCACGACATCGCCGACGGCACCGTGCTCATGCTCGCGGCGATCGAGTCCGCCGAGGTCTTCACCCCGGTGGTGGAGGACATCACCGACGCGCTGGCGCAGATCAACGAGCGCGAGTTCGCCGAGTTCGATCCAGGCACCGCGACGGTCGTCGGGCTGGCCGCGCTCGGTGCGGGCGCGACCGCGGTGGCGACGCTGCTCGCGCGCTCCTGGTTCGCCTCCGGGTCGCTCTGGTGGTGCGCGCTGCCCGCGCTGCTGCTCGGGCTGGCCTGCTGGGGCGCCGCCGTGCTCGCGTTCCGCCGGGCCGCCCCGCCGCGGCTCCCGCTCGGGCTGACCCTCGCCTCGATCCCGCTGCTCTTCGCAGGCGGCGCCATGCTGGTGCCGCCCGCCTACGGCGAGCCGGGCCCGTTCGCCGCCGCCAACCTCGCGGCGGGCGCGGTGGTGGCCGCGGTCGCCGCCGCGACCATGCTGCGGCTCACCGGCATCGGCACCGCGACGCTCACGGCGATCACCGTCGCGGGCGCGGTGCTCGCCTGCGCGGCGCTGCCGCTGACCTACCTGAACCTCGCGGTGGCCCAGGTCAGCGCGGGCGCCGCCTTCGTCGGCATCGTGCTGCTGACCGCCGCGCCCCGGCTCGCCGTCGTGATCGCCCGGATCCGCCCGCCGGACCTGCCCGACCCCGGCACCGAGGTGGCGCCTGCCACGCTCACCGACCTGTTCGACGCCGAGACCGGCCGCGCCGTCGAGGAGGGCGACCACCCGCGCGCGACCGCCGAGCCGGGGATCGAGGCGCGGGCCCGGCTCGCGGTCACCAGCCTGCGCGGGCTGATCGCCGCCGTCTCCGCGGTGCTCGCCACCGCGGTCGTCTGCACCGCCGCGGCGGCGCCGGGCGGGATCAGGGAGCTGGTGCTCGCCGCGGCCGTCGCGGGCATCCTGGCGCTGCGCTCGCGCTGGTTCCCGGACCGGGTGCAGGCGATCGCGCTGCTCACCGCGGCATCGGCGGTGGTGGCCGCGATCGGCATCCAGCTCGCGGACACCTACCGCACGCCCGGCGCCGACCTGGTGGTCGCCGTCGTTGTCACCCTGCTCGCCTGCGCCGGGTGCGTGGCCGCGCTCCGGCTGCCGGGCAGGCGGCTCTCGCCGGTCACCCGGCGGATGATCGACCTGCTGGAGTACGCGCTGATCCTGGTCGTCCCGGTGATCGCCTGCTGGATCATGGGCATCTACACCGCCATGCGGAGCCTGTGATGCGGCTGACCGGGCACCGCGGTCGCACGCTGCCCGGCCGGGTCGGCAGGGGAGCGCTGGCCGCGCTCGCGGCGAGCGTGCTGGCGACCACCGCCGCGCCCGCTGGCGCGCTGGCGCCGCCGGAGGTGGTGATCGGCTCCCCGCCCGCCGACGACCCGCCCGGCCCCGAGTTCCCGGTCAAGCAGGACAAGGGCTGCCTGGCCGCGGGCGTGCTGCCGGACAGCGACCTGACCAGGACCCCACCGCCGGAGGAGGCGCTCGACCTGGATCGCGCGCGGGCGCTGAGCCGCGGCGCCGGGGTCACCGTCGCGGTGATCGACACCGGCGTGCAGCCGCAGCCCCGGCTGCCCAACCTGATCGGCGGCGGCGACTACGTGACCCCGGGCGGCGACGGCCTCTCCGACTGCGACGCGCACGGCACCCTGGTCGCCGGGATCATCGGCGCCGCCGACGACCCGGCGGACGGGCTGACCGGCGTCGCCCCGGACGCGCGGATCATCTCCATCCGGCACCACTCCGGCGCCTTCGTGCCGGACGGCGGCAGCTTCGACCAGGCCCAGCGCGCCGCGGCCGAGATCAGGACGCTGGCACGGGCCATCACCAGGGCGGCGAACCAGGGCGCCGGCGTGATCACCGTGTCGTTGCCGATCTGCATGCCGGTGGAGCAGCAGCTCGACCAGGCCATGCTCTCCGCGGCGATCGGGCACGCCGTGCACGTGCGCGGCGCGCTGATCGTGGCCGGTGCCGGCAACACCGGGAGCACCGGCTGCCAGGAGCAGAACCCGGCCATCGACCCGGCCCGCCCCGGTGACCCGCGCAACTGGGAGAAGGTGCGCACCATCGCCACCCCGGGCTGGTTCGCCCCCACCGTGCTGACCGTCGGCTTCACCACCGCGACCGGCGTGCCCATGCCGGATTCGCTGGCCGGGCCGTGGATCTCGGTGGCGGCGCCGGGCACCGGGGTGGAGTCGCTCGGCCCCGGCGGCAGCGGCCTGGTCAACGGGGTCGGCTCGCCGGACAAGCTGGTGCCGGTCGGCGGCGCCTCGTTCGCCGCGGCCTACGTGAGCGGGGTCGCGGCGCTGCTGCGCTCCCGTTTCCCGAACGAGACCCCCGCCGAGATCGCGGCGCGGCTGCAGGCGAGCGCGCACGCGCCCGCCCGCGGCATCGACAACGCGGTCGGCGCCGGGCTGATCGACCCGGTGGCCGCGCTCGGCTACCGGAGTCCGCCGCGGCCGCCCGCCGGGCTGTTCCGCGGCACCCCGTTCACCATGCCGGTGCCGCCGCGCCCGGCGGACCCGGTGCCCGCGGTCGCCGCCACGGTGGTCGTGCTGGCCGCGGTGCTGCTCGGGGCGGGCGGCGCGGCGGGCGCGAGCGCGGTGCGCCGGAGGCGCCGGTGACCTTCCCATCGCTGCGGATCGGAGGTGTGGAGCGTGTTCCCTTCGCCACCATCGTGATCGCGGGCGGACCGCCGCTGGTCCTGCTCTCGGCGCACACCCCGTGGTGGGTGGTCGCGCTGGTCTGCGGTGCGCTGCTGGCGCTGGTGACCGTGCGGGTCGGCGGCCGCACCGGGGTGCGCGTCCTGCTCGACCGGATCGCCTACCGCGCCGGCCACGCGGACAGGGCGGCGGCCCGCGCCGCGCCACTGCCGATCACCGACGTCGCGGTGCCCGCGGGCGTCTGCGGGATCGGTGGGCGGGACGGCGTGCTGGTCGCCATGATCCAGCTC
The DNA here is from genome assembly GCF_042669725.1 of Nocardia sp. NPDC057227. NCBI lineage: Bacteria > Bacillati > Actinomycetota > Actinomycetes > Mycobacteriales > Nocardiaceae > Nocardia > Nocardia sp. NPDC057227. Next base: position 66,562 of record NZ_JBHUXA010000013.1, on the reverse strand, counting down.
GCCCCGAACCTCGACCTGCCGACCGTGGTCACCGAGGCGTCGCTCTACACCGAGGACACCATCGGGATCGCCGAGCTGTACCCGATGCTCGACCAGTTCGGCGTCGGCGTCGACATCGACGTCGTCACCACCGGGCGCCGGGTCCGCGCCGACGGCGGCTACAGCATGCTCTACGACCAGCTGATCGGCACCCACCCGGTGGTCGGCGACCGCCGCACCTGGCTGGTGGTCCGGCTCGACCAGCGGCGCGACCTGGTCGCGCTGGCGCGGCGCGGCCGGGTCGAGGTGACCGGGCCACAGGCGCTGGCGACCGCGGCGCACCGGATCGCGAACCGGTTGCGCGAGCGCGGGATCGCGGCGCACGCGCTGCCCGCGGGCGCGCTGCGCGAGGCGATCCGGTCGCTGCACGCCGGGGTCGAGCTCGACGAGCTGCGCGAGACCTGGCGGCAGCTCGAGTCGTCGGTGCCCGGACGCAGCGTGACCAGCTTCGCCATCGACTGGCCCCGGCTCGGCGAGACCGGGCTGGACGACTGCTGGTCCTGGAGCCGCGGCCACACCACCCTCGTCATCGGGCTCTCCGCGGCGGCGGCCGGGCCGCGTGCGCTGGTGCGCTACGTCGGCCCGCCGGTCTCCAGCGCGCTGCCGGAGTACCTGCGCCCGCTCGGCGGCGCGCAGTCCGTCGCGCTGCTCGCCACGCTGCCCGGCGTCGTCGCGGTGGGTGAGCTGCGCGGCGCGGAGTCCGGCGCCGATGTCGCCCCGGCCGAGGTGGTTTCGCGGCTCGCGCTGCCGATCGGGCCGAACGGCCAGATCCTGGGGGCGATCAGCGGACAGCCGCGGCACAGCCTCGCGCTCCCGCTCTTCGACCCCGCCCGCTACAACCCGCGCCGCCGGGCCGTCGACGTGCACGCCGTGCTGCCGGTGGCGCAGCAGATCGTGCTGCGCGCCATGGTCGTCGGCGCCGACATCGAGGTGCACACCGCGCGGCCGCAGAGCTGGCAGCAGCTGGTCGCCGCGGTGGGCGACGACCGGTCGCTGCGGCTGGTCGACGCCTATGCGGCCGAACCGGATTCGCACCGGGAGCCGCCCGCGACCATCGCGGTCTTCGACCAGCTCCCGCCGCACGGCTCCGAGGCGCCGACCACCGTGACGATCAACGAGCCGGGCGGCCCGCGCCAGCGCTCGGCCGACCTGGCCATCACCCAGGTCAGCGCGACCGCGGTGGACGTGAGCATCCCGATGCGTACAGTGCGGGTCGAGCTCATCGAACCACGCGGCGAAACCCGCTACGTCGATCCCGCCGACGGCCCGCGCACACCGAGCGCGCCCGCCGGTTCCACTGTCCCCCGAGCGATCCCGCCGACCGGCGGACGTCGCGTGAGCTGACGAGGTGCGCAGGCGCTATGACTATTTCCGTGGCAGCGGATTCCCCCGGCGACGCGGCGGAGACGCCGGGTGACGGGGCCGCGCTGACGCCGCGCCAGGCGGCGGCGGCCATCTTCTCCCGCAGGCTGTCGGATCTGATCGCGGAGTCGGTGGTCTCCACCGAGGACGGCTCGACCCGATCGCTGACCCTGTACTCGCTGGCCAGGCACCTGGAGCTGGCCTACCCGGACGTGCCGGTCTCGCAGTCGGGGCTGTACCGGCTGATCCACGGCGACGCCATCCCCCGGCTCGACCTGGTGATCGCGCTCGCCCGGGTCTTCGACGTGCCGCAGGAGTACTTCCTCTCCGAGTGAGGCCGGTTCCCACCGGCGGGAATGTCGCCCGAGCCGGGGCCGGAGCCGCCCGGATACGCTCTGCGACATGCCCGACGAGGACTCGGGAGATGTCTTTCTCCACCATCGCGCGCTGCTCCTCGACACCCTGCTCGCCGATCCGGCGCTCGCGGGGCCGGGCCGCGGCGCGCCGGACCCGGATCCGGAGCACTCGGGGCCGGTCTCGGCGCCGCGGGGCGCCCGCGGGCCGAAGGCCAGCGAGCGAATCCTGGCGCTGCTCAACGGCGAACAGTACGACCCGGAGCCGCCGCCCGGCCTCTCCAGCGTCGCGCGCTCCGAGCAGACCGCGAGCCCCGAGCCCGACCCGGAGCCCGAGCCGCCCCGGCAGCCGAGGGCAGAGCGGCCGCTCGCCGCCGGGCTCGCCCTGCTGCGCAGGCCGAAGGTGGCCGTCGCGGCGGCCGCGGCGCTGGCCCTCGCGCTGATCCTGACGCTCGTCACCACCGGCGGCCGCACCGACGAGCAGGCGACGGTCGGCACGCTCGTGGTCACCGCACCGCCGCTGACCACCGCGCCGAGCACCTCCGCGGTGCCGCTCACCGAGCCGATCGAGGTGAAATCGGCCCAGTCCAAGTGCCCGCCGGGCAGCACGGCGGCGATGGACGCGTTCAGCGGGCTGCCGGAGAAGGCGTGGTCCTGCGTGCGCGCCTACAAGGTGGACGGCCAAGTGCTGACCATCGACCTGGGCCGCAGCTACGAGGTGGACTCGATCGGCATCGTCCCCGGCTGGGACAGCGTCGCCGCCGACGGGACCGACCAGTGGAGCAAGTTCCGCACCGTCAGCCGGGTCTCGTACCAGTTCGACGACGGCAACTCCACGGTCTACACCCAGCAGACGCTGAACCAGCGCACCCTGGTGGTCACGCCGATCCGGCCCGCGCTGCGCGCCTCCCGGATCGTGCTCACCGTGCTGCAATCCAGCGGGGACGCCGCGGTGAACACCACCGCCATCTCCTCGGTCGTGGTGACCGGCCGGTGAGCGGCCCGCTCGAGCTGGTCTGCGAGTACTGCGCGCATCGCAGCCGGGGCGGCGAGTCCAGGTGCGGCCACTGCGGTGGGCCGCTGCGCGCCGCGCTCGACGTCGCCGAGACCACGGTGCGCGGGGCGCAGGAGGTGGTGAAGGGCGCGCACGAGGTGGTGCGGAACGCGGAGAAGGTCGCAGGCGTGGTCGGCGGGGAGTGGCAGCGCTTCGTGCTGCCCGCCGTCGGCGTGCTGATCGCGGTGCTCTGCGCGGTGCTGGTCTGGTCCTGCTCGCCACTGCGCTCGGCGGTGGCGCCGCCGCCACCGGTCTCGGCAGCGCAGGCGCTGCCCGAGCTGCTCGCCGCCGCCGCCACCTCCTGCGAGCGGGCCGACGCCGGGCGCCGCGCCGAGCGGTGCGTGCTGCCCGCGGGGAGCCCGCTGCTCTTCGGCGGGCTGGCAGGCGGACGCGAGCTGACGCTCTACACCGAACTCGCCGCGCCGGAGGAGCTGGCCGCCACCGTGCGCCGGTGGCGGTCGGCGGGCGGGACCGTCCTGCTCGACGGCCGCGTCTACGCCGCGGTCGGCCCGTCGACGACCGTGCTCTACGCCGACTCGCGCACCGGCTTGGTGCTGGAGACCAGCGCTTTCACCGGCTCCGGTGCCGCGCGGACCTTCCTGAACCGGGCCGGCCTGCTGATGCCGTGACGCGGCGCCCCCGGCTTGTTACACTGTTGAACGTGCCGCTATATAACGGCTCGTTCGTTCAGGAGTAAGAGATAGCCGAACGGGCGCGGCGCGGACGAACCCCGCTCGGGAAGGCGACAGGTCGATGGTGGCAACCACTCAGTTCACGAATCCGCGGCAGCTCGGGGACGACCCGGAGGCGGCGTACTTCCGCTGGCTCCCGCCCGGCGCCGCCGCGGCGGGCTCCGGCCGCGCCGAGCAGATCTTCCGCCGCCACCGCGAGCTGGCCGCGGTGCGCGCGCCCGGCTCGGCGGCCACCCGGGTGTACCGGCCGGGGGACGCGGGCGGGCTCGGCGCCGCGGTGCAGATCGTGAACGACGACATGCCGATGCTGGTCGACTCGGTCACCGCCGCGCTGCGCAGGCTCGGCGGCACCGTGACCGAGGTGATCCACCCGGTCTTCGCGGTGACCAGGGACGGCGGCGGCGCCCTGACGGGGGTCGCGGTCCCGGACGGCGAGCCGCTCGCCGGGCTCGCCGAGTCCTGGATCCACGTACAGCTCGCGCCCGACCTCACCGCCGAGACCGCCGACCGGATCGCCGCGGCGCTGCCGCCGCTGCTGCACGACCTGCGCCGGGTCGCCGAGCACCGGCCCGCCATGCTCGGCACGCTCGGCGAGGTGGCGGGCAGCCTGGACCGGGCCGCCGCGCGCGCCGACGACCCGGAGATCGCCGAGTGCGCCGAGCTGCTGCGCTGGATGGGTGACGGCCACTTCACCGTGCTCGGCTACGGCTACTACCGGATCCGCCGCGCGAACCCCACCGCGGACGAGGCCTGGCAGGTGCCCGGCACCGGGCTCGGCGTGCTGCGCAACGACGGGTCGGTGGCGCTGACCGTCCCGCTGCTCGGGCCGAAGCGCTCGGTGCTGCGCATGTCCAACGGCACCGTCGAATCGCTGCTGCCCGGCTCGCGCGACCTCTACTTCGTGAGCGTCGCCGACTACGGCGCCGGCGAGCGGGGCCAGGCCGTCGTGCCGGGCGAGACCGTGCGCATGGTGCAGGGCGAGCACGTCTTCGTCGGCACCTTCGCCGTCACCGGGCTGCACGAGAACATCCTGGACATCCCGGTCGTCTCCCGCCGGGCGCTGCAGGCCATCGCGCGGTCCGGGCTGGCGCTGGACTCGTTCTCCGGGCAGACCATGCTGGAGCTGATGCAGTCGTTCCCGCGCGCGGAGCTGTTCTCCACCGACGCGCGCAGGCTCTACGAGACCGTCACCGACGTGATGACGCTCGGGCTGCGCAGGCAGCTGCGGCTCTTCGTCCGCCGCGACGTGCGCAGCGACGCCCTCTACTGCCTGGTCTACCTGCCGCGCGACCGCTACTCCGCCGAGGTGCGGCGGCGGATGACCGAGGTGCTGCGCGCCGAGTACGGCGGCGAGCGGATCACCTACTCCGCCAGGGCCACCGAATCCGAGCTGGCGGTCCTGTACTTCACCGTGCACCGCGCCGCGGGCGCCACACCCGCCGACCTCTCCGACGACGGCCGCGCGCGGGTCCAGCAACTGCTCCAGGACGCCACCCTGACCTGGGCGGACCGGCTGCGCGGCGCCGCAGCGGCGGCACCGGACATCACCCCCGCGCTGCTCGACGCGTACGCCGACGCCTTCCCGCCGAGCTACCGGGACGAGCACGGCCCCGACCGCGCGCTGGCCGACCTGCGCAGGCTGGAGCGGCTGCGCGACGGCGAGATCGACACCCGCCTCGCCCGCGACGCGGGCGCGCCGTCGGGGGAGTGGCGGTTCACCCTCTACCTCACCGGCGCGGGCGTCTCGCTCAGCCGGGTGCTTCCGGTGCTGCACAGCCTCGGCGTCGAGGTCGTCGACGAGCGCCCGCACCGGGTGCGGCGCGCGGACGCGGCGGATCGCTGGATCCTCGACTTCGGGCTGCGGGTGCCCGCCGCGCTGCTGCGCGGTGCGCTCGACCCGGAGCTGGAGGCCGGGCTCGGCGCGGGCGATATCGGCGCGGGGCCGCGCACCGGCGTCGGCCGCGGGTTCCCCGACGCGGTCGAGGCCATGTGGTTCGGGTACGCCGAGGTCGACGGCCTCAACGAGCTGGTGCTGCGCGCGGGGCTGCACTGGCGGCAGATCGCCATGCTCCGGGCGTACGCGAAGTACCTGCGGCAGGCCGGGTTCCCGTACACCTTCGACCACATCACCCGGGTGCTGCTCGGCCACCCGGCCATCGCCGCCGCCTGCGCGGAGCTGTTCGCCGCCCGCTTCGACCCGGACGCCCCCGAACCGACCCGCGGGGTGCGCGCCGCGGCGCTCGCCGTCCGGCTCCGGGCCGCGATCGACGAGGTCACCGGGCTGGACGCGGACCGCATCCTGCGCGCCGTGCACGGGCTGATCGAGGCGACGCTGCGCACCAACCACTACCGCCGCGACGCCGCGGGCAGGCCGCCGGAGTACCTCTCCTGCAAGCTGGATCCACCCGCCATCGCCGAGCTGCCCGAGCCGCGGCCGAAGTACGAGATCTTCGTCTACTCGCCGCGGGTCGAGGGTGTGCACCTGCGTTTCGGCTCGGTGGCGCGCGGCGGGTTGCGCTGGTCGGACCGGCTGGAGGACTTCCGCACCGAGATCCTCGGGCTGGTCAAGGCGCAGGCGGTGAAGAACGCGGTGATCGTCCCGGTCGGCGCCAAGGGCGGCTTCGTGGTCAAGCACCCGCCCGCGCCGACCGGCGACCCGGGGGCCGACCGGAAGGCCGCGCTCGCCGAGGGCATCGCCTGCTACCGCACCTTCATCGCCGGGCTGCTCGACCTCACCGACAATGTCGACCGGGCCACCGGCGAGACCCGCCCGCCCACCCGCGTCGTGCGCCGCGACGGCGACGACAGCTACCTGGTGGTCGCCGCGGACAAGGGCACCGCGACCTTCTCCGACATCGCCAACGAGGTGGCCGGGGAGTACGGCTTCTGGCTCGGCGACGCCTTCGCCTCCGGCGGCTCGGCCGGCTACGACCACAAGGCCATGGGGATCACCGCCCGCGGCGCCTGGACCAGCGTCGAACGCCACTTCCACGAGCTGGACGTGGACGTGCGCACCCAGGACTTCACCGTGGTCGGCGTCGGCGACATGAGCGGCGACGTCTTCGGCAACGGCATGCTGCTCTCCGAGCACATCCGGCTGGTGGCCGCCTTCGACCACCGGCACATCTTCCTCGACCCCGCCCCGGACGCCGCGCGCTCGCACGCCGAGCGCGCCCGGCTGTTCGCGCTGCCGCGCTCCTCCTGGGCCGACTACGACACCGCGCTCATCTCGCCCGGCGGCGGCGTCCACGACCGCACCGCCAAGTCGATCCCGGTCACCCCCGAGGTGCGCGCGGCGCTCGGCATCGCCCGCGAGGTGACCGCGCTCGCGCCTGCGGAGATGATCAGGGCGGCGCTGCAGGCCCCGGTCGACCTGCTCTGGAACGGCGGCATCGGCACCTACGTCAAGGCGAGCACCGAATCCGACGCCGAGGTCGGCGACAAGGGCAACGACGCCGTGCGGGTGGACGCGGACCGGCTGCGGGTCAAGGTGATCGGCGAGGGCGGCAACCTCGGGGTGACCGCGCTCGGCCGGATCGAGTTCTGCCGCGCGGGCGGCCGGATGAACACCGACGCGCTGGACAACGCGGCGGGCGTCGACTGCTCCGACCACGAGGTCAACATCAAGGTGCTGCTGGACGCGGCGGTCTCGGCGGGCGAGCTCGCCGCCGCCGACCGCGACCCGCTGCTCGCCTCGATGACCGACGAGGTCGCGGAGCTGGTGCTGCGCAACAACATCGCGCAGAACGTCCGGCTCGGCATCTCCCGTGCGGACGCGCCCGCCATGCTCGGCGTGCACCGGCGGCTGATCGGCGCCCTGGAGTCCGGGCACGGGCTCGACCGCCGCCTCGCGGCGCTGCCCACCGACGCCGAGCTCGACCGCAGGGGCGCCGACGGCCGCGGCCTCTCCTCACCCGAGCTCGCGAACCTCATGGCGCACGTCAAGCTCGCGCTCAAGGCCGAGCTGCTCGACGGCGAGCTGCTCGACGGCCCCGCCTTCGCCGGGGTACTGCCCGGCTACTTCCCGGCCCCGCTGCGCGAGCGCTTCGGCGCCGCCATCTCGAGGCACCCGCTGCGCAGGCGGATCGTCGCCACCGTGGTGGTCAACGACATGGTCGACAACGGCGGCATCACCTACGCCTTCCGGCTCGCCGAGGAGGCGGGCGCGACCACCGAGGACGCCGTCCGTGCCTGCACCGTCGCCTCGGCCATCTTCGACCTGCCGGTGCTGCGCGAGCGGATCCGCAGCACGCCGATGCCGACCGCGGTCCGCGACCAGCTCGAGCTGGAGGCCGAGCGCACCCTGGACCGGGCATCCCGGTGGCTGCTGGCCAACCGGCCGCAGCCGATCGCCATCGGCGCCGAGATCGCCCGCTACTGGGACCGGGTCCGGGTGCTCGCCGACGCGGTGCCCGCCCTGCTCACCGGCTACCTCGCCGCCGACCTCGCCGCGCGCTCGCGCTGGGCGGTCGAGCACGGCGCGCCCGCGGACATCGCCGCCGAGGTGTACCGGCTGATCCAGCTGTGCCCGCTGCTCGACGCGGTCGACGTCGCCGAGATCGCCGAGCGCGACCCCGCGGAGGTGACCGCGCTGATGTACGCGCTGAACGAGCACTTCGCCATCGAGCGGCTGCTGACCGCGGTGGGCAGGCTCGCCCGCGGCGACCGCTGGCACACCCTGGCCCGGCTCGCGGTCCGCGACGACCTCTACGAATCCTGGCGGCTGCTCACCAGGGACGTGCTGGCCGCCACCGGCCCGCAGGACGGCGTCGCCGCCAAGATCGCCTACTGGGAGTCGATCAACCGGGCCAGGCTGGCACGGGCGGGCGCCGCGCTGCGCGAGATCTTCGCCGCCGACGACCACGACATCGCCACCCTGTCGGTAGCGGCGCGGCAGGTGCGCGGGCTGGTCGGCGGCGAGTCGGGGAACGCCTCCCGATCCGGCTGATCGGCGGCGGCCCTGGTGCCCCTGGTGCTCCCGGGGCCGCCGCCTGGGGCCGCCGCCTGGGGCCGCCGCCTGGGGCCGCCGCCCGGGGGAGCCGGGGGTGCGCCACCGCACCTGACGACTCAGCCGGTCAACCCGGTGCCGCAGGCGGCGCAGAAGCGCGCGCCGGGGGCGGCCTCGGCCCCGCAGCCGGGGCAGTGCCGCGGCGCGGCGGCGAGCCTGGCACCGCACCCGGGGCAGAACCGGGCGCCCGCCGGGGCCGCCGCCCCGCACCCGCCGCACCCCACGGCGGGCTCCGGCACCGCGGGCGGAACGATCCGAGGCTGCTGCAGCGCCGCCAGACCCATTGCGGCGCCGAGCAATCCACCCTCGGCGCCACCTCCGCCGCCGTGCGCCAGCCCCTGCCCGGCGCCGAGCGCGAGCTCACCCGCGGCGTACCGCTGGAAGTCGCCTGCCAGCCGGATGTAGGTGATGTCCTTGGCGAGCCGCTTCAACCGCTCGGCGTCCTCGGGAGCGAGGGTGATGTCGAAGTTGCCCATCCGCGGAATGCGCAGCCCGTACTCGTAGAGCGCGAGATTGGTCTCCCGCAGCACCGCCGCCTCGATCGGCCGCAGCTGCTCGGAGAGCCCGAGCACCGGCCACTCCCCGCCGGAGACCCCGCGCGCGACGGCCACCTTCATGGACTTGAGCAGCAGCTCGGCCGCCCACGAGGTCACCGAGGCCGGGTCGGTGAGGTCGGTGGTCCCGGTCAGCGCGGTGATCAGCACCGCCGGATCGCGGACCGCGAGCGCGAACTCGCCGAAGGCGCGCAGCGTCACCACCTGTTCGCTCACCGGGTCGCGGACGTCGGCCAGCCTGCCGCCGAAGCGCAGCCCGGTGACCTCGCGGGCCGCGACGAAGTACAGCTCCGCGCGGTAGAGGTTGCCCCCGGTGACGCCGTCGAGCAGCGCGCCGAGCACCGGGAGCTCGACCGCGTCGATCCGGTGCCTGCCAGGGCCGAGCGTGGCGAGCACCTGCCCGGAGCGCACGAAGAGCGCCAGCTCGTCGGCGTTCACGATGGCGCGCGAGTAGCGCCGGATGGTGACGTCCGGCCACTTGTAGACCAGCTGGTTCTTGCGGTTCTCCGGAACCGCGATGAACTCCCGTGCCAACCAGGCCATGCGCGCTCCTCCGTCGAGTCGGCTCCCCACGTTTCACTATAGCGGCACTCCAATTAGAGAACCGCTATTGAACGTGCCGCTGTTTGGCGGTACATTAATCACCGATATGATCGCCGTCACGCGAAAGGCATCGGCATGACTACAGTTCGCGCACCCGAAGCGCAGAGCCCAGGCCCCGCGGCGGACGCGCCGCTCGAGGAGGACGCCGGCTACCACAAGGCGCTCCGCCCGCGGCAGATCCAGATGATCGCCATCGGCGGCGCCATCGGCACCGGCCTCTTCCTCGGCGCGGGAGGCAGGCTGGCGCACGCCGGCCCCGGGCTCTTCCTCATCTACGCCATCTGCGGCGTCTTCGTCTTCTTCATCCTGCGGGCGCTCGGCGAGCTGGTGCTGCACCGCCCGTCGTCCGGCTCCTTCGTCTCCTACGCCCGCGAGTTCTACGGCGAGAAGCTGGCCTTCGCGGTCGGCTGGATGTACTTCTTCCACTGGTGCATGACCGGCATCGTCGACATCACCGCCATCGCCACCTACGTGCACTTCTGGAGCAAGTTCGAGGTCGTGCCGCAGTGGGTGATCGCGTTCGTCGCGCTGGCCGCGGTGGTCGCCATCAACATGGTCTCGGTGCGCTGGTTCGGTGAGCTGGAGTTCTGGGCCTCGATCATCAAGGTGGTCGCGCTGGTCGGGTTCCTTGTCATCGGCACCGTCTTCCTCGCCAAGCGCACCGAGATCGACGGCGTGCCGACGGGGCTGAGCATCATGGCCGACAACGGCGGGCTGTTCCCGAGCGGATTGATGCCGCTGGTCCTGGTCACCACCGGCGTCGTCTTCGCCTACGCGGCGGTCGAGCTGGTCGGCACCGCGGCGGGGGAGACGGAGAATCCGGAGAAGGTCATGCCGCGCGCGATCAACTCGGTGATCGCCCGGATCGCGCTCTTCTACGTCGGCTCGCTGGTGCTGCTCGCGCTGCTGCTGCCCTACACCGCGTTCCGCTCCGGGGAGAGCCCGTTCGTCACCTTCTTCTCCAAGATCGGCGTCGACGGCGCGGGCTCGGCGATGAACCTGGTGGTGCTCACCGCCGCCTTCTCCAGCCTGAACGCCGGGCTGTACTCGACCGGCCGGATCCTGCGCTCGATGTCGATGAGCGGCAGCGCACCGGGGATCGCCGCCCGGATGTCGAAGGGCGGCGTGCCCTACGTCGGCATCCTGGCGACCGGCGCGATCGCGCTCTTCGGCGTCGGGCTCAACGCCCTTGTCCCGGAGCAGGCGTTCGAGATCGTGCTCAACATGTCGGCGCTCGGCACCATCGCCGCGTGGAGCGCGATCATCCTCTGCCAGCTCAAGCTGTACAGGTGGGCCAAGGAGGGGCGGATCGAGCGGCCCAAGTTCCGGCTCTTCGGTGCGCCGTACACCAGCTACGCGACCCTGGTCTTCCTGGCCACGGTGGTGCTGCTGATGCTCTTCAGCGACGACGCGGTGCAGCGCGGCGCGGTGATCGCCACCCTGCTGGTGGTGTTCCCGCTCTTCGTCGGCGGCTGGTTCCTCGCCCGCAAGCGGGTGCTGGCGATCGCGACGGCGCGGGTCGGGCACACCGGGGCCTTCCCGGTGGTGGCCGAGCGGCCGCCGGGCAGCGGCGGCCCCGCGGTGGTGCTCGGCAAATCCGAGGCGGCCGACGACCGCGACTGACCGCCTTCCACTCCACCCCGGGCGACCCGCCCGGGGTGGAGTGCTGTTCCCAGCGCTGGGAATACGAGGTTGCCCGGAACGAAAGGTGGTGGATCACAATGGGGCGCCGAACGAGTGGGTCCGAGAGGTTCGCATGCCGGAGCAGCCCGACGCCGACCGCCCCCTGCCGCACCCGTGGTCGAGCAGGCGGATCAGGGGCACCGAGCTGCCCAGGCGCGCCAGGCACCCGTGGGCGACCAGGCGCGCCCCGACCGCAGGGGCGCGGCCGGGTCAGACCGCCGTCGCCGACCGCGCGGCCGAGCGCGGCACCGAGCCGGACCGAGGCGCCGGACCCGACATCGGCACCGGACCGGACTCCGGCACCGGACCCGACTCCGGTGCCGAACAGATGGACACCGCCGCGGCGCTTTTCGCGGCGCTCGACTCCGGCACCCAGCCCGGCTCCGGCCGCAGCGCGCGATCGCGTCCAGGCACCCGCAGGCTCGGCGACGGCCTGGTGTCCATGCCCCAGGTGAGCCCGCTCGACCCGCGCGGCGCGGTGCTGCCGAACCCGGAGGTGGCCGAGCACAAGCGGCACTGCTGGAAGTGCCAGCACCCGGTCGGCCGCGGCACCGGCGGCGAGCCAGGCCCGGTGGCGGGGGAGTGCGCCCGCTGCCGCTCGCCGTTCAACTTCCGCCCCGCGCTGGCCGCGGGGGAGATGGTGGCCGGCCAGTACGAGGTGCAGGGCTGCCTCGCGCACGGCGGCCTCGGCTGGATCTACCTGGCCATCGACCGCAACGTGAGCGACCGCTGGGTGGTGCTCAAGGGGCTGCAGAACCCGCTCGACTTCGAGGCGCACGTGGTCGCGCTCGCCGAGCGGCAGTTCCTCTCCGAGGTGGCGTACCCGAGCATCGTCAAGATCTACAACTTCGTGAAGCACCGCTCGGTCCGGGACACCCCGGACGGCTACATCGTCATGGAGTACGTCGGCGGCCGCTCCCTGAAGACGCTGCTCGACCTGGCCGCGCCGGAGCGGCTCCCGGTCGCCGACGCGATCGCCTACCTGATGGAGATCCTGCCCGCGCTCGACTACCTGCACTCCTCCGGACTCGCCTACAACGACCTCAAGCCGGACAACGTCATGGTCAGCGCGGACGAGGTCAAGCTGATCGACCTGGGCGCGGTGGCCGCCGTCGAGTCCTACGGCAGTATCTACGGCACCCCCGGCTACCAGGCCCCCGAGGTCACCGAGACCGGCCCGACCGTCGCCTCCGACATCCACACCGTCGGCCGCACGCTGGCCGCGCTGGTGCTGGAGTTGCCGAAGGACGAGCACGGCCACTACCGCACCGGTATCCCCGACGCCGACGAGGTGCCGCTGCTCGGCCGCTACCCGGCGCTGCGCAGGCTCCTCGTCCGCGCCACCGACCCGGACCCGGCGCGCCGCTTCCCCTCGGCCTACGCGCTGCACTGCCAGCTCGCCGGGGTGCTCCGGATGGTGCTCGCCACCGACACCGAGCTGGAGCACCCGCAGTCGTCGGCCGAGTTCGGCTCGATGCGCGGCGCCTTCGGCATCGAGACCGTGATCGGCCAGACCGACGGCATGGCCGACGGCAGGCACCGGCTGCCGACCCTGGACGCCCCGAGCGTGGTCGCCGCGCTGCCGGTGCCGCTGGTCGACAGCGAGGACCCGAGCGCCGAGCTGCTCTCCACGCTGCCGCACGCCGACCCGATCCACGCGCTGGACTCGCTGCGCCGCGCCGCCGACCGGATCGTCGCGGGCACCATCCCGGAGCCGGCGACCTTCGAGCTGGAGGGCACGCTCACCGTCGTCCGCGCGCACCTCGACCTCGGCGACGTCGGGCAGGCCCGCGCGCGCCTCGCCGAGCTGCGGCCGCGCTACGGCGGCGACTGGCGGATCGAGTGGTACAGCGCGATCGCCGCGCTGCTCGACGGTGAGCACCGCACCGCGTACGAGCACTTCGACCGGGTGCACACCATGGTCCCCGGGGAGCTGGCGCCACAGCTCGCGCTGGCCGCCACCGCCGAGCTGGCACTGGGCGGGCCCGAGGCGGCGGAGCGCTGGAGCGCGGCGGCGATCGAGTACTACCGCACCGTGTGGCGCACCGACCGCGGCGCGGTGAGCGCGGCCTTCGGGCTGGCCAGGCTGCTCGGCGCCGAGCAGCGGGTGCCGGAGGCCGTCGAGATCCTGGACCAGGTGCCCGATGCCTCGCGCTACCACGGCATCGCCCGGCTCACCGGCTGCCTGCTGCTGGTCTCGCGCCCGGCCGCCGAGATCACCGAGGCCGACCTGGCCGAGGCGGCCGCCAGGCTGGAGGCCGCGCCGGACGAGCCGCGCGCGCTGCAGCTGCGGATCGTCGTCCTCGGCGCCGCGCTGCAGTCGCTGGATGCCCAGCCGCGTGCGGTGCGGGCGGACAGCACCATCCTCGGTACCCCGTTCACCCGCCCCGGGCTGCGCGCGGGGCTGGAGACCGCGCTGCGCGCGCTCGCCCGCGGCGCGCCGCAGCGGCTGCACCGGTACCGCCTAGTCGACCTGGCCAACTACGTCCGGCCCCGGACCCGGTTCTAGCCAGGCGGCTCTTGTCGCGGCGCGAGGGCTGTAGCGCGGCTCTTGACGCGGCGCGAGGGCTGTAGCGCGGCTCTTGACGCGGCCCGAGGGCTGTAGCGCGGCTCTTGACGCGGCCCGAGGGCTGTAGCGCGGCTCTTGACGCGGCCCGAGGCCGTGGCGCGGCTCTTGTCGCGGCGCGAGGCGTAGCCCCGGTTCGCATCGCGCCGCGGCGCGCTCCGAGGCGTCGCCCGTGCTCGGCGGCGACCGGTACCGCGCACGGAGTTCAGCCCGGTCGCGCCAGCACCGGGCGGAGCAGCAACGGGACGGCGAGCAGTCCGAGCAGCCAGACCCATTGGCCGCTCAGCACGGTCAGCAGCACCGCCGCGCCGACCGACCCGGCAGCGAGCACCGCCCGCCGCACCCCGGGGCGCGGAGCCGGGCCGGGCGGCCCCGGCGGCACCCCGGCGGGCAGGTCGGCGAAGGACTCGGCCAGCTCCGCCCTGCTCTCCGCCGCCACCACCGCCGCGCTGCGCACCTCGAACTCCGGCAGGCTCAGCCTGCCGGAGCCCAGGTGCTCGACGAGCTCGCGCATGGCGCGCTCGCGGTCGGCGTCGCCCGCGCGCGAATCGGATGCGGCCACGGCCCGGCTCAGATCAGCATGCCGTCGTAGCACAGGCTGGAGGAGCGCCAGGAGGGCTGCGGCCCGGTCCCGGCGTCGAAGCGCCACTGCGCGATCGGCGCGGCGGCCTTCCAGAACGGCGGGCCGCTCGCGCCCCAGACCACCTGGTAGACGTCCTCGGCGCCCTCGATCAGCTGGCTGCCGACGCAGTAGTCGGTGTAGGCGGTTCCCGGCTGCAGCGCGCCACCGCTGAACGAGCCGGACGGCGCCGAGCCGGCGCCCGGATTCGGCACCGTGCTCGGCGCGCCGGTCCGCCCGCCGCGGAACCAGTGCGAGCTGAGCCCGTCCCAGCCGCACTCGAAGTTCCAGCCGCCTGCCACCACCTCGGACAGGTAGGGGTGCGAGACGCCGGCCCAGAGACAGGCGATGCCCTCGTCGGCCTGCGCCGCACCGCCGCCGAGCCCGGTGCCGATCGCACCGGCGGCCACCGCAACGCACGCGGCCATCGCCCGTGCCGCGAACCTCGTGAACATCGAAGCCTCCACTCCCGCGGCGCAATACTGCCGCTATATAACGAGACGTTATCCATGGGTAAACTGTGCTGTCGAGCGCCGCGTCTTCCCGATCCTGGGAATCGCCGGCGCCGCTGCGGTTGCCCGGGACTTGCGCAGGGCCGGAAGAGCCCCCGTTCCGTGCCGGGTCACCGGGTTCGGGTCGCGATGTCCGGCCGGGCGCCCGCGGCGTTGTGCGGTGTCACGAACCCGGTGCCGCGCCCCGGCGGGGCGGCGCGCGGCGGGCCGTGCCCGGCACGCCGGATATGGTTTCCTTAGTGCATGTCTGCGGGTGTTGAGTACACGATCGATGAGCTGGCGCGTGCGGCTGACACGACGGTTCGCAGCGTGCGCGTGTACCACGAGCGCGGCGTGCTCCCCCCGCCGCAGGTGAAGGGGCGCACCGGTTTCTACAGCCGGGAGCACCTGAACCGAATTCGCACCATCAGCCGATTGCTGGATCGCGGAATTAAGCTCAACGGGATCCGAGAGCTGCTTGAGGCGTGGGATCGCGGCGACGACCTCGGCGACGTGCTCGGGGTCTCCGACGCCGAGGAGCTGGACGGCGCCGCGGCGGGTACCGGCGAGACCATCTCCGCCACCGACCTCGACGAGCGGTACCGCGCGGTGCCGAACGGGCTGACCAGGGTGGTCGCCGCCGGGCTGTACGAACCGGTGGACGCCACCACCTACCGGATCGCCGACCCGCAGCTCATCGCGGTCGCCGAGCAGCTCGGCGCCGCCGGTGTCCCGGTCGCCGACGTGCTCGACGAGCTGGACCGGTTGCGCGGCGATTGCGAGCGCGTCTCGCGCCGCTTCGTCGAGCTCTTCCAGCGCACCGCGTGGCAGCCGTTCCTGGAATCGGAGCGCACCGCCGCCGACATCGCCGAGCTCGCCGAGCGGGCCGAGGTCACCAGGACCGCGCCGGGCCGGCTCGCCGCCGAGTTGGTGAACCGGTACACCGCGCGCTACCTGGCCCAGGACTCCGAGCTGAACGAGGCGCTGCCCGGCGCCTGAGCCGCGCCCCTAGCAGTAGCGGGCCTGCGGCTTGCAGACCGTCCAGCCGTCCTCGTTGTCCGAGCGGGACCAGGTGGTGTTGTCGCCGCCGCTGCCGGAGTTCGGGTAGTTCTCGGCGTAGTAGGCCCTGCGGTTGTCCCTGGTCTCGGCCCGCGAGCGCGGGTCGTCCGAGTCGTGGTGGTAGCCCCTCGGGTCGATGTGGTCCCAGCCGGTGTCGTCCCGGCCGTGGCGCGAATCCCGCGGTGCGGCGCCCGCGGTGCCTGCCGCGCCCGCGATGACGCCGGCGACGGTGCCGGTCAGCGCGAGGGTGGCGAGAATGCGGCGGGTGGTCGAACTGGTGGTCATCGGGAACTCCGTTCGAATAAGTGCACACTCTGTAGTGCGCCGTTATCTAACGGTACGTTGAAGACGTGCCAACGCTCGGATCGACTGTTCCCGCTGATGGGAAGCGCCACACTATGTGGACGGTCACAGGTTGATTGTGTGCGCCATTCGTCCGACCTGGGACTTTCCACATGCTTTGGTTCATCTTTACTATTGGGGCGACCTCAGCGTCACGGTCACGTACCAAGGGCGCCGCGCTCCCGCGCGGCGCGTTCGATGCCGCACATGTTCCGCCGATGAACCGGGGTTCGGCCCCGGCGAAGGAGAAATATGTTCACCGACACCGACGTCGCCCCGCGTCTCCGCCCGACGGGCGAGAAATGTTGAAGCGCAAGGGTTTCAGAACGGCCGCGTAGCAATCCGCCCGGCAGCGGAGTTCTCAGGCTTTGCTAAGTCATTACCAATACCCTTGCTTTTCATTGCACCCCGGCCCGCAGCAGCGCCGGGGCATCGCTCCACCGCGACTGCCGGTTCGCGGTCTGCTCCCCGTCGGATTTCGTGATCGTCAACCGACCCCGGCTGTGCCCGGGTCGGCGAAGGAGAAGACATGGCAATCGAGAACGACCTGGCTCCACCCGGCCGCCCCGCGCTGCGGGAGCGGATGAATTCCGTTCTGCGCCACGACGTTCCCTCCTCCATCGTGGTGTTCCTCGTCGCGCTCCCGCTCTCGCTGGGCATCGCGGTCGCCTCCGGCGCGCCGGTGGAGGCCGGGCTCATCGCCGCGGTCATCGGCGGCATCGTGGCCGGATTCCTCGGCGGGTCGGTGTTGCAGGTCAGCGGCCCCGCGGCCGGGCTGACCGTGGTGGTCGCCGAGTCGATCAACCAATTCGGCTGGCGCACCACCTGTTTCATCGTGGTCGCCGCCGGTGTGCTGCAGATCCTCTTCGGGCTGAGCCGGGTGGCGCGCGCCGCGCTCGCGGTGGCGCCGGTGGTGGTGCACGCCATGCTGGCAGGCATCGGCCTGACCATCGCGCTGCAGCAGGTGCACGTGCTGCTCGGCGGCGCATCGCAGAGCAGCGCCTGGCGCAACATCACCCAGCTGCCGCAGCAGGTCCTGCACCTGCACGCCTGGGACGCCGCCATCGGGCTGGTCGTCGTCGCGATCATGATCGGCTGGCGCCGGGTGCCGAAGCGGCTCGCGGCCGTGCCCGGCCCGCTGGTGGCCGTCCTGGTCGCCACCGTGCTCTCCCTGGTACTGCCCACCGACGTCGAGCGGATCGTGCTGAACGGCTCGCTCTTCGACGCCATCGCGCTGCCGCGGATCCCGGACGGCGGCTGGGCCGCCGTCGCGCTCATGGTGCTCACCATCGCGCTGATCGCCAGCGTGGAGAGCCTGCTCTCCGCGGTCGCCATCGACAAGATGCACGACGGCAAACGCACCGACTTCGACCGCGAGCTGATCGGCCAGGGCGCGGCGAACGTGCTCTCCGGCCTCGCGGGCGGGCTGCCGGTGACCGGCGTCATCGTGCGCAGCGCGACCAACGTCGCCGCGGGCGCGCGCAGCCGGGCCTCGGCCATCCTGCACGGCGTCTGGCTGCTGATCTTCTCGGTGGTGCTGGCCTCGCTGGTGCAGCAGATCCCGCTCGCCGCGCTGGCCGGGCTGCTCATCGTGATCGGCATCCAGCTGGTCAAGCTCGCGCACATCAAGCTCGCCAAGCGCACCGGCGACCTGCTGATCTACGCCTCCACCATCCTCGGCGTCATCTTCCTCAACCTGCTGGAGGGGGTGCTCATCGGGCTCGCGCTCGCCTTCGCGCTGCTGCTCTGGCGGGTGGTCCGGATCCACGTGCACGCCCAGCAGGCGCCCGGCTCCGAGCAGTGGGTGGTGCGGATCGACGGCTCCTGTACCTTCCTGGCGCTGCCGCGGCTCACCGGCGAGCTGGGCAAGGTGCCCGCCGGTGCCGACGTCACGGTGGAGATGACCGTCGACTTCCTCGATCACGCCGCCTTCGAGGCGCTGGAGGAGTGGGTGCGCCAGCAGGAGAACGGCGGCGGCTCGGTGCACTTCGTCGAGATCGGCAGCGCGCGGATGGCCGACGCCACCGCGGGGCCGCCCGCCCGCGGCATGGGCCGCGCCATCTGGGACGACCTCCTCGGGCCGTGGCGGAACGAGGGGGTGCAGGGGGACCGGGTGACCGCGGGGGTCGCGGCCTACCACCGCAGCCACGCGCACGTGGTGCGGCCGCACCTCGACGAACTGCGCGACCGGCAGGACCCGGATTCCTTCTTCCTCACCTGCGCCGATTCCCGGATCGTGCCGAACGTCATCACCAACAGCGGCCCCGGCGACCTGTTCACCGTGCGCAACGTCGGCAATCTGGTCCCGGTCTCCGGCGACCCGTCGGTGGAGGCGGCGCTGCTCTTCGCGCTGGCCGAGCTGGACGTGCGCAGCGTCGTGGTCTGCGGCCACTCGTCCTGCGGGGCGATGAAGGCGCTGCACTCCGGCGCGGCGGCCGGGCCGGAGATCGACGCCTGGCTGGCGCACGCCGCGCCCAGCCTGGAGCGGTTCCGGCGCGGCCACCCGGTCGCGCTCGCCGCCCGCGCGGCGGGCTTCGGCGAGGTCGACCAGCTCAGCATGGTGAACGTGGCCGTGCAGCTGGAGACGCTGCGCGCGCACCCGGCCGTGCTCGAGCGCGGCGCCACGGTCACCGGGCTGTTCTTCGACATCGCCAGCGCGCGGGTCGTCGAGGTGACCGTGGACGGGATCGCGCAGATCGACGAGCGCGGGCAGCGGCGGGTGCTCGAACCGGCCTGACACCGCGGTCCGCCCGGCGCCGTCCGGGCGGGCCGGGGTCGTCCGGCCCGCCGAGTGGGTTCGCCGCTGTGACCGGCCCGCCGAGTCGGCGGGCTGTGGCGGCCCGCTGAGCGGACGAGCCGCGGTGCTCGGCCCGCCGAGTGGGCGCGTTCGCGCTGCCGCGCCCGGACGGCTCGTACGCTGGGCTGGTGACCATCGAGCCGGACCCCGTCGCGCCAGCGCCGCCCGACGACTCAGCGGAGACTCGCGCCGAGCGCGAGCACAAGTACGCCTGGCGGCGCCGGATCGCGGAGCGCCGCGGAGTCGAGTTCGGCTACCGGATCCTGGTCGCGCTGGCCGGGGTCGCGGTGCTGGCGCTCGGCATCGTCGCCATCCCCTACCCGGGGCCCGGCTGGGCCCTCGTCTTCGCCGGGCTCGGCATCCTGGCCAGCGAATTCGCCTGGGCCCAGCGTGTCCTGCGGTGGCTTCGCGGGCGGTACCGGCGATTCATGGCATGGTTCTCGGCGCGCGGCCCGCTGGTGCGCGCGCTCGCGGCGCTCGGTACCTTCCTCCTCGTCGTCGCGACGCTGTGGGTGCTGAATACGTTCTCGCTGGTCGGCGGCTGGATCGGAGTGGAATGGCCATGGTTGCGCAGTCCCCTGAAGTGACGGAGACGGTCGGCGGCGCCGCGCTGCGCGATCCCGCGTGGGTCACCGCGCGGATCGCGGAGATGGGCCGGAGCTGGGGCACCGACTCCTGTCGCGCCGCGGGCACGCTGTGGTGGTGCATGGTGGCCTCGGCCCTGGTGCAGCCCGTGGTGCGGGCCTACGTCGCAGCGGCGCCGGTGCCCGCCGTCGAGCTGGACCGGATCAACTGCCCGGTGCGCGCCGACGGCGGCATCGAAACCGTGCTGCTCCCCGCCGACCCGCCCGCCGCTTCCGATCTCGCGCCCGCCGCAGCGCAACCGGGCGATACCGCGCCCGTCGCCCCCGCGTCCGCTACGCCCGCGTCCGCTACGCCCGCGTCCGCTACGCCCGCGTCCGCTACGCCCGCGCCCGCCGCACTCGCACCCGTCGCACCGGCGTCGGCCGAGCGGGCCCTCTTCCGGCGCGCGGCAAACAGCCCGGCGCCGGACACGCGCGCCGCCGCGCAGGCGCTGCGCGCCAGCCTGGCCTCGGTCATCGCCACCGTCGCCCAGGCATCGGGCGCGGGCATCCCCGCACTCTGGGCGGTGGTCGCCGACGCCATCGGCAACCGTGCCATCGATGCGGGCGCCCCCGCGATCGCCCCCACGCTGGCGCACGACGTCGGCGGCAAGCTGCCGACACCCCGCTTCCAGGAGGTCGCGGGCCGCACCTTCGTCAAGCGGATCTCCTGCTGCCTGGTCTTCGAAGCCCCCGGCTGCGCCATGTGCACCAGCTGCCCCAAGCGCCCCGCCGCCGAGCGCGAGCAGTTGCTGACGGCACTGACCACCGGGAACTGACTCCCGGCGAACCCACGGCGGCGGTGTCCGTCGGCGCACCCGCCCGGCGGTGCCGATAGCATGGCAGCGCCGGAGCACACGGGTGCCCGGCATCGACGCGGGATCCGCCCCCGAGGCGGGAAGGCCCGTGCCCGACGACGCCGAGGAGAGCTCAGCCGTGACCATCTCAGCCCCGATCAGTCCTGCCACCCACGTCCGGGTGCCTGCCGGGACGACGGCGGGTGCCGCGGTGCGCGAGGCGGGGCTGCCGACCAAGGGCCCGGACACCATCGTCGTGGTGCGCGACGCCGAAGGCCTCAAGGATCTCTCCTGGACCCCCGAGGCCGACGTCGAGGTCGAGGCGATCGCCGCGAACACCGAAACCGGCCGCAGCGTGATCCGGCACTCCGCCGCACACGTGCTGGCCCAGGCGGTGCAGCAGGAGTTCCCCGAGGCCAAGCTCGGCATCGGCCCGCCGATCAAGGACGGCTTCTACTACGACTTCCGGGTCGACCGGCCGTTCACCCCGGAGGACCTGGCCAAGCTGGAATCCCGGATGAAGAAGATCGTGAAGGGCGCCCAGCGCTTCGCCCGCCGCGTGGTCGACGTCGAGGAGGCCAGGGTCGAGCTGGCGAACGAGCCGTTCAAGCTGGAGCTGATCTCCGACAAGTCCGGCATCGACGACCCCGAGGTGATGGAGGTCGGCGGCAAGGAACTCACCATCTACGACAACCTGGACCCGCGCTCCGGCGAGCGGCTCTGGGGCGATCTCTGTCGCGGCCCGCACATCCCGACCACCAAGTTCATCCCGGCCTTCAAGCTCACCCGCAGCTCCGCCGCCTACTGGCGCGGCGACCAGAGCCGCGAGGGGCTGCAGCGCGTCTACGGCACCGCGTGGGAATCGCCGGAGGCGCTGGAGCAGCACCTGCACCTGCTCGCCGAGGCCGAGCGGCGCGACCACCGCAAGCTCGGGCTCGAGCTCGACCTCTTCAGCTTCCCGGACGAGCTCGGCTCCGGGCTGCCGGTCTTCCACCCGAAGGGCGGGATCATCCGCAAGGAGCTGGAGGAGTACTCGCGGGCTCGGCACGTCGCGGCCGGGTACGAGTTCGTGAACACCCCGCACGTCACCAAGGGGCACCTGTTCGAGGTCTCCGGCCACCTGGACTGGTACCGCGACGGCATGTTCCCGCCCATGCAGCTGGACGCCGAATACAACGAGGACGGCACCGTCCGCAAGCCCGGCCAGGACTACTACGTCAAGCCGATGAACTGCCCGATGCACAACCTGATCTTCCGCTCCCGCGGCCGCTCGTACCGCGAGCTCCCGCTGCGGCTCTTCGAGTTCGGGTCGGTGTACCGGTACGAGAAGTCCGGCGTGATCCACGGCCTCACCCGGGTGCGCGGCATGACCCAGGACGACGCGCACATCTACTGCACCAAGGAGCAGATGCACGCCGAGCTCACCAGCACGCTGCAGTTCGTGCTCGGGCTGCTCGCCGACTACGGCCTGGACGACTTCTACCTGGAGCTCTCCACCAAGGACCCGGTGAAGTTCGTCGGCTCGGACGAGATCTGGGAGGAGGCCACCGAGACGCTCGCCAAGGTCGCCGCGGCCTCCGGGCTCGACCTGGTGCCCGACCCGGGCGGCGCCGCCTTCTACGGCCCGAAGATCTCGGTGCAGGCGAAGGACGCGCTCGGCCGCACCTGGCAGATGTCGACCATCCAGCTCGACTTCAACCTGCCCGAGCGGTTCCAGCTGGAGTACACCGCGGCCGACGGCAGCAAGCAGCGGCCGGTGATGATCCACCGCGCGCTCTTCGGCTCGATCGAGCGGTTCTTCGGCGTGCTCACCGAGCACTACGCCGGCGCCTTCCCGGCCTGGCTGGCGCCGGTGCAGGTGGTCGGCATCCCGGTGGCGGACGCCTTCGCCGAGCACCTGGACGTGGTGGTCGAGCGGCTGCGCGACGCCGGGATCAGGGCCCAGGTGGACCGCACCGACGACCGGATGCAGAAGAAGATCTTCAACCACACCGCGCAGAAGGTGCCGTTCATGCTGCTGGCGGGGGAGCGCGACGTCACCGCGGGCGCGGTGAGCTTCCGCTTCCGCGACGGCAGCCAGGTGAACGGGGTCCCGGTGGACGACGCCGTCGCCACCATCCTCGCCTGGATCGCCGCGCGCGAGAACGCGTCGCCGTCGGCGGACGAATTCGAGGTCCGGAAGGCGGGGGCATGACGGAGGAGTTCGTGGTTCGCGGGGCGGGGGAGCCGGATCGGCTCCAGCGGCTGTGGACCCCGTACCGCATGTCCTACATCGCGGAGGCCGCCACGGCGGAGCCGAAGGTGGGCTCCACAGGCCACCCCTTCACCGACATCCCGCTGATGACCGACGAGGACGGCCTGGTCATCGCGCGCGGCGAACTGGTGTACGCGGTGCTGAACCTGTACCCGTACAACCCCGGCCACCTCATGGTGGTGCCGTACCGCAGGGTCGCCAAGCTGGAGGACCTCACCGACGCGGAGGCCGCCGAGCTCATGGCCTTCACCCAGGAGGCGATCCGCACGATGAAGCGGGTCTCCTCCCCGCACGGCTTCAACGTCGGGCTGAACCTGGGCGGGGTCGCGGGCGGTTCGCTCGCCGACCACCTGCACCAGCACGTCGTCCCGCGCTGGGGCGGCGACGCCAACTTCATCACCGTCATCGGCGGCGCCAAAGTAATGCCGCAGCTGCTGCGCGACACCAGGGCGCTGCTCGCCGACGCCTGGAAGAACCCCGAGCCCGCCGCGAAGGATGTCGAGTGAGGTGCTGAGCTTCTTCGGCCGCGCGACCTTCGCCAAGGCCACCGCCCCGCTCGGCCGCGCCCTGGTGAGCACCGGGCTCACCCCCGACGCGGTGACGCTGATCGGGACCGCGGCCACCATCGCGGCGGCGGTCACGCTCTTCCCGGCCGGGCACCTGTTCTGGGGCACCATCGTGATCTGGCTGTTCGTCATGTTCGACATGCTGGACGGCGCCATGGCCAGGGCGCGCGGCGGCGGCACCAGGTACGGGGCGGTGCTCGACGCCACCTGCGACCGGGTCGCCGACGGCGCCATCTTCGGCGGGCTGGCCTGGTGGGCGGTGTTCCACGAGAACAGCAGGCTGCTGTTCGCCGCGACGCTCGTGGTGCTGGTGACCTCGCAGGTCATCTCCTACGCCAAGGCGCGCGCCGAGGCGAGCGGGCTCTCCGCCGACGGCGGGCTGATCGAGCGGCCGGACCGGTTGATCATCGTGCTGGTCGGCGCCGGGCTCACCGGGATGGCCGGGTACTGGGGCATCGAGTGGCTCACGTGGGCGGTGCACGTCGCCATGTGGATCCTCGCCGTGCTCAGCATCGTCACGGTGTTCCAGCGGGTGCTCGCGGTGCGCAACTCACCCGGCGCCCGCGACCTGCTCCCGCCCGCCGCGCCCGCGCCGGAAGCCGCATGAGTTTCGGCGAGCGGGCGGCCGCGCTCGGGTACGCGGCGGGCTGGCGTATTGTCCGCGCCCTGCCGGAGGGCGTGGCGCGCAGCGCCTTTCGTATCGGCGCCGACCGCGGCGCCCGCGACGGCGGCCCGGACCAGCTGCGCCGCAACCTCGCCCGCGTCCTCGGCGTCGCCCCGGACGCGGTCCCGGACACGCTGATCCGCGACTCCCTCCGCTCCTACGCCCGCTACTGGCGCGAGGCCTTCCGGCTCCCGACCATGGACCACGCCGCACTCGGCCGCTCCCCGCTGCTCCCGGTCGCCGGCCGCGAGCACATCGACGCCGCGCTGGCCCGCGGCAAGGGCCTGCTGCTGGTCCTCCCGCACACCGGCAACTGGGACATGGCCGGAGTCTGGCTGGTGCAGAACTACGGCGGCCTCTCGACCGTCATGGAGCGGCTGAAGCCGGAATCCCTCTTCGAGCGGTTCGTGGCCTACCGCGAGCGCCTCGGCTTCGAGATCTTCCCGCTCACCGGCGGCGAACAGCCGCCTTTCACCACCCTCGCCGCCCGCCTGCGGGCCAACGGCATCGTCTGCCTACTCGGCGAGCGCGACCTCACCGGCCGCGGCGTCCCGGTCACCTTCTTCGGCGAGCGCACCTGGATGCCGGGCGGCCCCGCCGCGCTCGCCGCCGAGACCGGCGCCGCGCTGCTCCCCGTGCACCTCTGGTTCCGCGAGACCGAGGACGGCACCGAGGCATGGGGGCTGCGCGTCGGCGCCGCCATCGACACCGAGGCAGGCGTCGCCGCCGCCACCCAGGCCCTCGCCGACTCCTTCGCCACCGGCATCGCCGAGCACCCCGCCGACTGGCACATGCTGCAGCCGCTCTGGGAGGGCGACCTCTCCGACCGCAGGCGCGCGCTGATCGAGGCCGCGCAGGCGGGCAAGCGGCAGGGCGAGGCGGGCGGATGAAGATCGGCATGGTCTGCCCGTACTCGTTCGACGTCCCGGGCGGCGTGCAGGCGCACGTCGTCGAGCTGGCCAGGGTGCTGATCGAGCGCGGCCACCGGGTGAGCGTGCTCGCCCCCGCCGCCGACGAGACCGAGCTGCCCGACTTCGTGGTCTCGGCGGGCCGCGCCGTCGCCATCCCGTACAACGGCTCGGTCGCCCGGCTCGCCTTCGGCCCGATGGCCTACACCCGGATCCGGCGCTGGATCGAGACCGGCGACTTCGACGTGCTGCACATCCACGAGCCGAACGCGCCGAGCCTCTCCATGCTCGCACTGAAGATCGCCGAGGGGCCGATCGTCGCCACCTTCCACACCTCCACCACGAAATCGCTGGTCCTCAGCACTTTTCAGGGTGTGCTCCGGCCCTACCACGAGAAGATCACCGGCCGGATCGCCGTCTCCGAGCTGGCTCGGCGCTGGCAGGTGGAGGCGCTCGGCTCGGACGCGGTGGAGATCCCGAACGGGGTCGACGTGCAGGCCTTCGCCCGCGCGCCGATGCTGCCCTGCTACCCGCGCCCCGGCGGCACCGTGCTCTTCCTCGGCCGCTACGACGAGCCGCGCAAGGGTATGGCCGTGCTGCTCGCCGCGCTCCCAGCCCTGGTGGCCAACCACCCCGACGTGCGGATCCTGGTGGTCGGGCGCGGTGACGAGGAGCGGCTGCGCCGCGAGGCCGGGCCGCACGCCGACCGGCTGCACTGCCTGGGCCAGGTCTCGGATGTCGAGAAGGCCGCCGCCATGCGCAGCGCCGACGTCTACGTCGCGCCGAACCTGGGCGGCGAGAGCTTCGGCATCATCCTGATCGAGGCCATGGCCGCGGGCACCGCGGTGGTCGCCAGCGAACTGGACGCCTTCCGCCGGGTGCTGCGCGACGGCGCCGCAGGCGTGCTCGTCCCGATCGGCGACGCCGCCGCGCTCGCCACCGCGCTCGGCGACCTGCTCGCCGACGCCGGTCGCCGCGACGAGCTCGTGCGGACCGCGACCAGGGTGGTCGGCGAGTACGACTGGCCGGTGGTGGCCGAGCAGATCCTGCGGGTCTACGAGACCGTCACCGTCGGCGACGAGGGCGTGCGGGCCGCCGGATGATCACCTTCTCCGCCACCACGGTCCTGGTCCTCGCCGTCATCGGGGCCGCCCTGGCCGCGCTGGCGCTCTGGGCCTACGCCACCGCCAACCGGCTGGACCGGCTGCACGTGCGCAACGACCAGTCGTGGGCCGCACTGGAATCCGCGCTGGCCCGCAGAGCGGTGGTCGCGCGGGCGGTGGCGCTCGCCATCGCGGGCCCGGTCTCCGACCCGGCCCGCACCGAGCAGGCGCGCAGGCTCACCGCGCTGGCCGGCCGCGCCGAACGCGCCGAACGCGGGGAGCGGGAGGTGGCGGAGAACCGGCTCGGCGCCGCGCTCGCCGCCGTCGACATCGAGCACCTGCGCCCGCAGCTCATCTCCGAACTCGCCGACGCCGAGGCCAGGGTGCTGATCGCCCGCCGCTTCCACAACGACGCCGTGCGCGACACCCTCGCGCTGCGCACCAGGCGGCCCGTGCGCTGGCTGCACCTCGGCGGCACCGCGCCGCACCCCACCTACTTCGAGATCCCCGAGCGCACCACGCCTGCCGCGTCGACGGGGCTCGCCGTCGACACCAGCCGCACCTCCGCCCGGGTGGTGCTGCTCGACCACTCCGGCCGGGTGCTGCTCATGCGCGGCTCCGACCCGAAGACCCCGGAGACCGCCTTCTGGTTCACCATCGGCGGCGGCGTCGAGCCGGGGGAGACGCTGCGCCAGGCCGCCGTGCGCGAGCTGCACGAGGAGACCGGGCAGATCGCCGACCCCGCCGCGCTGCGCGGCCCGATCTGGCGCCGGGTCGCGGTCTTCCCGTTCGACGGCGAGCTCATCCGCGCCGAAGAACTCTTCTTCGTGCTCCGGGTGCCCGCCTTCGCACCGAACCCGGCCTCGCCCACCTTCGTCGAGCGCCGCTCGATCTCCGGCAACAAGTGGTGCGCCCCCGACGACATCGTGGCACTGGACCGCTCCGGCGAGACCGTCTACCCGTACCAGTTGGACGAGTTGCTCGCCGAGGCATCGGCCGTCGCCGACGGCGGGGACGAGCCCGAGGTGCGCTCGATCCGCTGAAACATACCTGTGATCTGCTGCACAATCGGGGGGCAGTGGGGTGCCCGGCTCCCAGGGTCGGGTACCCCTGAACGGACGCGCGTCATTCGGGGGCGCGCAGAGGTGGAGGTAGCACATGTCGTATCTGCTGTTCGATTTCCTGACGCCGCTGATCGGCCCGGCCGCCGCGACGTACTGGGCCGAACTGCTGGTCGTCGCTCCGCTGTAACGGTCGTCACGATCGCGGCGGGGTTGCTGTAAGTGTCGGTCCGGTACCAGACCAGTGGTGCCGGACTGGCTATCAAGTGGCCTGCCTGGCACGCCTAGAATCGGGAGCGTCCCCCCGATCGATTGGCGCACATGACCCAGGAGTTTGCCGTGACCACCCCCGAACCCACCCCGACCACCGGTACCGCCCGCGTCAAGCGCGGCATGGCCGAGATGCTCAAGGGCGGGGTGATCATGGACGTCGTCACCCCCGACCAGGCGAAGATCGCCGAGGACGCGGGCGCCGTCGCGGTGATGGCGCTGGAGCGGGTCCCCGCCGACATTCGCGCGCAGGGCGGCGTCTCCCGGATGAGCGACCCCGACATGGTCGAGGGCATCATCGCCGCCGTCTCCATCCCGGTGATGGCCAAGGCCAGGATCGGCCACTTCGTGGAGGCGCAGATCCTGCAGAGCCTCGGCGTCGACTACATCGACGAGTCCGAGGTGCTCACCCCCGCCGACTACGCCAACCACATCGACAAGTGGAAGTTCACCATCCCCTTCGTCTGCGGCGCCACCAACCTCGGCGAGGCGCTGCGCCGGATCACCGAGGGCGCGGCCATGATCCGCTCCAAGGGCGAGGCCGGAACCGGTGACGTCTCCAACGCCACCACCCACATGCGCAAGATCCGCCAGGAACTCCGCCGCCTCTCCTCCCTCCCCGAGGACGAGCTGTTCGTCGCCGCCAAGGAACTCCAGGCCCCCTACGAGCTGGTCCGCGAGGTAGCCGAGACCGGCAAGCTCCCGGTCGTGCTCTTCACCGCCGGCGGCATCGCCACCCCCGCCGACGCCGCCATGATGATGCAGCTCGGCGCCGAAGGCGTCTTCGTCGGCTCCGGGATCTTCAAGTCCGGCAACCCCGCTCAGCGTGCCGAGGCGATCGTCAAGGCGACCACGTTCTACGACGATCCCGACGTGCTGGCCAAGGTATCGCGCGGGCTGGGCGAGGCCATGGTCGGCATCAACGTCGAGGAGATCCCCGAGCCCCACCGCCTCGCCGAGCGCGGTTGGTAGAGGCAACTGATCGGGTAACTCTCAAGCTGAGTGAACGATGAGGATCGTGTCATCTGTACCGAGCCGTCGCCCGGGGCGCATCGCCTCGGGCGATACCCGTTCCGCCACGAGGTCGAAAGCGATCGAATCATCGGGGTAGCGCGACCGTTTTGGATTGGGATCGGGGCATCGTGTGTGGTTTGATGTTGACGAAACCACACTGCACCTCGATCGATCCGGCATTGTAGAAGGGCCCGCGTTCGGAGGAGAGTGCAGTGGATCTAGCAGCCATCGTGAACCGTGGCGGAGTAGTCGTTCGACAGAACGATGCTACCGATCAACTGCGTCGCTGCGCTGAGGCGCTGATCTACGCAGTGTCGACCTATGACGGGTTTGGCGTTGTACCGGCGAGCCCACAGGCCGAGCGTGTCCTCGGCGCCGCGATGATGCTGGCTTCGACGGTGCACGGGGTCAGCACGGGACCCGCAGTTGTTTTCGACGTTAACTACGCCAGCGGAACTTTGATCGCACGCGCTGCGCGTCGCCTTCGGGATCGTGGCAACGATTCGCAGCTTGTTGGACTCGTCCTGAACCCACTGGTGGATTCAAACAGTGAGGTTTGCATCGCTGAACTCGACTATGTGCATGTTGGGTTCAAAACCGACTTCTTCACGGCAGCAACGCCAGTGCAGCATAGACAGCATCGCGATACGGGGTCGATAGCACTTTCGCAGCAGACTCCAGATCAGCCTTCTTCTTACCCGTGAGCGAAGCGAGTCCCTGGGCATCCTTAGCCTCTACGCGGACGCTTCCAACCTCATGGAGGACGAACAACAGCGCGCCCTCGGCATGAGCTCTCTGGAACAATGCCCGATTGCGGCGCGGAACGGGTGAAGCACCAGCAGTCTTGATGGCAGCGGCTTCGAACGTCATGCCGGGAAGTCGCCCCTGGAGTAACCGGGCGAGATTGACTGCCTGAGTACTTGGCTCGGTTTCTGCCGTCTTGAGGGTGAAGCCGTCGACGAGTTCTGGCTCGGAGGCACGCAGTTCAACGACAGCGACATGAACCTTCGGGTGCCCGCCCGACGGTTCCACGGAGACTCCCAACGTGCGCATGTGCTAGAGATTAACCTCTACCTTGTGAATCTGTCGGAACTTCCCTCAGGTACGACGATCAATGACCGTTATGAACTGAAGCGCAACCTCGGTGGCGGCGCAGAGGGCTCGGTCTACGGGGCTCATGACCGCCACCTCGACATCCAGGTGGCGGTCAAATTGCTCAACCCAGCCCGAACGGGTGACGGGGAAGCCTGGCGTGAGGCTCAGTTGCTAGAGCAACTCAAGTCGAGGTTTCTGCTCCCTGTCTTGAATGCCGATGTCGTGATCGAGAGTGACATCCGATTCATCGTGACACCGGTCATGGAAGGTGGAGACCTAGAGGCGTTTGCAGCGCCGTGTGGACTACCTGCGTCGAAGGTGGCTCTCCTGGTGGAGCAGATTGCTTCAGGGCTCGAGCGTATCCATCTAGCCGGGATGGTTCATCGCGACATCAAACCAGGCAATGTTCTGCGAGGAGCCGATGCGGCCGTCTTGGGCGATCTTGGCTTCTGCCACCTACTCGACGGTCATGGAACAGCGCCAGCGAACGGAACCTTCTGCACTGTGGCCCCCGAGATTGTCCGAAGTGAAAGCAGGTGTTCCAAGCAGACGGACATCTACTCGCTGGCCGTGACTGCTTTCTATCTCCTTAGCGGGGAGTACCCGATCGACCACCGGGTGTCGAAAGTAGCGCAACGTGACGCAATCCTCGCTGGGGCGACGCGGGAACTCCGCAGCATTGCCCCGCATGTGACGAGAGCTATTGGAACGGTCGTGCGAAAATCTCTTAGCAGTGACCCCAGCCAGCGGCACGCGAGTGCTACCGCCTTTGGCAACGCTCTCGCGGTCGCAGCTCGGGCAGGTCGCGATTGGCAGCGTGTTGGACACGCAGACCACCTTCATTGCATCCACGGCGCCCGATATGCCAATCGCGGAGAGGTTCAAGTCTGCTCTGTGCAGATCGACGAACGTTCAGTAAGGGTCACGTCTCGCTTGGTTGGCAGCGGTCGTCAGGTGCCTGGCTGTCCAGACCTTTGCGTCAGACCAGCGGACCTGACTTCGACGTTACAGCGCTTGACCGCCGACTTTGATCGCTGATGCAGCCCTGTGCTGATCCCTTGACGGGGCATGCCGGGCGGTGGCGATCTTTGTTCAAGAACCGCCATGCCTCGGCTTGGTCCGGCACTGTCCTTACTGGAGGTTGGACGGCGCTTGGCGCCACGCGGACGGGAAATGCATTGCACTCAGGGCAGTGCAATCGGCTTGGAGCACGATCAGTGGTGAGGCCGTGCTTGATATGAGGTCTCGCCGGGGGGACGCCGACCGGGTGCATACCTCCGGGATGGCCGCGCACCAGGCCCCGAGCCGCCCCGCTCCGCTGAGCGCGTTTGGTGATCTTTCTTTTGACTTGCGCCCGGTACCTCTCGGAGGTACCGGGCGTCGGCCGGTGATGTCTGCTCACGTCTTCGGTCCGGCACTCCGTGCTCGGTAGTGCCCTGGCGTGGGCACACGCAGGGAGCGCTGTTCGACGGCTGTGATCAGATCGCGGTAGTCGTCGACTAGTTGTGCCAGCCGATACCACGCGGCGTGCACTTGCGGCGCCGCCACGTCATCGACGGTCATCAACAGGTGGTAGGCGCGTACCTGTGCTTGTGCTATCCGGTCGATCACCGTTCCCAGCGTCTCCGTGTGCAGGACCGCGTCGGGGTGCGGGATCGGCAGGTGCTGCCTCGCCCACGTATCGACCTCACGGATGAGTCGGTCTCGGCGATCGTGGCATTCGCACTCCCGGCCGGAGAGCGCCCTGTGATGTACCTGCCCGAACTCGTAGGCCAACTGCGCAAGCCGGTGGTTGCCAACGTGATGCCCGCGGATCGCCGACAGCATCGCTTCGCCGGAAAGCGGCGTTCCGGTTGCCGGACGACTGCTGCGGAACATCAGTCCGCCCGTCCCCACCAGAATTGCTCCGGTGTGGTGGACGGGTGCGTGAACGCCCGCTGTCCGGAGCAGTCCATCAGCGCCAACCCGACCAATTCCAGCAGCGTCAAGCCCAGCGTGGCTGCGCAGCCGTGCAGTTCGTCTACTTGTTCGGCGACTCGCAGGGCAGCGCGCGCCTGATCGGTGGACAGCGTTCGGCCGGGTAGGTAGCTCACAACCCACCGGTCCTGCCCGACGCTTCGGGCCAGATGGCGTTGCTCGAGCCTGGTATTCAAGGCGCGCGAGGTGGATCGACGGCTTCGAGCCGACATTGTGTGCCTCTCGGTCCGGGCCGCCGAGTTTGCGGCGGTGGTGGAGTGCCGTCTTCAGGGCGCGACCCATTTCCAGGGCCGCGGTCCGCGTTCGCCGCGGATACATGTGAGGCGGTAGTCCGCCTGCGCCCGCGCATGGTCGCCTGCGCTCGCATGCCGTAGTGCGAACAGACATAACTCCAGGGAGCGAACGTCACGGAGAACGGCGTAGCCGGACCATTCGGTGACATCGGCACCGTAGGCATCGCGGAATGCGTGCCATCGGGACGGTGGATCGGACAGGGTGTCGGATTGAAACGCGACGGTTGTTTGATCCCACTCGGGTGGACCGATGCAGCAGCGTTCCAGATCGACCACATGGCCACCGTGCGCTGCGGCCACGGTGTTGTGCGGGCTCGGGTCCCCGTGGATGACGCACCACGGAGTGGGCCAGTCGATTTCTTTCCACCGCTGTGCCAGTTCGGCCGCATGTCCGGTCAGCCACGACCTGCCCTCCTCGTCGACCGCAGCGCGGGCGATCTGATCCGCGAAGTCCGGGAGCGCGAAGCGAGCGAGTCCCAGGTGGGAGGGGATCCGCAGGCGGTGCAGCGTGCGTAACAGCGCGGCGGTCTCGGCGGCCTCGACGGGTCCTCCGCCGCCCAGGTCTTCCCAGAAGGTCACCGGCCGCCCCGCGACGACCACGGGATCGGGAACGAGCGGTTCGGGCGCCCGTATTCCGTGGGAACGGAGCCAATCCGCTGCCCGCAGCTCCCGGACTGCGGTCTCCAACTGACCACGCCGGAGCACACGGATCACGGTGCGATCCTCGGTGCGCAGCATCGCGTTGTCTCGCAATCGGATCGCGGTGATCCGTCGCGCGGGGACGTCGGCCGACGCGCACGCCCGCCGTGCCAGTTCGAGGAAATCGACGCTGGTCACGATGGCCTCGCTTGCGGTCTCGCCCAGGAAGCCAAGGCGGCGGCGGTCTCGAACAATCCGGCCGAGTTCGCACCCTTGAACAGGACCACCTCCCGGCCTCGCAGCAGCGAGGTGAGTACCTCGAATGCCTCATCGCGAGTGGCGACAAGGGTGGCCCGTGCGGCACCGGCCTCGCGTGCGGCCGCTGCCAGCGTTTGCGCATGCTCGGAACCGACCGCGATTAACTCGCCGATACCCAGCTCGGCCACCTGTCGCCCGACCCGGCGATGGACCTCGGCAGCGGTGTCCCCGAGTTCGCGCATCTCACCGAGGACGGCCACCGAGGGACGACCGTCGGCGCAGAGCGCGGCGAGCGATTCCAGTGCCGCCGCCACGCTCTCCGGACTTGCATTGAACGCGTCGTTGACAATGGTGACGCCGTCCTCGCGCTCGCGCACCTCCATCCGGCTGCCCGAGAGCAATCCGACCTGCCCCAACGTCTCGGCCACGGTCGAGAACGGCACCCCGGCGCTCAACGCGAGTGCGGCAGCGGCCAGAGCGTTGGTGAGGTGGTGTCTGCCCACCACCCGCAGCCGCACCGGCGCGTGCTCCGATCCATGGCACAGCACGAAACAAGCGCGAGCGTGGGTGTCGACCGTGACCTCCTCTGCTCGGACATGGGCTTCGGAATCGGTGCCGAACCACACCACTCGCGCGGTCGTGTACTCGGCCATTGACCGGACGAGCGGATCATCGATATTGAGGACCGCCGTGCCGGTGGCATCGAGCGCCTGGACCAGTTCGCGCTTCGCCGTCGCGATGGCTTCCCGGCTGCCGAACTCACCCATGTGAGCTGAACCGACTCCCAGCACTGCGGCGATCGTCGGCCGGGCGATACCGGCGAGGTGACTGATGTGGCCCGCACCGCGAGCGCCCATTTCCACGACCAGGAAATCGCTGTCGTCCTGCACCCGCAGCACCGTGTGCGGGAATCCGATCTCGTTGTTGAAGGATCGTTCGGTGGCGACCACCGTGCCCGATCGCGCGAGGATCTGGGTGAGCAGATCCTTCGTGCTCGTCTTGCCCGCCGATCCGGTGATCGCGAGCACCGTGCCCTGATAGCGACCGGCGACCGCTCGCGCCAGATCGCTCATCGCGGTCACGACATCGTCCACGAGCACCGATCCGACACCGGTCGCCCGGGTGGCCAGCACCGCTACGGCACCCGAAGCCACGGCCTGGTGAACGAAATCGTGGCCGTCGGCGCGCGCACCGCTGAGGCAGGCGAACAAGCCGCCCTCGGCGACAGCGCGAGAGTCGAACGCCGTGGGCCCGGTAACCAGGCGTCCGGCATCGTCGACACCGTCGAGGACCCCGCCGGTAGCTTCGGCGACCTCGGCGAGAGTCATCGGGATCATCGGGAACCAACTCCTTCTTGAATACTGCGGCAGTACCGCTGATCGGCCACGATCATGCTCCTTTCTCGTTATCTGATGGGATACGCACCATCCATGTCATCGGTGAATTCGTGTGTGAGCACAGTGATCACACGGAGTGCTCACAAAGCCTCACCGGTCGGAATCGGTGGCCTATCGTGGACGGCGACAACTGAGAATCGTTGAGAGCTGGGTGGGGATCATGCTCGAAACTGAACGGCCGACATTGGGTGCGATGCTGGCGAGAGCCCGCCGCGACGCGGGGATGACCCAGGCTGCCGTGGCCAGGCAATGCCGAGTCGACCGCTCCTACATCGCGCATGTCGAAGCCGGGCGATCGGTCCCCGACCGCCGTTTCTGGATCGCCGTCGACGCGGCGGTGCGAGCGGGTGGAGGGTTGGTGACCGCCTTCGACACCCGCACCACGGTCACCCCGGCTGCTCCGGCCGCCGCCGTCGACATGCACCAGCTGCCCCTCGACCTGAAGGCATGGATCGATATGAACCGACGTGAACTGCTAGCTTTCCTCGGCGCGGCCGGGACTTTGCCCGCTGCCGCAGTACTCGCCGGGCTCGACGACGCAGCACGGAGCCGCCTCGGGTACGCCCTCGGCGGCAAGGTCGATCGAGCCGCCATCGAGCAACTCGAAGCCGTCACAGAGGTCACCGCGCAGCAGTACGAGTCGTTCGGTCCACGCGCGGTGGCCGCGATTCGGCGCGGCCAAGCCGAGCTGGTGGAGACTCTGCTGCCGGATTGTCCCGCCGCGCTCAAATCCCGCCTGTACGCCGTGCGGGCATCGTTGGCGCGGGTGATCGGCTGGCAGGCGTACGACGCCGGTGACATGCGCGCGGCGATGGCCCATTATGAGGTAGCGCGTTCTGCGGCGGACGATGCCGCCGATCCGGCGCTGACCGCGCTGGTGCTGTGCAACGCCTCCCTTGCGGCCACCCGCGACGGCCGCCCTGGACTCGGCGTCGATCACGCCGCCGCCGCCCGCTGGTGGGCCACCCGGGCGCAGAACCAGCTGCTCACCGCGTATGCGCTGGATATGGCTGCCGAGGCGCACGCCGAACGCGGGGAGGCACGCGAGTGCCGCAGCGCGCTCGACGAAGCCGACGACCTCATCGGCAGCGCCGAGCCCACCCTGCCGACCTACGTCTTCGACGCGGCTATCCACTACGGCTTTCGCTCGGAGTGCCTGGTCGGACTGGGCGACCGCCGACCTGCCGTCACCGCGGTGCGTCGTTGCGTCGAGCTGATCGATCCGGCC
This sequence comes from Nocardia sp. NPDC057227, assembly GCF_042669725.1. NCBI lineage: Bacteria > Bacillati > Actinomycetota > Actinomycetes > Mycobacteriales > Nocardiaceae > Nocardia > Nocardia sp. NPDC057227. The sequence goes on along the minus strand of NZ_JBHUXA010000013.1, from coordinate 31,193 downwards.
TATGCCCTCTCCCGAGGATTCGCGGATATCGGACTCGCCGCCGCGCTCGCGCACTCGGGAGAGATCGAGGAATCCGCGCGGATCACCCGCGCGACCAGTGCTGTCGCTACTGCCTACGGCTCACCTCGCCTTGCGTCGGAGGTCAAGGGAACACGACGCACCCTCGCGGCCGTCGCGCCGGACGCAACGGCCGTACGGGACCTGGAGGAGTATTTCGCCACCACGTTGGAGCCCTGCCGGAGCTAGGGACGCTCCACGGGCGCGGCCTCGTCGAGCCACTCCGGGGCGGTGCTGCCGAGCCCGGCGGCGATAGCCGTCGCGGTCTCCTTCCAGGAGGTCAGCTCGGCGATCATCGCATGCGGTTGGTCGGCGGACTTGTGGGCGGCTTCGACGAGGTCCTGTGCGCAGGCTGCTCGGTCCGCAGGCGAGAGGGCGAGCATCCACGGGAATGCCTCGGCTATGAGCTGCGCGGCGAACTCCATGGAAGCAGGATATTCGGAGGTTGGGTGCGTACCGGCCTCGCGCTTCGGGATCAGTCCGAGATGCGAAGCGCGGGCTTGCTGGGGTGGTCCCAGCGGACCACGAAGTCGGGCTCCTCCGGGTAGTCGGTGGCGTGGGCGAGCAGGGCGGGGACGGTCCAGCGCTGATCCTCCGGGGTGCGGCGGAGCAGGGCGGGCTCGGTCAGCTCGAGGCGGACGGTGTGGTCGAAGGCGAGGCCGCGGCCGAGGAGCATGGGGCCGGACACGATGAGGACGGTGCCGGCCGAGGCGTCGCGGAGAGCCGCACGGGCGGAGCGGTCGGCGGCCTCGTCCCAGAGCGCGGGGAGATAGCGGCCGCGTTCGCGGAGGGCGCGCAGGACCTCGCGGTCCAGCGCCGCGTAGTCGAACCAGGCGTCGCGGTAGGAGTCGACATCGTCGCGGCCGTACTCCAGCCGCAGGGAGGCGGGGCGCACGTAGCCGTGCAGTGGGACGGAGGCCGCGTCTCGGCCGACGTCGCGCAGATGCGAAACAAGCTCAGCGGCAAGAGATTCCGGTTCGGCGGCGTCGGCACCGTCCACGGCGACGACGGCGCGGCCCGCACGGGCGAGCACCTGCTCGGCGATCCGGGCGACGAGCTCACCGGGGCCGATCGGTTCGTAGCGAGGCACGGCTCCATCTCAGCAAACGGCTGCGCGGCAGGTCCGCCGGGTGCCGCCGACCCCACCGACCGGCCGGGATACTCTCAGCTCATGGCGACAATCGAAGAGGCACTGGAGATCGAGCGGATCGAGCGGGACATCTTCCGCGGCGCCTCGGTCAAGACGCAGCTGCCGCGCACCTTCGGCGGTCAGGTCGCCGGGCAGGCGCTGGTGTCGGCGGTGCGCACGGTCGAGCCGCGCTACCAGGTGCACTCGCTGCACGGGTACTTCCTGCGGCCGGGCAACCCGGATCAGCCCACCGTCTACCAGGTCGAGCGGATCAGGGACGGCCGCTCGTTCTGTACCCGCCGGGTCACCGCGATCCAGGAGGGGCAGGCCATCTTCACCATGTCGGCCTCGTTCCACACCGGCGACCAGGGCCCGGCGCATCAGGACGTGATGTCCGACGTGCCGACCCCGGACGAGCTGCCCGACGTCGCCACCACGCTCAGCGAGGAGAGCCTGTGGCTCATGCGCGAGTGGGAGCACTGGGACATCCGGATCGTGCCGCGGGACCGGGTCACGGCCAGGCCGGGTGTGGTGTCGCCGCAGCAGGTGTGGTTCCGCTACCGGCATCCGCTCTCGGACGACCCGCTGCTGCACGTCTGCACCCTCGCCTACATGAGCGATATGACGCTGCTCGGCTCCTCCAAGGTGACGCACCCGGACGAGCCCACCCAGGGTGCCTCGCTGGACCACGCCATGTGGTTCCTGCGCCCCTTCCGCGCCGACGACTGGCTGCTCTACGACCAGTCCTCGCCGTCGGCGGGGTTCGGCCGCGCGCTCACCGGCGGCAAGATCTTCGACCGGGAGGGCAGGTTGGTGGCCGCCGTGGTGCAGGAGGGGCTGATCCGCACCCTCAGGGACAAGCAGTGACCGATCGGCCCCTCGTCGGCGTGCTCGCCCTGCAGGGCGATGTCCGCGAGCACATCGTCGCGCTGGAGAAGTGCGGCGCCACCCCGACCCTGGTCCGCCGGGCGTCGGAGCTCGCCGCGGTGGACGGCCTGGTCCTGCCCGGCGGCGAGTCCACCACCATCTCCAAGCTGCTGCGGACCTTCGAGCTGCTGGAGCCGCTGCGCGCCCGGCTGCGCGCCGGAATGCCCGCCTTCGGCTCCTGCGCCGGAATGATCCTGCTCGCCTCCGAGGTGCTCGACACCAGGGCCGACGCCGAGCACCTACACGGCATCGACATGACGGTGCGGCGCAACGCCTTCGGCCGCCAGGTCGACTCGTTCGAAGCCGACCTCGACTTCGCCGGGCTGGACGACGGGCCGATGCGTGCCGTCTTCATCCGCGCGCCGTGGGTCGAGCGAGTCGGTGCCGGCGTCGAGGTGCTCGCCACCGTGCCGCACGGCCCGGCCGCTGGACGGATCGTCGCGGTCAGGCAGGGGGCCGTCGTGGCGACCTCCTTCCACCCCGAGGTGACCGGCGACCTGCGGGTGCACGAACTCTTCGTGGACCTGGTGCGGCGGGCCGGAGCGAGCGCGGCGACCCCGGCCGAACCGGGCGAGTAACGTACACACGTCGAACGTGCCACCGACTCGAAGGAAGTAGGGAATGAGCGGCCACTCCAAATGGGCCACCACCAAGCACAAGAAGGCCGCGATCGATGCCAAGCGAGGCAAGCTCTTCGCGAAGCTGATCAAGAACATCGAGGTGGCGGCGCGGCAGGGTGGCGGTGACCCCGAAGGCAATCCGACGTTGTTCGACGCCATCCAGAAGGCGAAGAAGGCGTCGGTCCCGAACGACAACATCGAGCGGGCGCGCAAGCGCGGCGGCGGCGAGGAGGCGGGCGGCGCCGACTGGCAGACCATCATGTACGAGGGGTACGGGCCGAACGGGGTCGCGGTGCTCATCGAGTGCCTCACCGACAACCGCAACCGCGCCGCGGGCGAGGTCCGGGTGGCGATGACCCGCAACGGCGGCAATATGGCCGACCCGGGCTCGGTGGCGTACCTCTTCCACCGCAAAGGCGTCGTGATCCTGGAGAAGAACGACCTCTCCGAGGACGACGTGCTCACCGCCGTGCTCGACGCGGGCGCCGAGGAGGTCAACGACCTCGGTGAGGCGTTCGAGGTGATCAGCGAGCCCGGCGATCTGATCGCCGTGCGCACCGCGCTGCAGGCGGGCGGCATCGACTACGACTCCGCCGAGTCCGGCTTCCAGCCCTCGGTCTCGGTCGCGGTCGACGCCGACGGCGCGCGCAAGGTGATCAAGCTGGTGGACGCGCTGGAGGACAGCGACGACGTGCAGAACGTCTACACCAACGCCGACATCTCCGACGAGGTGCTCGCCGAGCTGGACGACTGAGTTCACCCCAGGCGCTGGAAGTACTCCTGCTGCGCGGGGAAGTAGTCGCCGAAGTCGGGGCGGTCCGCGCCGGAGCGGGCCGCCCCGAGCAGGTCGAGGTAGTACTCCCAGCCGGGGCCGATCATGCCCGGGTCGGCGCCCTCGTCCAGGTGGTGGATCAGCGCCAGCTCGGTGCCGTCGGCGGTGGGGGTGAGCACGACCTCGAGGTGCCAGGAGCCCGCCTCGTCGACCGCGCGCAGCTCCAGGCGCCGGGGCGGTTCGCAGGTCTCGATCAGCATGTCCGTCCAGGGCTCGCCCTCCTCGAACACCATCCGCACCCGGATCGCGCCGCCCGGCTCGCCCTCCCAGGGGCCGAACCAGCGCGCGGTGCGCTCGGACTCGGTCAGGTCGGCCCAGACCTCGGCGGGCGGCGCGGCGTACCGCCGGGTGAGCACCAGGTCGCGGCCGGTGGCGGTGCGGTGCAGGGTGCCGGTGGGTTCGGGAGCCACAGTGTTCCTCCGTTCGGAGCGGGTCGGCTTCGCCCGCATTGTGCCCCGCGGGTCCGACAGATCACCGGCCGCTATGCGCTCCGGCGGTCACGCGCGGCGGCGACCACGCGTGGCGGCGGCGCCGGGGGCGCGGGGCACAGCCCCGCACGACCAACCCCTGCTACCGTGTCGCCCCGCGGCGGAAACGACCGTGTGAGCTAAACTCTCGAACAATTGTTCGCCCAGAGGGAGGATGCGTCGGTGCGGGTGATGGGCGTCGATCCGGGGCTCACCCGGTGCGGGCTCAGCATGGTGCAGAGCGGCCGCGGCCGCACCGTCACCGCGCTGGATGTGGACGTGGTGCGCACCCCGCCCGAGCTCGACCTGGCCAACCGGCTGCTGCTGGTCGCCGATGCCGCCGAGCGGTGGATGGACACCCACCTCCCGGAGGCGGTCGCGGTCGAGCGGGTCTTCGCCCAGCACAACGTGCGCACCGCCATGGCCACCGCGCAGGCGGGCGGGGTGATCGCGCTGGCCGCCGCGCGGCGCGGCATCCCGGTCGCCTTCCACACCCCGAGCGAGGTCAAGGCCGCGGTCACCGGCAACGGCGCCGCGGACAAGGCGCAGGTCACCGCCATGGTCACCCGGATACTCGGGCTTCGGGTCGCACCGAAGCCGGCCGACGCCGCGGACGCGCTGGCGCTGGCCATCTGCCACTGCTGGCGGGCCCCCCTGCTGGACCGGATGGCGAAGGCCGAGCAGGCCGCCGCCGAGGCACAGCGCAAATACAAGGCGAGACTGGCCGAGCAACGGAAGGCGGTGCGGCCGTGATCGCGTCGGTGCGCGGCGAGGTACTGGAGATCGCGCTCGACCACGTGGTCATCGAGGCCGCGGGCGTCGGCTACCGGCTCAGCGCCACCCCGGCCACGCTCGCCGGGCTCACCCGCGGCGAGCAGGCCAGGCTCTACACCGCCATGATCGTCCGCGAGGACTCCATGACGCTGTTCGGCTTCGCCGACACCGAAGCGCGCGAGCTCTTCGGCCTGCTGCAGACGGTGAACGGGGTCGGCCCGCGGCTCGCCATGGCGGTGCTCGCGGTGCTGGAGCCGGAGGCGCTGCGCAAGGCGCTCGCCGAGGGCAACCTGACCACGCTCACCCGGGTGCCCGGCATCGGCAAGCGCGGCGCCGAGCGCATGATCGTCGAGCTCAGGGACAAGGTCGACGCCGTCCCGGTGCAGTCCGGCGGCACCGCGGCCGTCGCGGCGGGCCCCGTGCGCGACCAGGTGATCGAGGCGCTCACCGGCCTCGGCTTCCCGGCCAGGCAGGCCGAGCCCGCGGTCGACACCGTGCTCGCCGAGCAGCCGGGCGCCGGTACCTCGGCGGTGCTGCGCGCCGCGCTCTCGCTGCTCGGCAGGAACCGGTAGCCGATGGACGACACGGATTTCGCCGACGACGACTCCCCGGTCGCCGCGGTCGAGCAGCCATCCGACGGCGAGCTGGAGGCCGGGCTGCGACCGCGCTCGCTGGACGAGTTCATCGGCCAGCCCCGGGTCAGGGAGCAGCTGGCGCTGGTGCTGCGCGGCGCCAAGCAGCGCGGCGGTACCCCCGACCACGTGCTGCTCTCCGGCCCGCCCGGGCTCGGCAAGACCAGCATGGCCATGATCATCGCCGGCGAGCTCGGCACCGCACTGCGGGTCACCTCCGGCCCCGCGCTGGAGCGGGCGGGCGATCTCGCCGCCATGCTCAGCAACCTGGTCGACGGCGACGTGCTCTTCATCGACGAGATCCACCGCATCGCCCGCCCGGCGGAGGAGATGCTGTACCTCGCCATGGAGGACTTCCGGGTCGACGTCGTGGTCGGCAAGGGCCCCGGCGCCACCTCCATCCCGCTCGACATCGCGCCCTTCACCCTGGTCGGCGCCACCACCCGCTCCGGCTCGCTGACCGGGCCGCTGCGTGACCGCTTCGGCTTCACCGGCCACATGGACTTCTACGACCCCGACGAGCTGCTGCGCATCCTGGTGCGCTCGGCGCGGATCCTCGGCGTCGTCATCGACCCGGACGCCGCCGCCGAGATCGCCGGCCGCTCCAGGGGCACGCCGCGAATCGCCAACCGGCTGCTGCGCCGGGTGCGCGACTACGCCGAGGTGCGCGCCGACGGCCACGTCACGCTGGCGATCGCCCGGGCCGCGCTCGAGGTGTACGACGTGGACGGCCTCGGCCTGGACCGGCTGGACCGCGCGGTGCTCGGCGCGCTGGTGCGCGGCTTCAACGGCGGCCCGGTCGGCGTCTCCACGCTGGCCGTCGCGGTGGGGGAGGAGGCGGCCACCGTCGAGGAGGTGTGCGAGCCGTTCCTGGTCCGCGCCGGGCTGGTCGCCCGCACCCCGCGCGGCCGGGTCGCGACCACCGCGGCCTGGGCGCACCTCGGCCTGGTGCCGCCCGCTGGCGCGTTCAACGGCTCGCTCGAGGTGCGCGCGCACGAATCCCAGCAGACGCTCGACCTCTTCGACTGAGCGCCGCCCCGCGCGCGCGGTTAGAGTCGGTCGGATGACGGTCGTCCAGTCCGTGCTCGGTCGCATCCCGGAGCCGCACCGCAGCACCGTGCTCCGCCACCGCGAGCTGCTGAAATTCGCTGTCGTCGGCGCGATCACGTGGTTCATCGACACCGGCGTCGTCTACGCCCTGAAGCTCACCGTGCTCGGCGACAAGCCGCTCACCGCGCGGCTGCTCGGGGTGCTGATCGCGACGATCGCCTCCTACATCCTGAACCGCGAGTGGTCCTTCCGAACCAGGGGCGGCAGGCAGCGGCACCACGAGGCCGCGCTCTTCTTCGCGGTCAGCGCGCTCGGCATCGGCGTCACCCTGATCCCGCAGGCGATCTCGCTCTACGTGCTGGACCTGCGGGTTCCCTTCGTCGGGCCGGTCACCCAGGCGGTGGCGAACTTCGTCAGCGGGCAGCTCCTCGGGGTGCTGCTCGCCATGGCCTTCCGGTTCTGGGCGTTCCGCCGCTTCGTCTTCCCGGACGAACTGCAGGAGCCGGGGCTGCGCGCGGGGGAGCGCTAGCGGCGCTGCTCCAGCGCGGTGACCACCAGGTCGAGGAAGGCGTCGACCTCCTCGCGGCTGTAGCCGCGGGCGCCGAGCCGGGCACCGGTGAACCGCACCTCGCGCACGTCGGCGGCGGTCAGGGTGCCCGGCCCGGTGTGCGCGAGGGTGGTGGCGACCAGGTCGAGGAAGGCGTCCACCTCCTCCTCGTCGTAGCCGCGGCGGTCGAGCACGGCGCCGGTGAAGCGCACCCGGTGCACGTCGTCCGGGGTGAGGATGGCGCTGCCGCCGTTGCTGTGCGCGCGCTGCTCCGGCGCCGGGGGCCCGCCGTTCTGCCTGGACTCCAGCTCCAGCCGGATCCGGTCCAGGTACTCGTCCACCTGGTCGGTCTGGTAGCCGCGGCCGCCGAAGCGCGGGACCGGGAAGGTCACCCGGCGCACGTCGTCGGCGGTGAGCGCGCCCGCGCCCGCCAGGGTGGCGGCCACCGACTTCAGGAACTCGTCGACGCGGTCGGCGTGGTAACCGCGCTGCCCGAGCGGCGGCCGGTCGAAGTGCGCGCGGCCGACCTCGTCCGGGGTCATCCGCGGCGGAGCGGGGGCGCGTCCTGCCAACACCTGCGACTTCCTGATCGACCGGTTCATTCCGAACAACGTGTGAAACCCCCGCGAGAGTGGTGGACCCCGGAACACGATACCGAGGCGGCCGCTCCCGCGTCCTGGTTCAGCCGGGGTCGCCGGCACCTTCCCGGCGGACGCCGTCCACCAGCAGCCGCCGGATGGCCTCGGCGAGCGCGCGCACGTCGCCCTCCGGGTCGCGCAGCCCGTGCAGCACGGCCGCGAGCAGCATCCCGGTGACCGCCTTCGCGGTGTTCGCGGTGTCCAGGTCGGCGCGCAGGTAACCCCGGTCGACGCCGTGCTCCAGGTAGCCGGCGGTGAGCGCGTCGGCGGTGTCGAGCAGGCCGTACAGCCGGGCGGTGAGTTCGTCGTCGATGCCGGTGGCGTGGAAGAGCAGGAGCTGCGCCACCCGGCGGTCCTGCACCAGGATCACGGTCAGCGCGGCGCCGATCCGCTCGATCTGGGCCCGGTAGTCGTCCAGCGTCGCGGCCGCGTCCGGGGAGTTCTCGGTGGCCAGCGCCGTGACGATGCGCGCGGCGAGATCGTCGATGACGTGGTCGATGATCTCCCGCTTGTTGCTGAAGTAGCGGTAGAAGGTGCCGTGCCCGATGCCGAGCTCGGTGGCGATGTCGGCGATCCCGGTCGCGTGGTAGCCCTTCTCGGCGAAGCAGACGAACGCGGTGTCGATGATGTCGCGGCGCAGCTCCGCCTTGCGGCGGTCGGCCCGCGTCGATGGCTTCGTCACCCCGCCGATGATACGGTCGGCGTAGAGCGGAATGACATGTCATTCCGTGACGGACGGGTCACGAAGGAAGGTGTGGCGATGGCGCGGTACGACGCGATCGTGGTCGGTGCGGGGTTCGGCGGGATGGGCGCCGCCATCCAGCTGGATCGGCTCGGGCTGAGCGACTACGTGATCCTGGAGCGCGAGGCCGACCTCGGCGGCACCTGGCACGTGAACCGGTACCCCGGGCTCGCGGTCGACATCGCCTCGGTCACCTACTCGTACTCCTTCGAGCCGAATCCGTACTGGTCCCGGCTCTTCGCGCCGGGGGAGGAGCTGCGCCGCTACGCGCAGCACGTGGCCGAGCGGTACGGGCTGCGCCGCCGGATGCGCTTCGGCACCGCCGTCGAGCAGGCCCGCTGGGACGCCGATCAGCAGCACTGGGTGGTCGGCACCGAATCCGGCGAGCTGACCGCGCGCTTCCTGATCACCGCAACCGGCTTCCTCTCCCAGCCCTACACCCCGCCCTTCCCCGGCATCGACGGCTTCACCGGGCGGATCGTGCACACCACCGCCTGGCCGGACGACCTCGACCTGACCGGGCAGCGGGTCGGCGTCATCGGCACCGGCGCCACCGCGGTGCAGCTGGTCCCCGAGCTCGCCGACGTCGCCGCCGAGCTCACCGTCTTCCAGCGCACCCCGATCTGGGTCGTGCCCAAGGTCGACACCCCGATCCCGGCCGCGGTGCAGCGGCTCTTCGCCGCGCTGCCGGTGACGCAGCGGGCCGCGCGGCTGGCCAACACCTCCGTGCTGGAGGCGATCATGGTGGCGGGCGTACTGGAGTTCACCAGGGCCAAGGTGCTGAATCGGGGCGCCGGGCTGCTGGCGAAGGCGCACCTGCGCACCTCGGTGCGCGACCCGGAGACCAGGCGCGCGCTCACCCCCGGCTACGACTTCGGCTGCAAGCGCCCGACCTTCTCCAACCGCTACTTCCGGGTCTTCAACTCCCCGCACGTGCGGCTGGAGACCGGAAGCATCGCCGAGGTGACGCCCGGCGGCATCGCGCTCGCCGACGGCTCCGAGGTCGCGCTGGACACCCTGGTGCTCGCCACCGGCTTCGACCTGTGGCAGGCCAACTTCCCGGCCATCACGGTGCTCGGCCGGGACGGCGTCGACCTCGGCGCCTGGTGGCGGGCGAGCCGCTTCCAGGCCTACGAGGGCATCACCGTGCCGCGCTTCCCCAACTTCCTCAGCCTGAACAGCCCGTACTCCTACAGCGGGCTCTCGTACTTCACCACCGTCGAGGCGCAGATGAAGCACATGGGCAGGCTGCTCGGCGAGCTGGCCAAGCGCGGCGCGGCCACCTTCGAGGTCACCGAGCGCGCGAACGCGGAATTCCTGGACCGGGTGACCGAGCGGCTCGGCACCTCGGTCTTCTACGGCGGCGACTGCGGGTCGGCCCGCAGCTACTACTTCGACCCGCACGGGGAGGCCGCGCTGCTGCGCCCGACCAGCACGCTGAACGCGCACCGGGAGGCCGTGCGTTTCCCGCTGGACGACTACGTCTACGGTGGCGCGCCCGCCTGAGTGCGGGGCCGGTTCCGCCAACTGGCAGACTGTGTGGGTACCTGTCCACCCCACCCACGAACCAGGAACTGACGTCGACGATGGAACTGCTGTTTCCGCTGCTGCTGGTCGCTCTGCTCGTGCCGATGTTTCTCGGCGTCCGCCGCCAGAAGCGTGAGGCCGAGAAGGTCTCGGCGATGCAGAACGACCTGAAGATCGGGGATCGGGTGACCACCACCTCGGGGCTGTACGGCACCGTGGTCGAGGTCGACGAGACGACCGTCGATCTCGAGATCGCCGAGGAGGTCGTGACGACCTGGCTGCGCCAGGCCGTCCGCGAGGTCCGCACCGACGACGAGACCGCCGTCGAGGAGGCGAGCGCCGCCGACCCGGTCGTGCCCGCCGCGTCCGAGGTCGAGGCCGCCGCGCCGGCGAGCGCCGAGGAGACCCCTGGCCAGACCGAGACCCGGCTGACCAAGGACTGACCTCGTTCGTCAGGTTCACGCGGTCCGCGCCGCTGCCCGGCGCGGACAAGTCGGTGCGCCCGCCTCGGCGCGCCGGTTCCACTCGACTTCCGCTCTAGGAGATGACCCACTGTGCCTCCGTCACAGGGATCGGCGCATCCATGGCGACTGCTCGGCCTCTTCGTTGCCCTGCTCGCTCTGATCTACGCGCTGGTTTTCTTCACCGGGGACAAGTCCCCCACCCCGAAACTCGGCATCGACCTGCAGGGAGGCACGCGGGTCACGTTGACGGCGCGTACGCCGGACGGCAGCAGGCCGAGCCAGGACAGCCTGAAGCAGGCGCAGTCCATCATCGAGAACCGGGTGAACGGCCTCGGCGTCTCCGGCTCGGAGGTGGTGATCGACGGTGACACGATCGTGATCACCGTCCCGGGTGAGGACGGCCAGCAGGCCCGCACCCTGGCCACCACCGCCAAGCTCTACGTGCGCCCGGTGCTGACCGCGGTCCCGGCCGCGGGCCGCAACACCGCGCAGACCCCGGCCGCGCCCGCACCCGCGCCCGCTCCCGAAGGTGCCGCTCCGGCGCCCGCTCCGGACGGCGCCGCTCCCGCACCGGCCCCCGAGATCGCGCCCGCCCCGCAGCCGCGGCTCTTCCCGGCCCAGGTGCCGCCGGAGCCCGCGCCGCCGATCGAGCAGGTCCCGCCGGGCGAACCGGTGCCCGCGCCGCCCGCCGATCAGACCCCGACACCGACCCCCGAGCCCAGCCCGGGCAACCTGACCCCGGCCGAGCAGGCTCGCGCCGAGATCGCCGAGGCCAAGGCCACCAGGCAGAGCACCGACCAGGCCGTGCAGCAGCTGGCGCTCGCCACGCTCGACTGCACCGAGCCCGACCCGCTGCGCGGCAACGACGACCCGAACCTGCCGCTGGTCGCCTGCGCGAGCGACGGCACCGAGGTCTACCTGCTGGACAAGAGCCGGATCGACGGCCAGGACATCGCCGACGCCAGCTCCGGGCTGAACCAGCAGCAGGCGCGGCACGAGGTCTACCTGGAGTTCAAGTCCGGCGGCAGCGACGAGTGGGCCGCGCTCACCGGCGAGTACGTGCAGAAGCGGGTCGCCTTCGTGCTCGACTCGCAGGTGGTCTCGGCGCCGGTGGTGCAGCAGGGCCCGCAGCAGGGCGGCCGCACCCAGATCTCCGGCAACTTCACCGCGGCGTCGGCGAAGGAGCTGGCCAACACGCTGAAGTACGGCTCGCTCCCGCTCTCCTTCGAGACCTCGGAGGCGCAGACCGTCTCCGCGACGCTCGGCCTCGCCTCGCTGCGCGCGGGGCTGCTCGCCGGTGCGATCGGGCTCGCGGTCGTGCTGCTCTACTGCTTCGCCTACTACCGGATGCTCGGGCTGCTCACCGCGCTCTCGCTGATCGCCTCCGGCTTCGCGGTCTACGGCATCATGGTGCTGCTCGGCCGCTGGATCGGGTTCACCCTCGACCTGGCGGGCGTCGCCGGTCTGATCATCGGCATCGGCATGACCGCCGACTCGTTCGTCGTCTTCTTCGAGCGGATCAAGGACGAGATCAGGGAGGGCCGCAGCTTCCGCTCGGCGGTGCCGCGCGGCTGGCAGCGGGCCAAGCGCACGATCCTCTCCGGCAACGCGGTCAGCTTCATCGCCGCCGCGGTGCTCTACATCCTCGCCGCAGGCCAGGTGCGCGGCTTCGCCTTCACGCTCGGGCTGACCACCATCCTGGACGTGGTGGTGGTGTTCCTGGTGACGGCGCCGCTGGTGCTGCTCGCCTCGCGCACCGCGTTCTGGTCCAAGCCCGCGGTCAACGGCCTCGGCGCGATGCAGCAGGTCGCGCGGGAACACTCCGCGGCCCGCCCCGCACTCGGGAAGGCGTGAGCACCGTGACGAACAACGACACCGACCGCGCGAGCGGCTACTCGCTGGAGAACGGCACCAACGCCACCGAGGTCACGGACGTCTTCACGCCCGTGCAGCGGGCGCACGCGCGCGGCTTCTTCAGCAGGCTCTACACCGGCACCGGCGCCATCGACGTGATCGGCAACCGGCGCCGCTGGTACACGATCACCGCGGTGATCGTGCTGATCGCGCTGGCCAGCATGGCGATCCGCGGGTTCAACTTCGGCATCGATTTCGAGGGTGGCTCGCAGATCCAGTTCCCGGCCGGGTCGGCCACCACCGAGCAGGTCGAGCAGACCTACTCCGGCGCGCTCGGCTTCGACCCGGAGTCGGTGCAGACCGTCGGCACCGGCGGCTCGGCCACCGTGCTGATCCGCTCCGAGGCGCTGGACGCGACCCAGGTCGACCAGCTGAGCGCCGCGATCTACGAGCGGTTCCAGCCGCAGGACTCCGACGGCAGCCCGAGCCGGGCCTCGATCAGCGTCTCCGACGTCAGCGAGACCTGGGGCGGCCAGATCACCCGCAAGGCGCTGATCGCGCTCGCGGTGTTCCTGGTGGTCGTCTCGATCTACATCGCCATCCGCTTCGAGCGGGACATGGCGCTGGCCGCGCTCGCGGCGCTGGTCTTCGACGTTGCGGTGACCGCGGGCGTCTACTCGCTGGTCGGCTTCGAGGTCACCCCGGCCACCGTGATCGGCATCCTGACCATCCTCGGCTTCTCGCTCTACGACTCGGTGGTCGTGTTCGACAAGGTCGAGGAGAACACCAGGGGCATCCTGCACCTGAACCGCCGCACCTACGGCGAGCAGGCCAACCTGGCGGTCAACCAGACGCTCATGCGCTCGATCAACACCGCCCTGATCGGCATCCTGCCGATCGTCGGGCTGATGGTGATCGCGGTCTGGCTGCTCGGCGTCGGCACCCTCAAGGACCTGGCGCTGGTGCAGCTGGTCGGGCTGCTCGTCGGCACCTACTCCTCCATCTTCTTCGCGACGCCGCTGCTGGTCTCGCTCAAGGAGCGGTGGGGTCCGGTGGCCGCGCACACCAGAAAGGTGCAGGCCAAGCGGTCCGCGGCGGCCGCGGAGCGGGTCGGCGCCGCCGCCGAGCGGCGCGCGGGCACCGCGACGGCGCGCAGTGCCCAGGAGGCGGAGCCCCGGCGGGCCCGCGGCGCGGGCCAGGGCCCGCGGGCGGGTTCGCGCCCCAGCGGGAAGCGCAGCCGCCGGTAGCAGCGGCGGGGCCGCCGGGCCCCGGTGACATCGTTCGGGAACGAAGGGGTTTCGACGTTGCGACTTCCACGCCGCGGGCACCGGCCCGGGATCCGAGCGCGGCGGGTGGTCGCCGCGCTCACCGCCGCGATCGTCGCGGCCGGGCTCGGCGCCGGGTGCTCCAGCGAGAGCCAGGTGCCCTCCATCGGCTATGCCACCGACGCGGTGATCAGCAGCTACAACGGCGGGACGACGGTGGGGTGGGCCAGCGGCTCGCCCGCCGTCTTCGGCCGGGTGCTCACCGGGTTCTTCTACACCGGCCCGGACGGCCAGCAGGTGGCCGACACCGACGTCGGCACCGCCAAGGAGGTGCCGGGGGAGGCGCAGACCATCCAGTACCGGCTCAGCCCGGACGGCGTCTACTCCGACGGCATCGCCACCTCCTGCGACGACCTGGTCTTCACCTGGGCCGCGCGCAGCGGCCGGTTCACCTCCGGCGGCGCGCCGCTCTTCGACAGCGCGAGCACCGCCGGGTACGAGGACATCGAGCGGATCGACTGCGAGCCCGGCTCCAAGGACGCCACCGTCGTCTTCCGCCCCGGCCGCCGCTACGTGCCGTGGCGCACGCTCTTCGCCGCCGGTGAGCTCATGCCCGCGCACGTCGCCACCCAGGCCACCGGGGTGACCAACCTGATCGGCGCGGTGCGCACCGGCGAGCTGGTCGCGCTCGGCAAGCTCGCCGACTTCTGGAACACCGGCTGGACCATGACCCCCGGCGCGCTGGACGCGAGCCGCTTCCCCTCGGCAGGCCCCTACCGCATCGGCTCCTACAGCGAGAGCGAGGGGCTGGTGCTCGTCGCCAACGAGCGCTGGTGGGGCGCGAAGCCGGAGACCGGCCGGATCGTGGTGTGGCCCAAGGGAACCGACCTCGCCGCCAAGATCGGCGACAATGCCGTCGGGGTGATCGACATCGGCGCCGGCTCGGTGCCGGAGCTGCCGCTCGACGGCTTCTCCGCCAGCACCGTCCCCGGCCGCGGTGCCGAGCAGCTCGTGCTGAGCACCGGCGGGGTCTTCGCCGGGGTGCAGCCGCGCCGCGCGCTGGCCGCCTGCGTGCCGCGCAAGGCGCTCTTCGACACCCTCGGCTCGGTGCCGGAGCGGCCGGAGCGCGGGATCGGCTCCGCCATGCTGAACGCCCATATCGTGCAGCAGGATTCGCTGTTCTACGAGGCCGCCACCGGCGCCGCGCAGAAGTACGCGACGGTCGACCCGAACGTGAAGGCGGGCGAGCTGACCGTGCGGATCGGCTACCGGACACCGGACGCCCGCCGCGCCGCCACCGTCAGGGCCATCGCCGACTCCTGCCGCGCCGCGGGCATCACCGTCGTCGACGCGGGCGCCCCCGACTTCCAGCCCACCCGGCTGACCGAGGGCGCGGTGGACGCCGTGCTCGGCGGCACCGCCGCCGCCACCGGCCCGGCCGGGGCGAGCACCGAGGTGGCCGCCATGTCGGCGCTGCGCACCGGGAACGGCTCCAACGTCGGGCGGTTCGGCAACGGCCGCTTCGACGCGATCACCGACCAGCTCGCCGCCGACGACGCCTCGGCCGGCCAGCTCGGGCTGCTCACCGAGGCGGAGAACCTGCTCTGGTCCGAGCTGCCCAGCATCCCGCTCTTCGCCACGCCCCGGCTGATCGCCTTCGGCACCGGGCTGCGTAACGGCGTCGCCGGGCCGACCCAGGGCGGCACCGGCTGGAACATGGACCGCTGGCGGCTGACCCGGTGACCGAATCGGAGGGGACCCCGATGAGCGGGCACACGAAGGCCGCCGACGCGGTGCACCGGCTCACCCGCTGGCACGACGACTTCCCCACGCCCGGAGTGCGTTTCGCCGACCTCACCCCGGTCTTCGCGGACGCCGCCGGCTTCCGCGCGGTGCTCGACGGCCTCGCCGCCTGCGCCCCGGACGCCGACCTGATCGCCGGGGTGGACGCACGCGGCTTCCTGCTCGGCGCTGGGGTCGCGGCGAGCCTCGGCACCGGGGTGCTCGCCGTGCGCAAGGGCGGCAAGCTGCCGCCGCCGGTGGTCTCCCGCGAGTACACCCTGGAGTACGGCACCGCCGCGCTGGAGATCCCGGCCGACGGCGTGCGGCTGCGCGGCAGGCGGGTGCTGCTGCTCGACGACGTCCTCGCCACCGGCGGCACGCTCGCCGCGGCGGCGGAGCTCTTCGCCGAGGCGGGCGCCGAGGTGGTCGCGGCCGCCGTCGTGCTGGAGATCGGCTTTCTCGCCGGGCGGGCCAGGCAGGGCGGCTACCCGGTCACCGCCATCGTCACCGTCTAAAAGGAGTTGACCCCGGCGGTGGTGCCGGGGTTACCCTGAATCGTCTTGTTCCCGACGAAACGGAGCGGCTGTTGCTGATCTGAGGTCTCGCCCGGGCGGCCCGTATCTCGCGCGCCGCGTTCCGTCGCAGTCACCTCGGGAGCAACCGTGCCCACTCCTTCGTCTTCGCTGTCCCTGTCGGACGTCGCCTTCACCTGGCCCGACGGCACCCCCGTCTTCGACGGGCTGACCGCGACCCTCGCCCCCGGCCGCATCGGGGTGGTCGGCGCCAACGGCGCCGGGAAGTCCACGCTGCTGCGGCTCGTCGCGGGTGAACTCACCCCCGGCCGCGGCTCGATCACCCGCCCCGGCCCGCTCGGCTATCTGCGCCAGGATATCGGGCTCGGCACCGGCCTCCGGGTCGACCGGGTGCTCGGCATCGATGCCGTGCGCGCCGCGCTGCACCGGATCGAGGCGGGCGGGGGAACGCCCGCCGACTTCGACACCGTCGGCGCGGCCTGGGATGTCGAGGAGCGCGCGGTGGCGCTGCTCGCCCGGGTCGGCCTCGGCCACGTCGCCGACGGCCCGGCCGCGCTCGACCGCACCATCGGCACGCTCTCCGGCGGCGAGACGGTGCTGCTCGGCCTGGTCGCGGAGCTGCTCACCGAGCCGGCCGTGCTGCTGCTCGACGAGCCGACCAACAACCTGGACGGCGTCGCCAGGCAGCGCCTCGCCGCCGTGCTCGGCCAGTTCACCGGCATCGCGCTGGTGGTCAGCCACGACCGGGAGCTGCTCGACGGCATGGACGTCACCGCCGAGCTCTACCGGGGCGGGCTGCGGCTCTTCGGCGGCGGCTTCGGCGAGTACGAGCGGATCGTCGCGGCCGAGCAGGAGGCCGCGCTGGCCGCGGTCCGGGATGCCCGCGGCGACCTGCGGCGGCAGCGCCGCGAGCTGGTCGAGACCCGGATCAAGCTGGACCGCCGGGTGCGGTACGGCCGCATGCTCTCCGAGACCAAGCGGGCGCCGAAGATCATCGCCAACGAGAAGAAGCGCAGCCAGCAGGTCTCCGCGGGCAAGCTGCGCAATACCCACCTGGAAAGGCTGGACACCGCCCGCGACCAGCTGCGCGGCGCCGAGGAGGCGGTGCGCGACGACCGCGAGATCCGGATCGAGCTGCCGCGCACGCTGGTGCACCCCGGGCAGGAGGTGGTCGAGCTGACCGGTGCCGCGCTGCCCGGGGGTGTCTCGGTCGACCTGCGGGTGCACGGCCCCGAGCGGATCGCGGTGACCGGACGCAACGGGGTCGGCAAGACCACGCTGCTGCGCCGGATCGCCGAATCCGGGCCGAAGCTGCCGTGGAAGCTGCTGCCGCAGCGGCTCGACGTGCTCGACGACACCCGCTCGGTGTTCGAGAACGTGGCGGCCGCCGCGCCGCACGCGGAGGTCGAGGAGGTGCGGGCCCGGCTCGCCCGCTTCCTCTTCCGCGGCGCCGCCGCCGACGCGGCGGCGGGCACGCTCTCCGGTGGCGAACGGCTGCGCGCCGCGCTCGCCACCGTGCTGCTCGCCGACCCCGCCCCCCGGCTGCTGCTGCTCGACGAGCCGACCAACAACCTGGACCTGCCCAGCCTCGGGCACCTCACCCAGGCGCTGACCGGCTATCGGGGCGCGCTGGTCGTGGTCAGCCACGACCAGCGCTTCCTCGCCGCGCTCGGCCTCACCCGCGTGCTGCGCTGCACCGGCCCCGAGGTCGAGGACCTGCCGCTCACCTGACCCCGCCGGGTCGCCGAACCGTCGGCGACCCTTGCCGGATTGGATTTGGTCACCTACACTAAAACTACTTCACGGGAGGAGACGGACATGGGATACGGACACTGGGACGACACCGCCTACCGGGCGGCGGCCACCTTCCGCGCCCGGCGCGGCGAGGACGACTTCGGCTACACCGCCGAGGTGCGCGACAAGCCCTACGACAGCTGGCGGGCGCACCCGAGCCTGGAGCCGTTCGGGGTGCGGGCGCGCGAGTGCCGTGACTCCGACGAGCACGGCACCGCGCTGCCGATCGCGGTGCTCTTCGACGTCACCGGCTCGATGGGCCGGGTGCCGCGGATCATGCAGAACAAGCTGGGGCTGCTGCACGGCCTGCTGCGCAGCCGCGGCTACGCCGACGACCCGCAGCTGCTCTTCGGCGCCATCGGCGACGCCGACAGCGACCGGGTGCCGCTGCAGGTCGGCCAGTTCGAGTCGGACAACCGGATGGACGAGCAGCTGCGCTCGATCCTGCTGGAGGGCGGTGGCGGCGGCCAGAAGTCGGAGAGCTACGAGCTCGCCGCCTACTTCATGGCGACCCACGTCACCACCGACGCCTGGGACAAGCGCGGCAAGCGCGGCTACCTGTTCCTGATCGGTGACGAGCTGAACAAGCCGCGGCTGGCGAGCAGGCACATCCGCGCGGTGATCGGCGACAGCGTGCGGCAGGACGTCTCGGTGGAGTCGATCTACCGGGAGCTGGCCGAGCGCTGGCACGTCTACTTCATCCTGCCCGACCAGTCCAGCTACTTCCACGATCCGGAGATCGCGGAGCACTGGCGCGGGCTGCTCGGGCAGAACTTCCTGAAGCTGGACGACCCGGCCGCGGTCTGCGAGCTCATCGCGCTCACCATCGGGCTCGGCGAGGACCGGGTCGACCTCGCCACCGGCCTCGCCGACCTGCGCGATGTCGGCGCCACCGGGGCCGACGCGGTCGCCCGCACGCTGGGGGAGCGCAAGGCGCTGCCCGGGAAGCGGACGGCGTGAACCGACGTGGCGGCGCCGTCCCCGGTGCGCACGTGATCGTGGTCGACCTCGGCTTCGGGGACGCGGGCAAGGGGGCGACGGTCGACTGGCTGTGCTCCCCGGCGGCGGGGCTCGGCCCCGCCGCCGTCGTCCGGTTCAACGGCGGGGCGCAGGCCGCGCACACCGTCGTCGCCGACGCGCGCACGCACACCTTCGCGCAGTTCGGGTCGGGCACCCTCGCCGGGGTGCCGACGCTGCTCTCCCGGCACGTGCTGGTGGAGCCGATCGCGCTCGCCGCCGAGGCCGAGGCGCTCGCCGCGCTCGGCGTGCCCGACCCGCTCGGGCTGCTCGCCGTCGACGGCCGGGCGCTGCTCACCACCCCGATCCACATCGCCGCGAACCGGGCGCGGGAGCGGGCCCGCGGCGCAGGCAGGCACGGCTCCTGCGGTCGCGGGATCGGCGAGACCGCCTCCTACGCACTGGAACACCCGGCCCCGACGGTCGCCGACTGCGCGCACCCGGACCGGCTGCGGGCGCTGCTCACCGCGCTGGCCGCGCACTACGCGCCGCTGCTCGACGGCAGCGGCTTCGGCTACGAACCGGTGGACGAGCTGGTCGGCATGTACCGGGAGTTCGCCGCCGCCGTCCGCATCGTCGGCGACGGCGAGCTCGCCCGGCTGGCCCGGCGCGGGCCGCTGGTGTTCGAGGGCGCACAGGGGGTGCTGCTCGACGAGTGGCGCGGGTTCCACCCGCACACCACCTGGTCGACGGTCGAGCCGAGCAATGCCCGCGCGCTGCTGGCAGGCATCGGCGCCACCGGCACCGTGCTCGGCGTCACCAGGAGCTACCAGACCCGGCACGGGGACGGCCCGTTCCCCACCGAGGACGCGGCGCTCGACCTCCCCGAGCCGCACAACGGCACCGGCCCCTACCAGGGCGCGTTCCGCCGCGGGCACCTCGATCTGGTGCTGCTGCGCTACGCGCTCGCGGTGTGCGGCGGGGTCGACGGGCTGGTCGTCAACCATCTCGACGTCCCCGGCCAGCTCCGCGTGGCGACGGCCTACCGCACCCCGGGCGGGATCATCCGCCGCCTGCCCGTCGGGCCCGTCAGGGACCTGGCCCACCAGGAGTCCCTCACCGAGCTCCTGCGCTCCGCCACACCGCAATTGGCGGATCTCCCCGCCGACATCCCCGCCTACCTGGAGCGCGAACTGGGTACCCCCGTGTTGCTCACCGGTAACGGCCCCGCCCGGTCCGACCGCCGCCCCACCCCTGCCACTCGCGCGGCCTGAGCGCGGCCGCGCGAGAATATCCCAATGCAGTCGGTCGTATCGGTGGATGTGGTGACGCTGCGGTTCTGGGGGGAGGACCGGGGCATCCGGCTCGGGGTCGCGCCGCGTGGGCACGCGCCGTTCGCCGGTGAGCTCGCACTGCCCGGCGTCCTGCTCGGCCGCGGCGAACGCCTGGTCGCCGCCGCGCACCGCGCCCTGGTCACCAAACTCGGCGCCCCCGAACCCGCCATCGCCGCCATCGGGCAGCTGGTCACCTTCGACGAACCCAGCCGCGACCCGCGCGGCCCCACCCTCTCCATCGCCATGTGGGCGGTGCTCAGCCCGCACGACAGCCCCGCCGACTGGGTCTCCTTCGACAGCGTCCCGCCGCTCGCCTTCGACCACAACGCCATCGTCGGCACCGCCCGCACCCTCCTCACCGGCCTGCTCTGGAAAGACCCCGCCTTCACCCGCGCCCTGCTCGGCCCCCAGTTCCCCGCCACCCGCGCCGTCGAACTGGCCACCTCCGTGCACGGCACCCGCCCGGACCCCGCCAACTTGAACCGGACCCTCGCGAGCGTCCCCGGGTTGAATCGAACCGAGGAGCGGCGCAGAGTGAAGGCGACCGGTCGCCCGGCCGCGGTCTGGGCTTTCGACGACGATGATCAGCCCTCGCAGCCTTTGCACGCAGGCGGGACGGTAACGCCTGATCGGGACTAAAGTGGGAATCTCCTCGGGGCACCGGGGGGATCAGAGAGGCGGTGGCATGACTCAGCATCTGGACGAGGTGAACGCCGGGAACTCGGCGGACGAACCCCGCCCCGAGCCCGAGCAGGCCGCCGCGACCCCCGAGGCGTCTCCCACGCCCCCGCGCAGCGGCTCGGCCGCGGTACCCACCTCCGCGTCGCGGCGGGTTCGGGCCCGGCTGGCCCGGCGGATGACCGGGCAGCGCGGCATCGCGGCGGTGAAGCCGGTGCTGGAGCCGCTGGCGACGGTGCACCGCGAGCTGTACCCCAAGGGCGACCTGGTGCTGCTGCAGCGCGCCTTCGACGTGGCCGACGAGCGGCACAAGCACCAGTTCCGCAAGTCCGGCGACCCGTACATCACGCACCCGCTCGCGGTCGCGAACATCCTGGCCGAGCTCGGCATGGACACCGTCACCCTGACCGCGGCGCTGCTGCACGACACGGTGGAGGACACCGGCTACTCGGTGGAGCAGCTCACCGCCGACTTCGGCCGCGAGGTCGCGCACCTGGTGGACGGCGTCACCAAGCTGGACAAGGTGAACCTGGGCGCGGCCGCCGAGGCCGAGACCATCCGCAAGATGATCATCGCCATGGCCCGCGACCCCCGGGTGCTGGTGATCAAGGTCGCCGACCGGCTGCACAACATGCGCACCATGCGCTTCCTTCCGCCGGAGAAGCAGGCGAAGAAGGCGCGCGAGACGCTCGAGGTGATCGCCCCGCTGGCGCACCGGCTCGGCATGGCCACGGTGAAGTGGGAGCTGGAGGACCTCGCCTTCGCGATCCTGCACCCGAAGAAGTACGACGAGATCGTCCGCCTGGTCGCCGACCGCGCCCCCTCGCGCGACACCTACCTGGCCCGGGTGCGCGCGCTGATCGTGAACAACCTGACCGATTCCCGGATCAACGCGGTGGTCGAGGGCAGGCCGAAGCACTACTGGTCGATCTACCAGAAGATGATCGTCAAGGGTAAGGACTTCGACGACATCCACGACCTGGTCGGCATCCGCATCCTGTGCGAGGAGATCCGCGACTGCTACGCCGCGGTCGGCGTGGTGCACTCGCTGTGGCAGCCGATGGCCGGCCGGTTCAAGGACTACATCGCGCAGCCGCGCTACGGCGTCTACCAGTCGCTGCACACCACCGTGGTCGGCCCGGACGGGAAGCCGCTCGAGGTGCAGATCCGCACGCACGAGATGCACCGGACCGCCGAGTTCGGCATCGCCGCGCACTGGCGGTACAAGGAGACCAAGGGCAAGCACACCGTCGACTCCACCGAGGTCGACGAGATGTCCTGGATGCGCCAGCTGCTTGACTGGCAGCGCGAGGCCGCGGACCCGGCCGAGTTCCTGGAGTCGCTGCGCTTCGACCTGAAGTCGCCGGAGATCTTCGTCTTCACCCCCAAGGGCGACGTGATCACGCTGCCGCAGAAGTCGACCCCGATCGATTTCGCCTACGCGGTGCACACCGAGGTCGGGCACAAGTGCATCGGCGCCAGGGTGAACGGCAGGCTGGTCGCGCTGGAGCGGCAGCTGGAGAACGGTGAGGTCGTCGAGATCTTCACCTCGAAGGCGCAGAACGCGGGCCCGAGCCGGGACTGGCAGAACTTCGTCGTCTCGCCGCGCGCCAAGGCCAAGATCCGGCAGTGGTTCGCCAAGGAGCGCCGCGAGGAGGCGCTGGAGACCGGCAAGGAGCAGATCTCCAAGGAGGTCAAGCGCTCCGGGCTGCCGCTGCAGCGGCTGATGAGCGCGGACGCCATGGGCTCGCTGGCCAAGGAGCTGCACTACGACGACGTCTCCGCGCTCTACACCGCGGTGGGCGAGCACCAGGTCTCCGCCCAGCACGTCGTGCAGCGGCTGATGGCCCAGCTCGGCGGCATCGGCGATGTGGAGAACGAGCTCGCCGAGCGCTCCACCCCCTCCAGCACCCCGTCCAGGCAGCGCGTCACCGGCGACGCGGGCGTCCTCATCCCCGGTGCGACGAACACGGTCGCCAAGCTCGCCAAGTGCTGCACCCCCGTCCCCGGCGACGCGATCCTCGGCTTCGTGACCAGGGGCGGCTCGGTCAGCGTGCACCGCACCGACTGCACCAACGCCGAATCCCTGCAGGCCCAGCAGGAGCGCATCATCGCGGTCGAGTGGGCCCCCTCGCCCTCCTCGGTCTTCCTGGTGGCCATCCAGATCGAGGCCCTCGACCGCACCCGCCTCCTCTCCGACGTCACCAAGGTCCTCGCCGACGAGAAGGTGAATATCCTCTCGGCCTCCGTCACCACCCACGGCGACCGGGTCGCCATCAGCAAGTTCACCTTCGAAATGGGCGACCCCAAACACCTCGGCCACGTCCTCAACGTCGTCCGCAACGTAGAGGGCGTCTACGACGTCTACCGAGTAACCTCGGCCGCGTAATCCGGCACAGGCAGTGCTGGGGCAGTGGTTCGATCTTGCGGCGCGACACGAACAGCGATCTGTTTGCCCGCAATTAGCCCCACAACGGCGGTGACGGTGGTAACTTCCTCCCCGCGGCCGTTCCCTGCCGCGCGGCGCACCCGGCGCCACGCGTGGAAATCGGAAACTTGCGGTGTGCCGCCGAGCGATTGCCGTCGATGTGTCGTGGACACCACGGTGTCCTGCGGAATGTTTCCGCCGCGCCCGCAGTCATAGCCGGAATCTGTTACGGTCTATTGCGTTTCGAAGCGTCCTGTTGGCTCGGCGATACGGACTGATTGCGAACCGCTATGGCAACGTACACGGGAAGAATCTCGGGAATGCTCGTCGCGTTCGCCGTCGCTGTGGCGACCGCGACCACGGGCACCGCCGCCGCGCAGCCACCTGCCGGGCCATCCACGGAGCTGGAGATCGCGTCGTGTCCCGCGCTGTACGCGCTCGGGATCCAGGGCACCGGTGAGTCCTCGCCGGACGCCGCGCCGAGCACCGACACCGGCATGCTCTCCACCGTCTTCCGGCCGCTGCTGGCAAAGGCGAGCGATCCGGGGCTGGTCGACCGCGCCTATGTGCCGTACGAGGCGGGTTTCGGCGGCGCCGTCGGCGGCCAGCAGGCGCCGTACTCGGAGTCCATCACCGGCGGGCTGGTCCGGCTGCGCACCATGGCCAAGCAGGTCGCCGATCGCTGCGGCGAGACCCGTTTCGCGATCGTCGGGTACTCGCAGGGCGCGCACGTCGCCTCGATGTTCGCGCAGGAGGTCGGGCAGGGGCACGGCGTGCTGGCCGCCGACAAGGTCGCGGCCGTCGCGCTCTTCGGTGACCCCACCCGCAATCCGGGCGCCCCGCTCTTCCCCGGCGCACCGGGCAAGGCCGCCCCGGACGCCGCCCCCGGCGTCTCCGGCGACGAGATCGCGAGCATCGCCGCGCTGCCGCAGGCGCCTGCCACCGGCGGCGGCATCGGCCCCGAGCGGGACCGGGCGGCCAATTTCGGCTCGCTCACCGGCCGGGTCGCGAGCTTCTGTGCCGCAGGCGATCTCGCCTGCGACGCCCCCGAGGGCGCGCCGATCCTCAAGGCGGTGGCCAATATCGCCGGCCAGGCCAAGCTGAGCGGCGGCGACCCGATCGCCTCGCTGGTCTCCATCTCGCAGGCGCTGGCCTTCACCTCGATCAAGACCGCCACCAGGGTGGTGAACGAGGACGTCTCCGGCACCTCGCTCGCGAATCTCTCGATCGCGCCGAAGCAGTCGATCTCGCAGCGGCTGGCCGAGGCCTCCGACCCGCGCACCCCGGTCGATCTGAACGGCGCCTTCAAGGCCATGCTCAAGGTCGGCATGATCGGGCTGAACGCTGTGGTCACCGTCGTGAAGACGGTGCTCAACCCGACCGCGATCGCCGAACTCGCGACGGCCGCGCTGAGCAACCCGCCCGCCGCGCTGCTCCTGCTCGGCACCAAGCTGCTCGGCGCGATCCCGCAGCTGATTCCGCCGACCACGGTCTCCCGCCTGGTGACCCAGGCCTTCGAGGCGGTGGTGCAGAACATCACCGACAACCGTGAGCTGCTGAACGTCACCACCTGGGTCCGCTACTGGGACACGGTGCAGCGGCACGGCGCCTACGGCAACGCGTCCGTCTCGGCCAACGGCGACGCGCCGACCCAGTTCGTGGCGGACTGGCTCGCGGCGACGGCGCACGACATCCACGCGACCATCGGCAGCGGCGGGAAGCCGTCCGGAGCGGCCCCGAAGGTACCGACCGGATTCTTCGACGGCAGCTCCGGCGCGTCTCCGACACCGGCTCCGTCGGGTACGGGACAATTCCCCTTCGGGAGTGGAGTCGACGGCGCCTCCTCCGGAGGCTCGGTGCCGTCGGCGCCCCCCGCCGACCGACCCGATTCCGCAGGCAACGCCTATCCGTTCTCCAGGAACTGAACGCCGAGAAGGGCCGATTGATGCCGCAGCACGCGCCCCGATCAGCGGGAATGGGGGAATGTTGAAGTCGTACAAACAACTGTCGCGATGGTACGGGGCGCTGGAGCCGGAGGCCGCGGCCGCCGCGCCGGAGCATCCGGCAGCCCCCGATCCCGACCCCGACGCCGCGCCGCCGGGCACACCGCTCCTCTCGGTAGACCCGGCCGACGCCGTCGAGGGGCGTCGGACGAACCCGGAGCAGACGCCCGCCGCGGAGCCGCGGATCGTGCTGGACAAGGGGGCCGACCGCGCGCAGCCCGGCGCGTCCGACGAGCCGCCGAGCGTGGCGGAGGTCGTCGAGCCGGAGGTCATCGAGCCGGTCCTCGTCGAGCCACCGGCGGAACCGGTGGTCATCGCACCCGTCGGCGGCGAACCGGAGATCGCGGAGGCCGCGGCCGAGCCGCCACCCCCGGTGATCGATGCCGAGGTGGTCCAGGTCGACACCGGAACCACCGCGACCACCCCGCTGGACGAGATCGACGACGAACTCAAGTTCCCCTGGGAGCGCGAGGCCGAGGAAGCGGCGGCCGCCGAAGCCGCCGCCGTCCCGCGGCTGCGCCCGCAACCGCCGGACCCGCTGGACGCCGCCGACCTGTTCGCCGACGCCGACCTCGGCGGCGACACCGTCACCCCGATCGACGCGCACCGCGGCGAGCGCGAGCAGTGGCAGGGCGACGACCGCTTCGACAACTACGTGCCCAGCGACGTCACCGCGCAGCGCAGCGAATTCGTCGGCGGCTGGTCGGACTGGGTCGGTGCGGGCCCGCCCCCGGCCGCCGCGCCCGGCCGGGACGACGACGGCACGGTGCGCACCCTGCCCGGCCCGCTCGCGGTGCGCGCGCAGGCCCCGCAGGCGGAGGGCAAGCGCCGCCGCGCCTTCGTCGTGCTCGGCGTCGCGGTGCTGCTGCTGGTGCTGGCCGCCTTCGGCGTGGTCTACCTGCTCGGCTCCGGCGCCGACCGCACCGGCTCGGCCCCGGTCGTCCCCTCCGCCATGCAGTTCAGCAGCGCGGGCGGCCCGGCCGCCGAGTGCCAGGCGAGCCGCACCCCGACCGAGGTGCGCGGCGCGGGCCGGGGCGGGGCCATGTCCGGGCCGGACGCCATCCTCGCCTTCCAGTACGCGTACTACGTGGATCGCAGCGGCGCCTCCGCGCGGCAGCTGGTCGCGCCTGCGGCGGCGGTCTCGCCTGCCGAGGTGATCCAGCGCGGAATCGACTCCATCCCGGCCGGAACCACGCACTGCGTGCGGATCACCGGGGTGGGCGACAATCGGTATTCGGTCGAGGTCACCGAACAGCGGCCGGGTGGAGTCCCCGCGACCTACAGCAGGCAGACGGTCACCACCGCGGAGATCGGCGGCCGCACCCTGATCACGGGCATCGCGGCCGGGTAGAGGAGAGCAGTAGCGATGGGAGAGGACAGGAGTTCCCGGGCCGACCGGCAGCGACCGATCCTGGTGGTCGGGGGCTGTGGCGGCGCGGGCACGACGACGACGGTGCTCGGGCTCGCGGGTGCGCGGGCCGCGGGCGGCACCCCGACGGTGGCGGTCGACGCCACCGCCGCGGGCGGCGATCTGGCGCTGCGCGGCGCCGACGAACACCTGCACCCGATCAGCCTGCAGTCGTGGCTCTACGGCCGCGGCGACGACGAGCCCGCCCCGCTCAAGGAGTGCCTGTCCCGGGCCTCCTCCGGGATCGGGCTGCTCTGGCGGGACGAGGCCCCGCTGCGCCGCCGCGCGACGTATCTGACCGTGGCACGGGCGGTTTCGCAGGCCGGCTTCACCGCGGTCTACGACGGCGGAAGCCCGATCGCCGCGCGCCAGCTGCGCCCGCTGCTCGACGACGCCGAGATCGCGCTGGTCCTGGCGATCCCGTCGCGCACCGACGCCGCCAACCGGCTGCGGGTGACGCTGGAGTGGCTGGACGACCAGTTCGGCGCCGCCGACGAGGGGCCGGGCGGCGGCATCGTCGGCGACACCACCATCGTGGTCTCGCACCAGCTCCCGGATTCGGATTCCCGGGTGGCCGAGCACCTGCGCGAGCACCTGGCCGGCTGGGTGCACGAGATCCGCGAGATCCCGTACGACCCGCACCTGGCCCGCGGCGAGCTGGTGCAGCACGGCGAGCTGGCCGAGACCACCCGTGCGGCCTACGACGAGCTACTGCGCAGCGTGGCATCATGACGGCGGCCATGAAACTTCCGCGCCGCTCCGCTCCGGAGCCGGGAACGGCGGGCGTGATCGCGCCGCCGGAGTCCCGGCGTGCTCCCATCTGGCAGCGTCCGGTGCCCGGAATCGGGCGCGCGCCGCTGGTCTGGGTGCTGGGTGTACACGGGGGCGCCGGAGCCAGTACGCTCGCGCATGTGCTTGCGCCAGTGGCGGATTCGAGCCGCCGCTGGCCCGGCGTCTTCGAGCGTGAATCGCCGTTCGTCGTCCTCGTCGCCAGGGAGACCATCCCCGGGCTGACCCGTGCGCACGATCTGCTCCGCCAGCACCTCTCCGGTTACGCAGGCCGCGCCGATGTGCTCGGCCTGGTCACCGTCGCCGCCCGCCCCGGCAGGCTGCCCGCCGAGATCCGCAGGTACCGCGATGTGGTCGGCTCGCTGGCCGGCCAGCTCTGGCAGGTGCCGTGGGTCGAGGAGTGGACCCTGGTCGAGCCGGAGAAGCTGCCGGTGTGGACACCGGGAGACGTGCAGCTGCCGCGCAAGCGGCGGATCGATCCGCTCGACGAGGTGCCGCCGGAGATCCACCGGCTCGGCTCCGAGATCGTCGCGGCGGCCCGCTCCGCCCTGCGCGAATCCAGCTACGACGCCGACGAGCGGATGTTCGAGGAGTGAACGCCGTGTCGAACCACGTCATCTCCGCTTCGAGAAAGGTATCCGGATGAGCGCGCTGCTGCTGGCCGTACAGGACGCGGGCATTGTCCTTGCCCAGGTCGGCAACCCGACACCAGAGGCGCCGCCCGGATCCGAGAAGATCCTCCAGCTGGTCCGCTACCTCACCTGGTTCGTGCTGCTCGCCGGGATCGTCGCGATCATCTACGCGGGCGGCAAGTTCGCCTGGGAGCGGTGGACCGGCGGCGGCCTGGAGTCGCCGAAGATGGTGGCGGGCGCCATGATCGGCGGCGTCGTCGCGACCAGCGCGGGCACCATCATGAACGCCGTCATCGGGACGTGAGGTCGGCCGTGCTCGCCTACAAACAGATGCCTGCCGACGTGCTGGAGCCGCTGATGCAGCTGCTGAACTGGCTGCTCTGGTTCGTGCTGCTGGTCTGCCTGGCCTGGATGATCCTGTCCGCGGGGCGGCTCTGGATGGCCTTCAAGTCCGACCTGGCCGTGAACGACGCCTCCTTCGGCGTGCTCATGAGCCTGCTCGGCGCGATCGTGGCCAGCACCGCCTCCGGCATCGCACTCGCGTTCCTGCCTGCGTGACGCCGACGGTCAGGGGGAGCTCCAGCATCATGAATCGAATCCAGAGACCCGGTGCGGGCGCGGTCGGCGTCGCGCTGCTGCTCGCCGCGACCACCGCCTGCGGCGGCGGTGGCTCCGGTGAGTCCGGCCCCGACCTGAACGCCGCCCCGAGTAATGTGCGCTGGCAGTCCTTCCAGGGCGTCGCGCTGCCGCACGCCGACCAGGGGCCGCGCTCCGGCGCGGACGGCGCGGCGACCGGCTTCGACCACTCGCCGCCCGGCGCGGCGGTGGCCGCCATCGTGCACACCGTCCGGCTCTCCATCGCGCCGGACGGGCAGTGGTCGCAGGTGGTGAACCGGGAGGTCGTGCCCGGCCCCGCGCGCGACGAGTGGGCGATCAACCGGGTGCAGCTCTCGATCACCGGCCCGGCCGCGGCCGAGTACGCGCCGCGGGTGCTGGGGTACCGGGTGACCGGCTACACCGACGAGCGCTCCACGGTCGACGTCTACACCGAGTACTCGGACTCCTCGCGCGCCGTCACACACACCACCGTCGAGTGGTTCGACGAGGACTGGCGGCTGCGGCTGCCCGACCCGGAGTCGACCGTGCGCCCGGTGGACGCGGTGGACCAGGTGCCCGCGGAGCTCGTGAAGCTGGAGGCCCCGAAGTGAGCAGGCGGGGGGAGGTGCCGTGAGCGGCAAGGATTCCGCGGCGCCGCGGGAGCGCGTCTCCTTCGGCGTCATCGCCTCCGGCGCGGTGCTGGCGCTGATCCTGATCGTCGGCTTCGTCGTCTACCTGAACCGGGGTGACGCCGACGCCACCGTGGCGCTGCCACCGGCCGCGAACACCGGGACCGGAACGGGTTTCGCCTCCCCGGAAGCGGACTTCCTCGGCCGCCGGGTGGACATCCCGAACAACTCCGCGGGGCAGCCGCTGCCGCAGGACACGAGCAAGCAGCGCAAGCCGGGCGACCCGGCCTGGCTCACCGCCGCCCCGATCGGGACCACCGCGCCGCAGGGCTGGCAGCGGGTCTACGGCGCCTCGGTGCCGTTCTCCACCTCGGACGGCCCGGCGCGGATCGAGAACGGCCTCGCGGTCGGCTACGCGCACACCCCGCAGGGCGCCGCGCTGGCCGCCGCGCAGATCACCTACCGGCTGAACGCGCGCCCGGCCAACCGCGACCTGTACGTCACCCAGGTGCGGGTCTCGCCGCAGCAGCTCTCCGCGTACGAGAACGCGCTGGCCGCGGACAAACTGCCGGAGCAGCAGCCGGAGCGGGTCACCCGCTACCTGGTGGCCCCGGATGCCTTCAAGATCGACGACTACGCCGACGACCTGGCGATCGTGCGGCTCGCCGCCCGCGGCCCGGTCGTCGACGGCAAGCAGCTGTGGGCCGCCGTCCGGCTCGTGGTGGTGTGGGACGCGGGCGACTGGCGGCTCAAGCCGACCTCGTCGACCAACTCGCAGACCGAGTACCTCGAGACGCTCGAGGGGTGGACCCGATGGTGACCAGGCACTACATCGAGGGGTGGATGCCATGCTACGGCGGATAATCACGATTCTCGCGGTCGTCTTCACGGTGACGATGGCGACGCCGATGATCGCCTACGGCCAGACCTACGGCTTCGACGAGGCGTGCAACGAGCTGCACGACACCCTCGACAGCGTCGGCATTCCCGGCGTCTCGCTGGGTGACGCGGCCTCGGCGGTGTGCAAGGCGGGCAATGCCGCCTCGCATCCGACCGATGCCGCGACCGCCGTCAAGGACAAGGCGTGGGACTCCACCTTCGGCAAGGTGGTCGACTCGCTGATGAACGGCCTCGGCGAGGCCATCGTGCTGTCGCTGACCTTCTGGATGCGGGTGCCGAACGAGGCGGCGAGCGACTCCGGGTCGCTCTTCACCAAGATCAACGAGTACACGTACCAGATCCAGATATTGCTGCTCATAGCCTCGGTGATCCTCTCCGGCGCGCGGCTGGCCGCGGCCAGACGCGGGGCCGCCGTGAGCGAGGCGGCCGAGTCCTTCCGGATGTTCGCCCGGGTGGTGTTCAGCTCCTGGATGCTCGGCGCGGTGATCGTGGCGGGTACCCAGGCGTCGGATCGTTTCGCGGACTGGCTCATCCAGGACGCCACCAACGGCAACGCCAAGGACATGGCCGAGCTGATGGTGAAGACCAGCAAGCTGCAGGCGTTCTCGCCGGGGCTGGTGCTGATCATCGCCATCGTCGGGCTGCTCGGCGCGCTGGCGCAGATCGTGCTCGCCATCGTCAGGCAGGGGCTGCTGATCATCGCGGCGGGGGTGCTTCCGCTGGCCGCGGCGTCGTCCGGGATGGACCTCGGCAAGTCCTCGTACCAAAAACTGGTCGGCTGGATCATCGCCTTCATGCTCTACAAACCGGTGGCCGCCATCGTCTACATGATCGCCTTCACCACCGCAGGGCACGTGGACGGCCTCACCCCGACCGGCGGGCTGCCGGAGGGCGAGGAGGCGCAGCGCATGCTGGTCGCCATCGTGCTGCTCTGCTCGGTCGCCTTCGTGCTGCCCGCGCTCATGCGGCTGGTGACCCCCGCGGTCGCCATCGTCGGCAGCGGCGGCTCCGGCCTCACCGCGACCGGCGGCACGCTGGTCGCGGCGGCCGCGCTCGGCGCCATGGGTACCAAGGCGGTCGGCACCCGCACCGCCGCCGCGCCCGGCCGGGCCGGCTACGTCAGCGGCAGCGGCACCGGGCCGCGGCCGCCGGGTGGCGCGGGCGGGATGCGGCCGTCGCCGCGCCCGACCCCGCCGCGCGGTGG
>NZ_JBHUXA010000012.1:97213-227514 GCF_042669725.1 Nocardia sp. NPDC057227 | reverse complement strand
TCCCATTCCGAACCCGGAAGCTAAGCCTGCCAGCGCCGATGGTACTGCACTCGACAGGGTGTGGGAGAGTAGGACACCGCCGGAACAAATTGTCAGATCAGGGGATCCACCGAGGTGGGTCCCCTGATCTCGTTTCAGGGCCCGATCGCACCCGCCGGCAGGCGGGTGCTTCGTGCTGCCCGCAGCATGGTTGAATTCAAGAGCGAACATACTTCTCCCGGCGGGACCGGGAATTCGGAAAGGGAACATCGTGCCGGAACGGAACGACGACCGGAAGCCCTTCCGGCGTGACGCCTCGCAAGGCGACTCCGACCGGCGCGGTTCGGGTGATTCCCGCCGAAACGACAACAGCCAGGGCGGTTTTCGTCGGAACGACGACCGCGGTGGCAGTTCCCGCGGGGGCGATCGCGACAGTCGGCCGAGCCGTGGCGGGGACTCCGACCGCGGGTCGCGGGATGGTGGATTCCGGCGCGACGGCGGATCCTCCCAGGGCGGGAACAGCGGCTTCCGCCGCGACAGCTCCGGCGGCTCGAATCAGGGCGGATACCAGCGCGGCGGAGACCGTGACGGCGGGTACCGCGGCGGGGGCGACCGGCGCGATGACCGGAGCGGTGGTTCCCGGCGCGACGACGATCGCCCGAACTTCCGGCGCGACGATCGCGACAGCGGGTCGCGCCGCGAGGGCGGATTCCGCCGTGATGACCGTGGTGCCGGGGATCGGCAAGACAACCGTGGGGGTTCCCCGCGCGGGAACGACGGCGGTCGCGGTGGGGGCGACAGTGCCGGTGGCTTCCGCCGCGACGACCGGGACAGTGGTTTCCGGCGCGGTGGTGATCGGCGGGATGATCGCGAAGGCGGCTTCCGTCGCGACGACCGAGGTGGTGACAGTCGCGGCGGTGGATATCAGCGCGGCGGTGATCGCGACGGTGGATTCCGTCGAAGTGGTGACAGTGACAACCGGGGCGGGAGCGGCGGCGGCTTCCGCCGTGATGGCGGCGACCGAAGCGGCGGCTTCCAGCGCGGCGGTGACAACCGCGGCGGTGACAACCGCAGCGGCGGCTTCCGTGGTGGCGACAATCGCGAAAGCGGTTCCCGTCATGGGGGCGACAGCCGTGAAGGCGGTTTCCGCAGTGGCGGCGACAGCGGCGGCCGTGAAGGCGGTTTCCGGCGTGGCGGCGACAGCGGCAATCGCGAGGGCGGTTTCCGGCGCGGTGGCGACAGTGACAACCGGGCGGGCGGCTTCCGAAGTGGGGGCGGCGGCAACCGGCGGGACGATCGCGGGAGCGGATTCCGCGGTAATGACCGCGATGGCGGCAGCCGGAGTGACGACCGCGGGAGCGGATTCCGGCGCGATGACCGGGGCGGCGATTCGCGCCGCGACGATCGTGGAAGCGGTTCCCGGGGCGGCAATGACCGCGATGGCGGGTTCCGGCGCGGTGGTGACCGCGAGAGCGGGTTCCGCAACGACGACCGCAAGGGTGGTGCCCGGCGCGACGATCGCGAGGGGGGCTACCGCAAGGACGACCGTGCAGGCGGTTCCCGCGAGGGCGGTTTCCGGCGGGATGATCGCGACAGCGGATCCCGCGGTGGCTCCAGCTCCGGCGGCTCGAATCAGGGCGGCTACCCGCGTGGCGGTGACCGCGACAGCGGATTCCGGCGCGGCGGTGACCGGCCGGAGGGCAAGGGCGGGTTCCGGCGTGATGGCGGGAACCGTTCCGACGACCGCGGCGGGAACCGGCAGGGCGGGTACCAGCGCGGGAACGATCGCGACGGTGGATTCCAGCGCGATGGTGATCGGCCGGCGAGCAATCGTGCCAGGGAGTTCCGGCGGAATGATCGCGCCGACCGGGCCGATGATCGCGCGAGCGGTGCCAAGGCCGATGATCAGGCGAACGACTTCGATGCTCGCGCGGACGAACTTGTTTTCACGAACGAGCGCGACGACCGTGCGGACCGTGGCGCGGAGCAGGTAGACGGCCGGGACGATCGTCAGGGCGATGATCGCGCGGACGGCGTCGACGATCGCGAGCGCGCTGGCGACGGTGACGAGCGCAGTGCGGACAACGACGATGCTCGCGCCGACAACGGTGACGTGCGCGCCGATGCCGGCGACGCCCGCGAGGGCGGTGCCGATAATCGCGGAAGCGACGGCGGTGATCGTGCGGACGGTGTCGATGACGTCGAGCGTGGCGTCGGTGGCCGCGAAGACACCGGTGGGCACCGCGAGCACGGGGCCGGCGGAGACGCGGTCGGTGACCGCCCGGAGAGTGCCGGGAACCGCGTGGACGGTGCCGACCAGCGCGCAGACCGCTCCGGCGAAGGCGTGGGCGGGTCGGCCGCCAGTACGCAGGCTGGTGGCACCAGCGCCGAGGGCGACGAGGCGTCGTCGAACGACACGGCACGGTCGAACGACGCGGCACGGTCGAACGACACGGCACGGTCGAACGACGCGGCACGGTCGAACGACGCGGCACGGTCGAACGACACGGCACGGTCGAACGACACGGCACGGTCGAACGACACGGCACGGTCGAACGACACGGCACGGTCGAACGACACGGCACGGTCGAACGACGCGGCACCGTCGGACGACGCGGCACCGTCGGACGACGCGGCGGACAGCGCACTGCGGAGTGGCGGGGCCGACTCGGCCTCGATCGCCGGCGGAACCGATGTGCCGGCGGAGCGGGCCGACGACTCTGCCTCCGACTCGAACGGCGCCGCGCGCAATGCGCCCGCGAACAACACCGAGGAATACCGCAGCTTCAGCCGCGCGGGCAGTGACGACCGCCGCCGCGGGGGCGAGGGAGCCCGCATCGGCCGCTCTCTCGACCGCCGCCCCCCGCGCCCGGAGGAGCCGGACCTCCCGGACGACATCCAGGCATCCGACCTGGACCCCACCATCCGCCGCGACCTGCTGAGCCTGGACAAGGGCAACGCCGAGACGGTCGCCAGGCACCTGGTGATGGCCGCCGCCCTGATCGCGGACGATCCGGAGCTCGCGCTCGCGCACGCCAGGGCGGCGCGGCAGCGGGCGGGGCGGATCGCGGTGGTCAGGGAGACCGCGGGCGTCACCGCCTACCACGCGGGCGAGTGGGCCGAGGCGCTCTCCGAGCTGCGCACCGCGCGCCGGATGTCCGGCGGCTCGGGGCTGCTCGCGGTCATGGCCGACTGTGAGCGCGGCCTCGGCCGCCCGGAGCGGGCCATCGAGCTCGGCCGCAGCGAGGAGGCGCGCGCCCTGCAGGGCGAGGAGGCGATCGAGCTGCGCATCGTGGTGGCGGGCGCGCGCATGGACCTGGGACAGGTCGACCAGGCGGTGGTGACGCTGCAGACCGCCGAGCTGGACCCGGCGCGCAGCGGGTCGGCGCACGCGCGGCTGTTCTACGCCTACGCCGACGCGCTGGTCGCGGCCGGGCGGACCGACGAGGGGCTCACCTGGTTCCTCAACGCGGCCGCCGCCGACCTCGAGGGCGATACCGACGCCGAGGACCGGGCCGCGGAGCTCACCGCGGAGAACTGACCCTGTCGGTGGCCCCCGCTACAGTGCGGGGGTCTCGTCGAGGAGCCCGGGCGCGCCCGGGTGGCCGGTCCGCGTCGGCGGCTCGTCCGGATTGGTGACGACCGGGGCCCGTCGTGGCGCCCGAGTGATGATGAGCACGGCGGCACCCGTGCTCGGTTCTGCGACCATGAGGACGAGACGGCGGCGCATCCGCGCCGCACGCGCCCGCAGCGGGTGCGTCCGATGGACCGGTTCGGCCGGATCCGAGCGCCGAGACGAAACGAGGGTGGAGTGACCCGGCTACGAGACGGTTACCGAGCGTTGCTGCTCGACCTGGACGGCACGCTGTACCGCGGGGCCGCGGTGATCCCCGGCGCCCCCGATGCGCTGCCCGCCGGCTCCGCGCAGCAACTCGTCTACGTCACCAACAACGCCAGCCGCAGCCCGGACGCGGTGGCCGAGCACCTCACCGAACTCGGCTTCGCCGCGGCGACCGACGATGTGGTCACCAGCGCGCAGGCCGCCGCGCGGCTGCTCGCCGAGCGGGTGCCTGCGGGCGCGGATGTGCTGGTCGTCGGCACCGACGCGCTGGCGGCCGAGGTCAGCGGCGTCGGCCTGAATCCGGTGCGGCGCTTCGACGATCGGGTACCCGCCGCGGTGGTGCAGGGGCATTCGCCGGAGACCGCGTGGCCGGATCTCGCGGAGGCCGCCTACGCGGTCCGGGCGGGCGCGCACTGGGTGGCCGCCAACACCGACCGCACCCTGCCGAACGAACGCGGCCTCGCGCCGGGCAACGGCTCCATGGTCGCGGCGCTGCGGGCCGCGACCGACACCGAGCCGGAGGTGGCGGGCAAGCCCTTCGCGCCGCTGCTGGAGGATGCGCTCACCAGAGCGGGCACCCGCGCCGCGCTGGTCGTCGGCGACCGGCTGGACACCGATATCGACGGCGCCAACCGGGTCGGGCTCGACTCGCTGCTCGTGCTCACCGGGGTGAGCACCCTGGACGAACTGGCCGCCGCGCCGCCGGAGCACCGGCCCACCTACGTCGCGCTGTCCCTCGACGCGCTGAACCACCCGGTCGCCGTCGACGCGGTGGAGCCGGGCTCGCCCGCGCTGGGCGAACTACTCGACGCCGAACCCGCCCGCGCCTTCCCGGTGCGCGGCGGCGCGGGTGATCGGGTGGCGAACGGCGCCCCGACCGGCGGTGCCACCGCGGGATCGGCGGCGGCCGCGAGCGGTGCGGCCACGGGCAACGGCTCCGGAAATCCGATAGCGTTGAGCCCACGATGACTACTCCGACGCCGCGTCCGCACCCCGGCCAGCACGGCCACCGCCAGGGGACGCCGCTGCCGGGCAGCCACCTGCCCGATGCGGGGCCGGAGCCGGCCGACCCGGCCCTGGTGCGGGCCGAGGTGCGGGAGCTGCTGGCCGAGCTGGAGGCGGGCGCCGGGCACGCGGACGCCGGGGTCGACCTCATCCGCCGGGCGAAGATCCTGGAACAGGCGCACGACGTGCTGGTCGAGGCGCTCGCCACGGTGGACAAGATCTGAGTGGCCAGGCGTGCGCGCGTTGACGCCGAGCTGGTTCGCCGCGGCATGGCCCGCTCGCGGGAACACGCGGTCGAGTTGATCACCGCGGGCCGCGTGCTGATCAACGGCTCGGTCGCCGCGAAGGCGGCGACGGCGGTCGAGACCGGCACCCCGCTGCTGGTCCGCACCGAGCCGGAGGAGGTCTCCTGGGCCTCGCGGGGCGCGCACAAACTGCTCGGCGCGCTGGCGGCCTTCGAACCGGAGGGGCTGACCGTGGCCGGGCGGCGCTGCCTGGACGCCGGCGCCTCCACCGGCGGCTTCACCGACGTCCTGCTGGCGAAGGGGGCGACGCGGGTGGTCGCGGTCGACGTCGGCTACGGGCAGCTGGTGTGGCGGCTGCAGAGCGACGACCGGGTGACGGTGCTGGATCGCACCAATGTCAGGAACCTGACCCCGGAGGCGATCGGCGGCCGGGTCGAGCTCGTTGTCGGCGATCTGTCGTTCATCTCGCTGGGGCTGGTGCTGCCCGCGCTGGCCGCGTGCGCGGCGCCGGGCGCCGACCTCGTGCCGATGGTCAAGCCGCAGTTCGAGGTCGGAAAGGACCGGGTCGGCGCCGGTGGCGTGGTGCGGGATCCGGCGCTGCGCGCCGAGGTGGTGCGCGAGGTCGCGGCCGCGGCGGCGGCGCTCGGGCTGCGGACGAGGGCGGTCACTGCCAGCCCGCTGCCGGGGCCGTCCGGCAATGTCGAATACTTCCTGTGGTTGCGGAACGAGGGCCCGGTCACCGACGACCCGGCCGCGGTCGCGACCATGGTGCAACGGGCCGTCGAGGAGGGACCACAGTGAACGCGGGAACGCCGCTCAGCGGCCGAGAGATCCTGTTGGTCGCGCACCCGGGCCGGGCCGAGATCATCGAGACGGCGCACCGGGTCGCGAAGATCTTCGCCGACGCCGGGATCGGATTGCGGATCCTCGCCGACGAGGCCGACAGCACCCGATTCGAGGGTGCGGTCGGCAGCGACGGCGCGGTGCGGGTGGTCGAGGCAGGCCCGGCCGCCGCGGTCGGCTGCGAAATGGTGCTCGTCCTCGGCGGCGACGGCACGCTGCTGCGCGCGGCCGAGCTGGCCCGCCCCGCCGCCACCCCGGTGCTCGGAATCAATCTGGGCCGCATCGGATTCCTCACCGAGGCCGAGGCGGAGAACCTGGACGAGGCGCTGGCCCAGGTGGTGCAGCACGACTACCGGGTCGAGCACCGGATGACCATCGACGTCACCGTCCGGGTGGACGACGAGATCGTCGAGACCGGCTGGGCGCTGAACGAAGCCAGCATCGAGAACGCCTCGCGGATCGGGGTGCTCGAGGTGGTGCTCGAGGTGGACGGCAGGCCGGTGTCGTCGTTCGGCTGCGACGGCATCCTGCTCGCCACCCCGACCGGCTCCACCGCCTACGCGTTCTCCGCCGGCGGGCCGGTGGTCTGGCCGGAACTGGAAGCGCTGCTGGTCATCCCGAGCAACGCGCACGCCCTGTTCGCGCGGCCGCTGGTCGCCAGCCCGGAGTCGCGGATCGCGGTCGAGTCGGTGGCGACCGGACACGATGCGATAGTTTTCCTCGATGGCAGGCGCACGCTGGCGCTGCCGCGCGGCAGCCGCGTGGAGGCGGTCCGCGGCGCCGAACCGGTGCGCTGGGTGCGGCTGGACTCGGCGCCCTTCGCGGACAGAATGGTGCGCAAATTCCAATTGCCCGTGACAGGCTGGCGAGGCCGGCGGCGAACGGAGAGCACAAGTGCTGACAGAGATCAGGATTGACGGTCTCGGCGTCATATCCGCCGCGACCGCGCAGTTCCACGAGGGGCTGACCGTCCTCACCGGTGAGACCGGTGCGGGCAAGACCATGGTGGTCACCAGCCTGCACCTGCTCAGCGGGGCGCGGGCGGATGCCGGGCGGGTGCGCCTCGGTGCCGAGAAGGCCGTGGTGGAGGGGCGATTCACGGTCGACGAGCTGAACGAGGCCGCGCGCACCGAGGTCGCCGCGGTGCTGGAGTCGGCGGCCGCCGAGGCCGACGACGACGGCAGCGTCATCGCCATCCGCACGGTCGGCAAGGACGGCCGCTCCCGGGCGCACCTCGGCGGCCGCGGCGTGCCCGCCTCGGTGCTCGCCGGGTTCACCGCGCCGCTGCTCACCGTGCACGGGCAGAACGACCAGCTGCGGCTGCAGCGGCCGGAGCAGCAGCTGGCGGCGCTGGACCGGTTCGCGGCGGAGACCGTCGACCCGCTGCTGCGCGGCTACCGCAAGCACCGCAAGGCCTGGCTGGCGGCGCGGGAGCGGCTGCTGGAGCGCACCGCGCGCAGCCGCGAGCTGGCGCTGGAGGCGGATCGGCTGACGCACTCGCTCACCGAGATCGACGCCGTGCAGCCGGAGCCCGGCGAGGATCTGCGGATCGTGGACGAGGTGCGGCGGCTCAGCGACCTGGATTCGCTGCGCGACGCCGCGGTGGTGGCGCACGACGCGCTGGCCGGGCCCACCGACGCGCCCGATGCCGGCTCCGGCGCGCTGGACCTGCTCGGCACCGCGCGGGCGCGGCTGGATGCCGCGGACGATCCGGCGCTCACCGCGCTGGCGCCGCGGCTCGCCGACGCCATCGCGGTGGTGGTGGATCTGACCACCGAGCTCAGCGGCTACCTCTCCGACCTGCCGTCGGACCCGAGCGCGCTGGACTCGCTGCTCACCAGGCAGGCCGAGCTGAAGACGCTGACCCGCAAGTACGCCGCCGACGTGGACGGGGTGCTCGCCTGGGCGGCGGAATCGCGGGCCAGGCTGGCCTCGCTCGACGTCTCCGAGGAGGCCATCGCGGCGCTGGCAGGCGAGGTCGATGCCGCCGCCGAGAAGGTGCGGTCGGCGGCGGTGAAGCTCAGTGCCGCGCGGACGAAGGCGGCGGGCAAGCTGGCGAGCGCGGTGAGCGCGGAGCTGGCCGGGCTGGCCATGGGCAAGGCGCGGCTGGAGGTGACGGTCAGGCAGATGCCCGCGAGCGCGCAGGATTCGGCGCCGCTCACGGTGGACGGGGCCGAGCTGCACGCCGGGTCGTCCGGGGTGGACGAGGTGGAGTTCCGGTTGTCCGCGCACTCGGGGGCGCAGTCGCTGCCGCTGAGCAAGAGCGCCTCCGGGGGTGAGCTCTCCCGGGTCATGCTGGCGCTGGAGGTGGTGCTCGCCGGGTCCGATCACGGGGCGACCATGGTCTTCGACGAGGTGGACGCGGGGGTCGGCGGCCGGGCCGCGGTCGAGATCGGGCGCAGGCTGGCCCGGTTGGCCCGCACCCACCAGGTGATCGTGGTGACGCACCTGCCGCAGGTGGCCGCCTTCGCCGACACCCACCTGGTGGTGAGCAAGTCGGACGACGGCAAGGGGCGGGTGGACAGCGGCGTGCAGTCGCTTGACCGCGAGGAGCGGGTGGTCGAGCTCGCGCGCATGCTCGCCGGGCTGGACGACACCGAGACCGGGCGCGCGCACGCCGAGGAGCTCCTCGAAACCGCGCGCGCCGAACGGGAACCGGCCAGCGCCTGAACATGCGCGAAGGCGCCCGGCCGGGAGGCCGGGCGCCCGCGGCGACCTCAGGTCAGCGGACCGCCTTCTGCGCGCCCTTGATCATGGTGGTGATCAGGTTGCGCAGCCCCAGCTCCAGCACCTTGCCCGGCACCGGCAGCTTGGGCTCGGACTCCATGGTGTAGCTGACCAGGGTGCCGCCGTCGGTGTCGGCGAAGGTGACGACGCCGATGTGCCGCTTGACCGGCGCCCCGGCGACGACCTTGTACGCCATCCGCTCGTTCGGCACGAGCTCGGTGATCTCCTCGGTGATCCCGACGCCGCCGACGCCGATGAGGTGCTGCGCGCCGACGCCCTCGCGCTCCGTGCTGCCCGGCCGCTTCAGGGTGATGTTCACCGCCAGGTGCGGGCTCAGGCTCTCGCGGTTCGCGAAGGTGCGGTAGACGACATCGCGCGGGGCGGCGACGACGGCATCGACGGTGGTGCTGGCCATGAACGGCTCTCCTCGGGTCAGACTGTCTGTGACAGGAGCATATCGGGTTGGCTGGGGGTTCGCCGGAGGGTCTGCTTTGGTATCACTGTGACGAATGTGGCGTTGGATACGGCGCGCCTCCACCTGTGGTCGAGGGTTTGCGGACATCATCGGCCCATGAAGATGCCGGCGCTGCTCTCGAGGAGTTCCGAAACGCTCCCTGGTCGCTCTGGAATAGCCAGGGTGGATCGCAACACTCGGCGCCTGCTGAAACGGGTCGGCCCCGGCGACATCGCCGTGCTCGACGAGATGGATCTGGACCGGGCCACCGCGGATCGGCTCCTGGAGGCCGGCGTCGTCGCCGTCGTGAACACCTCGCCCTCGATCTCCGGCCGGTACCCGAACCTGGGGCCCGAGGTGCTGGTCGCCAATGACGTGCTGCTGCTGGACACGCTGAGCTCGGATGCCTTCTCCAAGATCAAGGACGGCGCGAAGGTCCGGATCCACGACGGCACCGTCTACGCCGACAAGCTGGTGAAGAAGGAGCCGGAGGCGCTGGTCGACGGCATCGAGCTCACCGAGTCGGTGGTGGGGGACCGGATGATCGAGGCCCGCAACGGCCTCGCCGACCACCTCGAGGCCTTCGCGGGCAACACCATCGAGTTCGTGCGCACCGAGAGCAGCCTGCTGATCGACGGCGTCGGCGTGCCCGCGCTGACGCTGACCATGAAGCAGGCGCACGTGGTGGTGGTCGGCGACGGCCCGGACCACGCCGACGACCTGCGCAGCCTGAAGCCGTTCGTCAAGGAGTACGCGCCGATCATGGTCGGCGTCGGCCGCGGCGCGGACACGCTGGTGAAGCAGGGGTACAAGCCGGATCTGATCGTCGGCGACCCGGACGAGATCACCACCAAGACGCTGCGCTCCGGCGGCGAGGTGATCCTGCCCGCCGACACCGACGGCCACGCCAAGGGGCTGGACCGGATCCAGGATCTCGGGATCGGCGCCACCACCTTCCCCTCGTCCGGCTCGGCGACCGACCTCGCGCTGCTGCTCGCGCACCACCACGGCGCGGCCATGATCGTCACCGCGGGGGCGGCGGTCTCGCTGGACGAGTTCTTCGACCGGGGCCGCAAGGACAGCAACCCGGCGACCTTCCTGACCCGGCTCAAGCTCGGCACCACGCTGGTCGACGCCAAGGCGGTCGCCACGCTGTACCGGCACCGCGGCTCCGGCGCCGCGCTGGCGCTGGTGGTGCTGGCCGCGCTGGTGGCGGTGATCGTGGTGCTGGTCGCCTCGGACAGCACCGGTGCAGTCCTGGACTGGGGCATCGACCTGTGGAACCGCTTCGCCGTCTGGGTGCAGGGCCTGGTCGGGGCGCGCGAGAACTGAGGGGAGCCGCGATGATCTCGCTGCGCCAGCACGCCATCTCGATCGTGGCGATCTTCCTCGCGCTCGCGCTGGGGGTGGTGCTCGGGTCGCAGACGCTCGCCGCCGACCTGCTCGGCGGGCTGCGCTCGGACAAGGCCGAGCTGCGCACCCAGCTGGACGCGGCGACCGAGCAGAACCGGCTGCTCACCGAGCAGCTGTCGGTGACCGACGATTTCCTGTCCAAGTCGGCGGGCGCGGTGGTGCAGGGCACGCTGGCCGAGCGCACCGTGCTGGTGTTCACCACCCCGGACGCGGTGCCGGAGGACGTGGACACGGTGAGCAGGAATCTGGAGGCAGCCGGCGCCGCCATCACCGGGCGGATCGCGCTGAACACGCCATTCCTGGACACCGGCGAGGGCGACCGGATGCGCAGCGCGCTGATCAACGTGATCCCGGCGGGCGCGCAGCTGCGCACCGGCGCGACCGACCAGGGCAGCATCGCGGGCGACCTGCTCGGGCAGGTGCTGCTGCTCGACCCGGTGACCGCGCAGCCGCGCAGCACGCCGGAGGAGTTCGGGCTGGTGCTGGAGACGCTGCGCGGGGGCGGGTTCCTCGCCTACGGCGAGGATCCGGTGCGCGCGGGGCAGCTCGCGGTGGTGATCACCGGCGACATGCCGGATGCCGCGAACGGCAGCCGCGGGGTCTCGCTGGCGCGGTTCGCCGGTGGGCTGGACTCGGCGAGCGCGGGGGTGGTGCTGGCCGGGCGGCCGGGCGCGGTGAACGGGCAGGGCCCGATCGATGTGGTGCGCTCGGACACGCCGCTGTCGGCCGCGGTGACCACGGTGGACAACCTGGACCGGCAGATCGGCCGGGTGACCGCCGTGCTCGGGCTGAGCGAGCAACTCAACGGCGGCGCGGGACGCTACGGCACCGGCGCCAAGGCGACGGCGCTGACGGTCGCGACGCCGTCGAGCTGAGCACGAGCCGAGACATCTTGGCGACTTTTCGGCAAACCCGCGTGGCGGGTGAGCGCTACGCCGGGCGCATGTTACCGTGAAGTCCCGTGGGTCAAACACGGATTCAGGCGCGAACAGCCACGAAGCACATCTTCGTCAGCGGTGGCGTCGCCTCCTCACTGGGTAAGGGTCTCACCGCTTCCAGCCTCGGTCAGTTGCTGACCGCGCGCGGGCTGCGGGTGACGATGCAGAAACTCGACCCCTATCTCAACGTCGATCCCGGCACCATGAACCCCTTCCAGCACGGTGAGGTGTTCGTGACCGAGGACGGCGCCGAGACCGATCTGGACGTCGGGCACTACGAGCGCTTCCTCGACCGCGACCTCTCCAGGGACGCGAACGTGACCACCGGGCAGATCTACTCGACGGTGATCGCGAAGGAGCGGCGCGGCGAGTACCTGGGCGACACGGTGCAGGTGATCCCGCACATCACCGACGAGATCAAGAGCCGCATCCTGGCCATGAGCGCCCCCGATGCCGAGGACATCATCCCGGACGTGGTGATCACCGAGATCGGCGGCACGGTCGGCGACATCGAGTCGCAGCCGTTCCTGGAGGCGGCCAGGCAGGTCAGGCACGACGTGGGCCGGGAGAACGTGTTCTTCCTGCACGTCTCGCTGGTGCCGTACCTGGCGCCGTCGGGCGAGCTCAAGACCAAGCCGACGCAGCACTCGGTGGCCGCGCTGCGCAGCATCGGCATCCAGCCGGACGCGCTCATCCTGCGCTGCGACCGCGAGGTGCCGCAGGGGCTCAAGAGCAAGATCGCGCTCATGTGCGACGTCGACGTGGACGGCTGCATCTCCACCCCGGACGCGCCGTCGATCTACGACATCCCCAAGGTGCTGCACCGCGAGGGGCTCGACGCCTACGTGGTGCGCAGGCTCGGGCTGCCGTTCCGGGACGTGGACTGGACGGTCTGGGGCGATCTGCTGGACCGGGTGCACTCGCCGCGCGAGACCGTCGAGGTGGCGCTGGTCGGCAAGTACGTCGACCTGCCCGACGCCTACCTCTCGGTCACCGAGGCGCTGCGCGCGGGCGGCTTCGCCTCGCGGGCCAGGGTGCAGATCCGCTGGGTGCAGTCGGACGACTGCGCGACCCCGGCCGGCGCGGCCGCCGCGCTGC
Source organism: Nocardia sp. NPDC057227 (assembly GCF_042669725.1). Lineage (NCBI taxonomy): Bacteria > Bacillati > Actinomycetota > Actinomycetes > Mycobacteriales > Nocardiaceae > Nocardia > Nocardia sp. NPDC057227. The sequence goes on along the minus strand of NZ_JBHUXA010000012.1, from coordinate 214,971 downwards.
GCGACGTGGACGCGGTGCTCATCCCCGGCGGCTTCGGGATCCGCGGCATCGAGGGCAAGGTCGGGGCGATCACCTACGCCCGCACCCGCGGGCTGCCGCTGCTCGGGCTCTGCCTCGGGCTGCAGTGCGTGGTGATCGAGGCGGCCCGCTCGATCGGGCTGGCCGAGGCGAACTCGGCGGAGTTCGAGCCGGAGACCCCGCACCCGGTGATCTCCACCATGGACGACCAGAAGCAGATCGTGGCGGGCGAGGCCGACCTTGGCGGCACCATGCGGCTCGGGGCGTACCCGGCGGTGCTGGCGAAGGGGTCGCAGGTGGCGCAGGCGTACGGGACCGACCAGGTCTCCGAGCGGCACCGGCACCGGTACGAGGTGAACAACGCCTACCGGGATCGGATCGGGAAGAGCGGGCTGCGGTTCAGCGGCACCTCGCCGGACGGGCGGCTGGTGGAGTTCGTCGAGCTGCCCGCCGACAAGCATCCGTTCTTCGTCGCCACCCAGGCGCACCCCGAGCTCAAGAGCCGCCCGACCCGGCCGCACCCGCTCTTCGCCGCGCTGATCGCGGCGGCGCTGAAGTACAAGCTGGCGGAGCGGTTGCCGGTGGACATCCCGGACGAAGAGTTCGCGGGCGCGGAACAGGCATGAGTGAGCAGGTGGGGAAGCATACGTTCGAGACGGTGTCGTCGGAGACCGTCTACAGCGGGGCCATTCTGGCGCTGCGGCTCGACCAGGTGGTGATGCCGGGTGGCAAGGTCGCCGAGCGGGAGGTGGTCGAGCACCACGGCGCGGTCGCGGTGGTCGCCGTCGACGACGCCGGTGACGTGGTGCTCATCCGGCAGTACCGGCACCCGATCGGCACCAGGCTGCTCGAGCTGCCCGCCGGATTGATCGATGTCGAGGGCGAGGACCCGCTGGCGGCGGCCCGCCGCGAGCTGGCCGAGGAGACCGGGCTGGCCGCCGAGCGCTGGTCGGTGCTGGTCGACGTGGCGCTCTCGCCCGGCTTCACCGACGAGGCGCTGCGCATCTACCTGGCCGAGGGGCTCAGCGCGACCGACCGGCCCGAGCCGGAGCTGGAGGAGGCCGACATCGCGCTGGTGCGGTTGCCGGTCGCCGAGGCGGTCCGGGCGGCGCTGGCAGGCGAGATCGTGAACGCCACCGCGGTGGCGGGGGTGCTTGCGCTCGCCACCGCGCGCGCCACCGGCGTCGCGCTGCGGGCGGCGGAGGCACCGTGGCCGGGGCAGCCGACCGCCCTGCTGCGCAGGCAGGCCGCGCAGCGCGGGAGCTGAGCGCCGCGGTGCTCGCCAGGGAGATCGACGGCTACCTCGACCACCTCGCGGTCGAGCGCGGCGCGGCCCGCAACACCGTCGCCGCCTACCGGCGCGACCTGGCCAGGTACCGCGAGTTCCTGGACGGCCGCGGCGTCGCCGCGCTGGAGCGGGCGGGCGAGGCCGATGTGGCCGAGTTCGCCACCGCGCTGCGGGCGGGCGGGGCGGGCAGGCCCGCGCTGGCCGCGGGTTCGGTGGCGCGGGCGCTGATCGCGGTGCGCGGGCTGCACCGCTTCGCCGCCGCCGAGGGGCTGGCGGGCACCGATGTCGCGCGGGCGGTGAAACCGCCGAGCCAGGGGCGCAGGCTGCCCAAGGCGCTGCCCTACGACCAGGTGCTCGCGCTGCTGGAGGCCGCAGGCGGGGACGCGGCCGCGACGGACGCGCCGCGCGCGCTGCGCGACCGGGCGCTGCTCGAGCTGCTGTACTCCACCGGAGCCAGGATCTCCGAGGTGGTCGGGCTCGACGTGGACGACCTGGACACCGAGGGCCGCGCGGTGGTGCTGCACGGCAAGGGCGGCAAACAGCGGATGGTCCCGATCGGGCGCCCCGCGCTGGCCGCGGTCGACGCCTACCTGGTGCGCGGGCGGCCGGCACTGGTGCCGCGCGGGCGGGCCGCGGGCGGGCCCGCGCTGTTCCGCAACGCGCGCGGCGGCAGGCTCTCCAGGCAGAGCGCCTGGCAGGTGCTGCGCTCCGCCGCCGAGCGGGCCGGGATCGAGGCGGCGGTCTCGCCGCACACGCTGCGGCACTCGTTCGCGACGCACCTGCTCGACGGCGGCGCCGACGTCCGGGTGGTGCAGGAGCTGCTCGGGCACGCCTCGGTGACGACGACGCAGATCTACACCCTGGTCACGGTGACGACGCTGCGCGAGGTCTGGGCCACCGCGCACCCGCGCGCGTGACCCGACCCGACCCGCCCGTTTTCGTACCCACCGGCCGGTAACCCGGACGCGCGGCGGTGATACGGGGAACACTGGGACGCGCGTGTCCGAGCGACGGTGCCCCGCACGAGGCGGTAGCGTCTATCGGAAGCTGGACCGTACGAGAGCGAGGTCGCGCCATCCCGGCTTCGCTACGCTCGGCAAGGAACGGGCAGGACGTATAAGGAGCAGCGGATCGTGACCACAGCCAGTGCGGAACCGCCGAACAACGCGTCCGTCCGGGGTCCGTCCGCCCGCGCGGAGCGTCGCGGCGACGCCGAGCCGAAGGGCCCGTCCAAGGCGGCGGCCGACTCGCTCTGGGGCGATGGCGCCGAGCCCGTTCCCGAGGACGCCGACCTCGGCCCGACCGGACGGCCGCTGCGCGCGGTGCCGGACCCGCCGCCGGTGGAGAAGACCGGCCGGGCGCTGATCGTCGCCATGTGCAACCAGAAGGGCGGCGTCGGCAAGACCACCTCCACCATCAACCTGGGCGCCGCGCTCGCCGAGTACGGCCGCCGGGTGCTGCTGGTCGACCTCGACCCGCAGGGCGCGCTCTCCGCGGGGCTCGGGGTCGCGCTGCACGATCTGCAATACACGGTGCACAACCTGCTGGTCGAGAACCGCGTCGGGATCGATGACGTGGTGATGGAGACGCGGGTCGACGGCATGGACCTGCTACCGAGCAATATCGACCTCTCCGCCGCGGAGATCCAGCTGGTGAACGAGGTCGGCCGCGAGCAGTCGCTGGGCCGCGCGCTGGCGCCGGTGCGGGACCAGTACGACTACATCCTGATCGACTGCCAGCCCTCGCTCGGTCTGCTCACCATCAACGCGCTGGCCTGCGCCGACGGCGTCATCATCCCGATGGAGTGCGAGTACTTCTCGCTGCGCGGCCTCGCCCTGCTCACCGACACCGTCGACAAGGTGCGGGACCGGCTGAACCAGCAGCTCAGCCTCTACGGCATCGTCGTCACCATGTTCGACGCCAGGCTGCAGCACGCCAGGCAGGTCATGGCGCGCGTGGTCGAGGTCTTCGGCGACCTGGTCTACGACACCGCGATCGGCCGCACCGTGCGCTTCCCGGACGCCAGCGTGGCCGGCGAGCCGATCACCACCTGGGCGCCGAAGTCGACCGGCGCGGAGCAGTATCGATCGATGGCCAGAGAGGTCATCCACCGGTCCGGCCGGTGACCGCGACCGTCACCACAGCGGTGCCCGAGGCGCCGCGCCAGACGTTCCACCTGCGGCTGAGCAACTTCGAGGGGCCGTTCGACCTGCTGCTGCAGCTGATCAGCGCGCGCAAACTCGACGTCACCGAGGTCGCGCTGCACAAGGTCACCGACGAGTTCATCGCCTACACCAAGGCGCTCACCGCGGCCATGTCCGCGCCGAACGGGCTGCGCGCGGACAAGATCCTGGACGAGACCACCGAGTTCCTCGTCGTCGCCGCCACCCTGCTCGACCTCAAGGCGGCCCGGCTGCTCCCCTCCGGCGAGATGACCGACGCCGAGGACCTGGAGCTGCTGGAGGCGCGCGACCTGCTCTTCGCGCGGCTGCTGCAGTACCGGGCGTTCAAGCAGGTCGCCGAGTTGTTCGCGGAGCTGGAGGCGGTGGCGCTGCGGCGCTACCCGCGCTCGGTCGGGCTGGAGGAGCGGTTCGCCGGGCTGCTGCCCGAGGTCACGCTCGGGGTGGACGTGGCGCGCTTCGCGGAGATCGCCGCCGCGGCCTTCCGCCCCAAGCCGAAGCCGCGGGTGGGGCTCGACCACCTGCACGCGCACACCGTCTCGGTGGCGGAGCAGGCCGAGCTGGTGCTCGACGTGCTCAAGGAGCGCGGCATCGGCGGCTGGACCACCTTCGCCGAGCTGATCACCGGCCTCACCGAGCCGATCGAGATCGTGGCGCGGTTCCTGGCGCTGCTCGAGCTGTACCGGGGCAAGCACATCGAGTTCGACCAGCCGGAGCCGCTCGGCCCGCTCGCCGTCAGCTGGACCGGCGACCCGGAGGCGGTGCGGGACCCGGCCGCCATCGAGGAGGAGTACGGATGACCGACGCGGTGGCGAAGTTCACGCCTGACCCGCTGGACGGCCCGGAATTCCGGGCGGCGCTGGAGGCCATGCTGCTCGTCGTCGACGCTCCCGCACCGGTCGAACAGCTGGCCGCGGCGCTGGACGACACCACGGAGCGGGTGGAGACGGCGCTGCGCGGGATGTCCGCCGAGCTCGCCGCCAACGGTAGCGGGATCGACCTGCGTTTCGTCGGGGACGGGTGGCGCTTCTATACTCGGAGCGAGTACGCGCCCTATGTGGAGCGGGTACTGCTCGACGGCGCGCGGACCAAACTGACCAGGGCGGCGCTGGAGACGCTTGCGGTGATCGCGTATCGCCAGCCGGTCTCCAGAACCAGGGTCGGCGCGGTGCGCGGGGTCAATGTCGACGGCGTGATGCGCACGCTGCTGGCACGGGGCCTGATCGCCGAGGATGGTGTCGATCCGGAGACCAACGGCACCCTCTACCGCACCACGGAGCTCTTCCTGGAGCGGATCGGGCTGGCGTCGCTCAGCGATCTGCCGCCACTGGCGCCGCTGCTTCCCGGCGTCGACCTGATCGACGAGATCAACGAGAGCCTGGAGACGGATCCCCGCTACACCAGGCTGCGAAAACCCGCCGGGTCCGATCTGGACCTCGGTACCGAGAACTGAAGGAACTATGAACACCCCCGCTCGCCGAGATGGCACACCGGATCGAAGAAACCGCAGCGACCAGCCCGGGCGCGGCAGGCCGGAGCGCGGGCAGCGCACCGCCGCCGCCCGCGCCGACGGCGCCCGTCGCGCGGACGAGGAACGCGATCGCCGCCGCACCCGCGGCGACACCGACAGCCGCGGTAGCGGCTACGGCCGCGACGCGAGGCCGGGCGGCGGCCAGGACCGCGCCGGGCGTCCCGACGGCGGCTACGGCCGCAGGGACGACGGCGGAACCGGAGGCCGCTACGGCGGCGGCAGGTCCGAGGGTGGCCGTGCCGGTGCGCCCGGCGGCCGATCCGATGGCGGCCGTGCCGGTGCGCCCGGCGGCAGGCCCGACGGTGGCCGTGCCGGTGCGTCGGGCGGCCGGTCCGAGGGCGGCTCCGATCGCCGCTACGACGGCGGCCGCCGGGACGAGGGCGGCGCGCGCCGCGACTCCCGCCCCGCGGCCAAGAAGGCCAAGCCGGAGCGGCAGACCAGCTCGACCCCGCTGCTCAGCAATGCCAAGCCGGCCAAGCACCAGCACGCGGAGGGCGGCCACACCAAGCTCCCGTGGGGCGAGGGCGAACGGCTGCAGAAGGTGCTCGCGAAGGCGGGCGTGGCCTCGCGCCGCGCCGCCGAGGAGCTGATCGCGCAGGGCCGGGTCGAGGTGGACGGCGCCATCGTCACCGAGCAGGGGCTACGGATCGACGCCGAGAACGCCGTCGTCCGGGTGGACGGCACCCGCGTCGTCGTCCGCGAGGAGCTCGTGCACCTGGCGATGAACAAGCCCCGCGGCTGGCAGTGCACCATGTCCGACGACCTGGGCCGCCCGTGCGTCGGCGACATCGTCGCCGAGCGGATCGTCGCGGGCCAGCGGCTCTTCCACGTCGGCAGGCTGGACGCCGACACCGAGGGGCTGCTGCTGCTCACCAACGACGGCGACCTCGCGCACCGGCTCATGCACCCCTCCTTCGAGGTGCACAAGACCTACCTGGCCACCGTGCGCGGCGAGGTGGACCGCTCGCTGGGCAAGCGGCTGCGCGCCGGCGTCGAGCTGGAGGACGGCCCGGCCAGCGTCGACCGCTTCCAGGTGCTCGAGGTGAACGAGGGACGATCCCTGGTCAAGCTGGAGCTGCACGAGGGGCGCAAGCACATCGTGCGCAGGCTGCTCGCCGAGGTGGGGCACCCGGTGGACCGGCTGCTGCGCACGCACGTCGGCCCGGTGGCGCTCGGCGATCAACGGCCGGGCACGCTCAAGGTGCTCGGACGGGACGAAGTCGGCAAACTCTACGAGGCGGTGCAGTTGTGAACGGTCTGGAGATCCCCGTGGCCGATACCGCGCGGTTGACGGACGATTCGCCGCTGGTGGTGGCGATGGACGGCCCGTCGGGTACCGGGAAGTCCAGCGTCTCGCGGAAGCTGGCCGACCGGCTGCGCGCCCGCTACCTGGACACCGGCGCCATGTACCGGGTCGCCACCCTGCGGGTGCTTCGTCTCGGCGTCGACCCGGCCGACCCGGCCGCGGTCGCCGCCGCGGTCGCCGAGCTGCCGCTGACCATCGGCACCGACCCGGGGCAGGAGCTGATCCTGCTCGCCGGCGAGGACGTCTCCGACGAGATCAGGGGCAGCGTCGTGACCCGCGCGGTCTCCGCGGTCTCCGCGGTGCCCGCGGTGCGCGAGCTGCTGGTGGCGCTGCAGCGCGAGCTGGCGGCGGGCGCGGGGCGGATCGTGGTCGAGGGCCGCGACATCGGCACCGTCGTGCTGCCGGACGCGGACGCCAAGGTCTACCTGACCGCCTCCGCCGAGGCCCGCGCGCACCGGCGCAATCAACAGAACATCCGCGAGGGCAGGGGCGACGACTACGCCGGTGTGCTCGCCGACGTGCAGCGCAGGGACACCCTGGACTCGACGCGCGCGGTCTCCCCGCTGCGCCCGGCCGCGGACGCGGTCCAGGTGGACACCAGCGAGTTGGACATGGACGAGGTCATCGACGCGCTGTACCGGGTGGTCGGGCACGCCGTGACCGGAAACGGACGGACGCGGTGACCGAGGACGTACTGGCAGGCGACGGCATCTGGAGCGACGAATCCGACTGGGAGATCCAGGATCTCGACGCCGAGGCGGAGGCGGGCGACGAGATCGCCATGCCGACCCTCGCGGTGGTCGGCCGCCCCAACGTGGGCAAGTCGACGCTGGTGAACCGGATCCTCGGCAGACGCGAGGCCGTCGTCGAGGACATCCCCGGCGTGACCAGGGACCGGGTCTCCTACGAGGCGAACTGGTCGGGCAGGCGCTTCTGGGTGCAGGACACCGGCGGCTGGGAGCCGGACGCCAAGGGGCTGCAGCAGTCGGTGGCCCGCCAGGCCGAGCTGGCCATGTCGACCGCCGACGCCATCCTGCTGGTGGTGGACGCCGTCGTGGGCGCCACCACCACCGACGAGGCCGCGGTGCGGAAGCTGCGGCGCAGCGACATCCCGGTGATCCTGGTCGCCAACAAGGTCGACGACGTGCGGGCCGAGGCCGAGGCGGCCTCGCTGTGGTCGCTCGGGCTCGGCGAGCCCCGGATGGTCAGCGCCGCGCACGGCCGCGGCACCGGCGACCTGCTCGACGACGTGCTCGCGGCGCTGCCGGAGACCCCGCGCGAGGGCACCCCCGGCATCGGCCCGCGCCGGGTCGCGCTGGTCGGCAAGCCGAACGTCGGCAAGTCCAGCCTGCTCAACAAGCTGGCCGGGGACGAGCGCTCGGTGGTGCACGACGTCGCGGGCACCACCGTCGACCCGGTGGACACGCTGGTCGACCTCGGCGGCAAGATCTGGAAGTTCGTCGACACCGCCGGGCTGCGGCGAAAGGTGGCGCACGCCTCCGGCACCGAGTTCTACGCCTCGCTGCGCACCAAGTCGGCGCTGGAGGCCTCCGAGGTCGCGATCATGCTGATCGACGCCTCGCAGCCGCTCACCGAGCAGGACCTGCGGGTGATCAGCCTGGTCGCCGACTCCGGCCGCGCGCTCGTGCTCGCCTTCAACAAGTGGGACCTGGTCGACGAGGACCGGCGGCTCACCCTGGAGAAGGAGGTCGACCGCGACCTGATCCGGGTGCCGTGGGCGCAGCGGGTGAACATCTCCGCGCACACCGGCCGGGCGGTGCAGAAGCTGGTGCCCGCGATGGAGGGCGCGCTGGAGTCGTGGGACAAGCGCATCTCCACCGGGCGGCTGAACAACTGGCTCAAGGAGGTCATCGCGGCGACCCCGCCGCCGATGCGCGGCGGCAGGCTGCCCCGGGTGCTCTTCGCCACCCAGGCCGGTACCCGCCCGCCCACCTTCGTGCTGTTCACCACCGGTTTCCTGGAGGCGGGGTACCGCCGGTTCCTGGAGCGGCGGCTGCGCGAGGAGTTCAATTTCGACGGCTCGCCGGTGCGCATCTCGGTGCGGATCAGGGAGCGGCGCGAGCGCAAGAAGTAGTGCACAGGCGAACGGCGGGGACGGTCGACGACCGTCCCCGCCGTTGTCGTATCCGCTACTCCGAGACCGGGAAGAGCGAGGAGCCGTCCTCGGGAGCGCCGTCGATCTGGCCGCGGTGGGTGCCGAAGAGCTCGTCGGCATCGTCGGCCGGGAGCTGCTCGACATCGGTGACGCCCGCGTCGGCGAGCTCTTCCGTGGTGTGATCGATGGGTTCGCCGACGTCCGGCTCCTCCTCGGCGAGGCGCTGGGCGAGCGGCTCGCCCTCGCGCTCCTCGCGGGCGGTCATGCCGAAGCGGTTCGCGCCGCTCCAGTCGTCCGGCGGATCCACCACGGCGTCGCCGTCGTCGTTGCGCACCTCGTCGGAGTCGAGGGATTCGGCCGGCGACAGGGTGTCGCCGGGACCGTCTTCGGTGCTCGCGTCGGTACTCATACGCCAGAGGTGCCCGACCGGCCCCCGGGCAAACGTGCGGAGCCGGTCACCGCGGGGGCGCGCAGCCTGGTTCTGCGGTAGGCCGCGGGGGTGGTTCCGGTCCAGCGCTTGAAGGCGTGGATGAAGGGGGTCGCCTCGGCGTAGCCGAGCCGCAGCGCGACGTCGTCCACCGACATCGGGGTGGCGGCGAGCAGCTCCTCGGCCAGCGTGCGGCGCACCTCGTCGAGCAGGCCGCGGTAGCTGGTGCCCGCCTCGGCGAGCCTGCGGCGCAGGGTGCGGGTACTCATGGCGAGCTCGGCGGCGACGGCGTCCAGCGTCGGCGGGCCGCTCGGGCCGGGGAAGAGCCGCTCGCGCACGTCGGCGGCGATCCCGGTGCGGGCGCGGCGGCGGCCGACCAGGTCGCGGCACTGCGCGACACACATGGCCCAGGTGGCCTGATTGGCCTGCGGCAGCGGTCGGGTGAGCAGCCCGGGCGGCACGCCGAAGAGGGTCTGCGGGCGGCCGAAGCGCGGCTCGACGCCGAGCGCGGCGGTCAGGGCGGCGGTGTTCGCGGGCGCGGGGAAGGCGAACTCGGCGCGGGTGAAGGTGCACGGCCTGCCGAGCAGGTCGCTCATCACCCGGTGGATGGCGACGATGTCGCGCTGCACCAGGAACCACTGCAGGTCCGCGGGGACCGTGTCGTAGCGGAACCGGGTGCGCACCTCGTGCTCGTCCCACTCCACCTCGGGGGTGCAGAAGGCGAAACCGAGGCTGTAGTAGCGCAGCGCCAGCGAGATGGCCTCGCGCAGGGTGGCGCTGGTGACGCAGGCGAAGCCGAAGATGCCGAAGGTGCTGATCCGGTAGCGCCGCCCGACCGTCGCGCCGAGCGCCGCGTCGCCGGCGCCGAGCTCGCGGACCAGCGCGCGCACGACGGCCAGCTCGGTGTGCGCGTCGATCTGCCGATCCGGGTCGGTCAGCATGGCCGCGGTGAGGCCGGTGCCGGCCAGCAGCCGCGGCGCCGCGACCCCGTGCGCGGCCGCGTACTCGACCATGACCCCGACGCTGGCGACGCCGCGCGGAAAGCTCCAGTCGCGGACCTCGGCCTGCTCGACTTCGTGCATGCCACCAGTATGGCCGAAACTATTGATTCTTGACCTCAGGTATTTGCCTCGGGGTCACGCTCAGGCCATAGCGTGGGGGTATGCCCAGAAGTGCACCTTCGATCGTCATCATCGGCACCGGCTTCGGCGGCCTCGGCGCCGCCATGGAGCTGCAGCGCGCCGGGTTCGGCGATTTCACCATCCTGGAGCGCGCGGCCGACCTCGGTGGCGTCTGGCGGGAGAACACCTACCCCGGCGCGGGCTGCGATATTCCGTCGCCGCTGTACTCGTTCTCCTACGAGCCCAAGTCGGACTGGCCCAAGCGCTTCTCCGGCCAGGCCGACATCCAGGGCTACATCCGGGACGTGGCCCGCAAGCACAACCTGCTCCCGCGCATCCGGTTCGGCTCCGAGGTCACCGAGGCGGCCTACGACGACGCGACCGGCACCTGGACCGTGCGGCTCGCCGACGGCGCCGAGCTCAGCTGCGACGTGCTGATCTCCGCCGTCGGGCAGCTCTCCCGCCCCGCGCTGCCCGCCATCCCCGGCATCGAGAGCTTCCGCGGGCAGTCGTTCCACTCCGCGGAGTGGAACCACGACGTCGAGCTGACCGGCAAGAAGGTCGCGGTGATCGGCACCGGCGCGAGCGCCGTCCAGTTCGTGCCCGCCATCGCGCCGAGCACCGAACAGTTGACGCTGTTCCAGCGCTCGGCGGCGTGGATCATGCCGAAGAACGACATCGAGTACTCGAAGCTGCACCACACCCTGTTCCAGCTGCTCCCCTTCACCAGGAAGGCCGAGCGGCTCTGGTTCTGGACCTTCTGCGAGTTCCTCGCGCTGGCCCTGGTCGACGTGCCGCCGATCCGGAAGCTGGTCACCTGGATCGGCAAGCGCCAGTTGCGCAAGCAGGTCGCCGACCCGGAGCTGCGCGCGAAGCTGACCCCGGACTACCCGGCAGGCTGCAAGCGCGCGCTCTTCTCCAACGAGTACCTGCCCGCGCTCACCGCGGCGAACGTCCGGGTGGAGACGACGGGCATCACCGCGATCGAGCCGGAGGGCGTGCGCACCACCGACGGCGCGCTGCACGAGGCCGATGTGATCGTCTACGGCACCGGCTTCAAGGGAACCGAGTTCCTGTGGCCGATGCGGATCCGCGGCCGCGGCGGCCGCGCGCTGGAGGACGACTGGGCGGGCGGGGCCAGCGCGTACAAGGGCATCACCGTGCCCGGCTACCCGAACCTGTTCCTGGTGTACGGGCCGAACACCAACCTCGGCGTCGGCTCCATCGTCTACATGATCGAGTCGCAGGCGAGCTACATCCGGCAGGCGCTGGAGCGGCTGGCTCCGCACGCGGGCCGGGTGCTCGACACCCGCACCGACCGGGCGGCCGACTTCGACGCCGGGCTGCAGAAGCGGCTCGACCGCACGCCGTGGAACTTCTGCGGCAGCTGGTACCGCAGCGCGAACGGGCGGATCACCAACAACTGGCCGGGCACCGTGCTCAGCTACCGGCTGCAGACCCGCAAGCTGGACCCGGCCGACCACCCGCTGCTTCCCATCGGAGCAAAGGAGCTCTCCCGATGACCTTCGACTACGACGTGCTGATCGTCGGCTCCGGCTTCGGCGGCAGCGTGAGCGCGCTGCGGCTCACCGAGAAGGGGTACCGGGTCGGCGTGCTGGAGGCGGGGCGCCGCTTCGCCGACCACGAGTTCGCCAAGACCTCCTGGCGTGCCAACAAGTACCTGTGGGCGCCGTGGGCCAAGTTCTACGGCATCCAGCGGCTCACGCTGCTCGACGACACCCTGATCATGAGCGGCTCCGGCGTCGGCGGCGGCTCCCTGGTCTATGCCAACACGCTGTACGAGCCGCCGGAGAAGTTCTTCGCGGACCGGCAGTGGGCGCACATCACCGACTGGAAGTCGGAGCTGCTGCCCTACTACGACCAGGCCAAGCGGATGCTCGGCGTGACGACGAACCCGGCCACCACCGCCACCGACCGCGTGCTGCGCGAGGTGGCCGAGGAGATGGGCGTCGGCGACTCCTACCAGCGCACCCCGGTCGGCGTGTTCTTCGGCGGGCCGGGCACCAGGCCGGGCCAGGACGTGCCCGACCCGTTCTTCGGCGGCGTGGGCCCGGCCAGGCGCACCTGCACGCACTGCGGCGAGTGCATGACCGGGTGCAGGCACAACGCCAAGAACAGCCTGGTCAAGAACTACCTCTACCTGGCCGAGGAGGCCGGGGCCGAGGTGCACCCGCTGACCACCGTCACCGACGTGCGGCCGCTCTCCGGCGGCGGCTACTCGGTCTCGACCGTCGGCACCGGGCGGCTGCTGCGCAGGCGGAAGCGCACCTTCACCGCCGAGCAGGTGATCTTCTCCGCCGCCGCGCTCGGCACCCAGCGGCTGCTGCACAAGCTGCGCGACACCGGCTCGCTGCCGGCGATCTCGCCGCGGCTCGGGTACCTGGCGCGCACCAACTCCGAGGAGCTGCTCGTCGTGCGTACCCGCGCCGAAGACACCGACTTCACCAAGGGCGTCGCGATCACCTCGTCCATCCACCCCGACGCCGACACGCACATCGAACCGGTGCGCTACGGCAAGGGCAGCAACACCCTCGCGCTGCTCAGCACCGCGATGGTGGACGAGGTCGACGGCGTCGCCAAGGGCAAGCTGTGGTGGCGGCAGATGGTGCGCGGCAGGCGCGACATCGCGCGCATGCACAATCCGCGGCGCTGGTCCGAGCAGATGATCGGGCTGCTGGTGATGCAGTCGCTGGACAACTCGATCACCACCTACACCCGGCGCGGGGTGTTCGGGCGCAAGCGGATGCACACCAAGCAGGGGGAGGGCGCGCCCAACCCGACCTGGATCCCGGCCGGGCACGAGGTGGCGAACCGGATCGGCGACAAGATCGACGGTTTCGCCACCGGCTCGATCAGCAGCCTGTTCGACATCCCGATGACCGGGCACTTCATCGGTGGCTGCGTGATCGGCGATTCGCCGGAGAGCGGTGTGGTCGATCCGTACCACCGGCTCTACGGGCATCCCGGGTTGCACGTCATCGACGGCTCGACGATCACCGCGAACCTCGGGGTGAACCCGTCGCTGACGATCACCGCGCAGTCCGAGCGGGCGGTCGCCATGTGGCCGAACAAGGGTGAGGCCGATCCGCGCCCGGAGCTGGGCGCGGCATATCAGCGGATCGCGCCGGTCCGGCCGCGCGAACCGGTGGTGCCGGAGAGCGCGCCGGGGGCGCTGCGGTTGCCGCTGGTGGAGATCACCAGCAGGGGGAAGCCGGTCCCCGCGAGCGAGTAGGAGCTTGTCGATCAGTTCGAGTGATAATACTCGACGCCGGACTCCTCATTGATAGTCTGAAGGCAATGTGACTATCACATGGTTCAGGTGGGGGCGCCTCGCCCGCAACGACCGAGGAGTGAACGACCATGACCGCAGCCCGTCCCCAGCAGAGCCACGTCGCCCCGGTGACCCCGATCCCCGACGACGACGAGATCGAACTGATCTCCCCGGACTCGCTGACCGCGGAGATGGTCGGTCACTGGACCTACCTCATGATGGAGGCCGCGGCCTTCGCCATGCAGGGCCTGCACCCCGTCATCCGCGACGTCACCGACAGGTATTCGGTCGCGCGCACCGACCCGGTTGGCCGCGCGATCCGCTCGGTCGACTCGGTGCTGCGCTGGACCTACGGCGGCGCCGAGGCCATCGCCGAGGGCAGGCGGCTGCGCTCGCTGCACGAGCCGCTCCGCATGCGCAATGCCGAGGGCAAGCAGATCAGCGCGCTGAATCCGGCCGCGTACCAGTGGGTCATCGCGACCGCCTACATCACCACCGCCAAGGCGGGCCCGCTGCTGCTCGGCCGCGACTTCACCGCCGACGAACTCGACGGGCTGCTCGCCGACAACATCAAGATCGCGCGCATCCTGCAGGTTCCGATGAAGGGCTACCCGCGGACCCGCGCCGAGTTCGACACCTACTACGAGCACATGGTCACCGAGGTGCTGAACGCCACCGACCTGCAGCGCCGCGAATACGCCGAGCTCCGCAGCGGCGATCTGGAGCAGCTGCGCAGGCTGCCCTTCCCGCTGAACCGGGTCGCCAGGGCTGCCCTCACGCCGATGCTGCGCTTCAACTACCTGTCTCTGGCCGGGCTGCTCGACCCCCGGCTCCGCGACATGATGGGGCTAACCTGGAGCGACGAGGAGCAGCGCAGGCTGGAGCGAATCTACGCGGTGATCCGCGTCGCCTACCGGGTGCTGCCCGAGCGGCTCACCTACTTCCCGATCGCCTACCACGCGCGGCAACACCACCGGGCGATCCAGAAGATGAAGGTGCGCGAGCTGAAGTCGGCCGCCTACCGGGTGCGGCCGAAGCAGGTCTAACCGCCGGGGTGCGGGAAGAGCAGCGGCGCGAGGTGCCGCCGGGCGAACTCCCGCGCGGCGTCCGCGTCGGAGAGCGGGAGCACCCCGCGCGGGTTGGCGATGATCGACATGGTGAGCCGGACGAAGAGCTCGGCCACCACGTGCGCGTCGAACCGGCCCAGCTCGCCGCGCTCCTGCCAGTACTCGATGTACTGCGCGAACAGCACCCGCCCCTGCTCGATGAACTCGTCGCCGGTGAGGAAATCGGCGAGCTCGCCCGCCGCCGAGGAGACCCGCAGGCTGCGGGTGAGCAGCCGGGGCGCCGTCGCCTCGGTGACGTAGGCGGCGAAGATCTCGGCCAGCCCGCTCACCGGGCCCGCGGCATCCCGCAGCGCCTGCACCACGATCACCCCGACCCGCTGCGACTCCGCCATCAGCGCATACCTGACCAGCGCGGACTTCGTGCCGAAGCGCCGATAGACGGTGGCGACGCCGACCCCGGCGCCCTCGGCGATCCGCACCATCGTCGTCTCCTCGAAGCCGACCTCGGCGAAGCAGTCGCGCGCGGCGTCCACGATGCGTCGCGACTTCGGGTCCAGCGCGGAGAGCGCGGCCCAGGAGCGGGCCACGGCGGCGAGCGCCGCCTCGTCCTCGTCGGTGAGCGGGACCTCCGGGCTGGCCTTCATCGCCGGAAGCCTACCGGCCTGCGGCGCGACCGCGATGAGACGGTCTGCCCGCCGGCTTCTCACAGTGATAGCCTGAAGGCGCTGAACTATCACACGGTGCCGCGCGCGGCCCAGGATCGCCGACGGGGGCCTCCCATGACGACGAACGCAACGGTGCCCGTTGTCCGGGGCGGTAGGAGCGCGCCCCCGGTCCGCCCGGAGATGCTGGCGGAGTTCCGCAAGCACACCGGCAGCGTGCTCTCCGGCGTCTTCGGCGGCGCCGCCTTCGACCAGGTGGCGCTGGTGCCGGTCGCCGCCGCGGTCGACCGCACCGGCCGGTTCGCCGAGAACTTCCTCGATCGCGGGATGCGCAGCGGCCTCTCGGCACTGCTCTCCTTCTGGGGCGACCCGGTCGACCGGCAGGCCGAGGCGGACTGGCTCAAGGAGCGGCACCGCGACGTGCGCGGCCGGGGGCAGGGCGACTACGCCGACGTCCGGTACAGCGCGCTCAACCCGGAGACCTGGATCTGGGTCGGGATCAGTGGAATGTTCCTCTCGCTCAACACCTTCACCCCGTGCACCGGGCACGTGCTGCGGCCCGCGGAGCGGGAGGCCGCCTACCAGCTCGTGCGGGAGAGTTTCCGCGGGCTGGAGCTGGCCGCGGCCGGCGGCAAACTCCCGCCCGACCTGGCCTCGGCCGAGCAGTACTACGAGCACATGGTCGAGCACGAGCTGGCGGCCAGCCCGTTCCTGGTGCGGCAGTTCGCCGGGCTGACCCGGCTGCCGCTGCCGACGCTCGGGATCTCGCCCGCCGCGCGTGCCGCGCTCACCCCGCTCTGGCTGCTGGCCCGGCCGCTGGTCGGGCACGTGATCCAGGTGTGCTCGGCGCAGGTCATGCGCCCCGAGGTGCGGCGCATGGTCGGCTTCGAGCTGCTGCCGCGGCACGACCGGGAATTCGCGCTCTACCGCTGGGTGCTGCGCACCGCGTGGCGCCTCCTGCCGGACCGCTCCAAGCTGGTGCCGCTGGCCCACAACCGGTTGCAGTACGAGAAGCTCGTCGCCGTGCACAGGCGGTACGCCCTCGATTCCTTCGCGCCGCAGGAGCGCTCAGGCGGGTGCCCGATGTAGCGATAGTGGACCCGCGGATGTCTATCAAACCCGCCGGGAGAGCGCACCCCGCCGCGCAATTCGACAATGCCCCGAGGACCGGCTCTACCGCGAGCGGACCGACCGGGGCCCGCGCCCCGCGAGTGGGTCAGCTGCTCGCCGCGCCGGCGAACGGCGTCCCCCCGGCCACCTTGACCGGCCGATTCGGATGCCGCCACAGCCCTTTTCGCTCGAGCACCGGCAGCACCCCCTCGCCGAACCAGTACGCCTCCTCCAGGTGCGGATACCCGGAGAGGATGAAGTGGTCGATCCCGAGCGCGGCGTACTCCGCGAGGCGCTCGGCGACCTCCTCGTGCGACCCGACGAGGGCGGTCCCGGCGCCGCCGCGGACCAGCCCGACCCCGGCCCAGAGGTTGGGCGCGATCTCCAGCCGGTCACTGCTGCCGCCGTGCAGCTCGAGCATCCGCCGCTGCCCCTCGGACTCGCTGCGGCGCAGATTCGCCTGCACCCGCTCGATATCGGCGGGATCGATCCCGGCGAGCAGCCGGTCGGCTTCGGCCCAGGCGGCTTCGGCGGTGTCGCGGCTGATGACGTGGATGCGGAGGCCGAAGTCGACGACCCGGTTCTCGGCGGCGGCCAGCCCGCGGATCCAGTCGAGTTTGGCGCCCACGGCCGAAACCGGCTCACCCCAGGTCAGGTAGGTGTCGGAGTAGCGCGCGGCGATCGGCCCCGCCGGCTGGGAGGAGCCGCCGAAGAAGACCGGCGGCAGCGGGTCGGGGCGGTTGGCCAGGAGCGCGCCTTCGACGCGGAGGTGTTCGCCGGTGAAGGTGAGCGGTTCGGTCGCGGTCCAGAGCGAGCGCACGATGTGCAGGAACTCGCCGGTGCGGGCGTAGCGCTGCTCCTTGTCCAGGAAGTCGCCGTAGGCGCGCTGCTCGTGCTGCTCACCGCCGGTGACGACATTGAGCAGCAGCCGCCCCTCGGAGTGCCGCTGGAAGGTGGCCGACATCTGCGCGGCCAGCGTCGGGCTGACCAGCCCGGGGCGGAAGGCGACCAGGAACTTCAGCGTGCGGGTGGTCTCGACCAGCATGGCGGTGGTGAGCCAGGCGTCCTCGCACCAGGCGCCGGTGGGGGTGAGCACCGCCTCGAAACCGTTGTCCTCGGCGGCGGCGCCGATCTGGTTCAGGTAGCGCAGGCTGGCGGGCCGGTCACCGGACATGAAGGTGCCGTGGCCGCCGGCGACGAGGCCGCGGGAGTCGCCGTAGGTCGGTAGGAACCAGTGGAAGGACAGGCTCATGGGTGCAGTGTCGCCGGGGGCGCGGCGCGGGCGCACGGGTTGCGCTCAGCGGGGTTTTTTCGGACGTGAGCTAGACGTAACTTGGGATAACACGTACCCTCGGTCACCAGCACCCGGCCGAGGGAGTTCGGGGCGGATGGAGCGGAACGCATGACGCGACATGTCGATGTCCTGATCGTCGGCGCCGGGCTCTCCGGCATCGGGGTGGCGAGCCACCTGGTGCGCGAGGGCGCCGGCCGCAGCTTCCTGATCCTGGAGCGGCGCGCCGCCATCGGCGGCACCTGGGACCTCTTCCGGTACCCGGGCATCCGCTCGGACTCGGACATGTACACCTTCGGCTACGGCTTCCGCCCCTGGAACGGCACCAAGGTGCTGGCCGACGGGCCGAACATCCGCAGCTACATCGAGGACACCGCGCGCGAGCACGGCATCACCGAGCACATCCGGTTCGGCCGCAGGGTGGTGGCGGCGCGCTGGTCGAGCGCGGAGGCGCGCTGGACGGTCGAGGCGGTGGACGAGGCGACCGGCGCGGTCGAGACCGTCACCGCGAACTTCCTGGCAGGGGCCACCGGCTACTACGACTACGACCGCGGCTTCCGCCCGCATTTTCCCGGCGAGGAGCAGTTCACCGGCCGCTTCGTGCACCCGCAGCACTGGCCCGACGACCTCGACGTGGCGGGCAAGCGGGTGGTGGTGATCGGCAGCGGCGCCACCGCCATCACGCTGGTGCCGGCGCTGGCCGCGCGCGGTGCCCGGGTGACCATGTTGCAGCGCTCGCCCACCTACATCACCGCGCTGCCCGCCGACGACCCGGTCGCGGTCGCGCTGAAGAAGGCCGGGGTGCCGGATCGGATCGCCTACAGGGCCGGGCGGGCCCGCAATATCGCGTTGCAGCGCGCGAGCTACCGGCTCTCCCGCCGCAGCCCGACGCTGGCGAAGAAACTGCTGCTCACGGCGGTGCGCGCGCAGGTGGGCAAGGACCTGGACATGCGGCACTTCACGCCGAGCTACGACCCGTGGGACCAGCGGCTCTGCGTGGTCCCGAACGGCGACCTGTTCCGCGTGCTGCGCAGCGGCGAAGCGGAGATCGTCACCGACCGGATCGAGACCTTCACCCCGACCGGGATCCGGCTCGCCTCCGGCGCGGAGCTCGCGGCCGACATCGTGGTCACCGCGACCGGGCTCACCGTGCAGATGCTCGGCGGCGCCGCGCTCGAGGTGGACGGCGAGCCGGTGGCGGTGCGCGACCGCGTGGTCTACAAGGGCGCCATGCTGGACGGGGTGCCGAACTTCCTCATGGTGCTCGGCTACACCAACGCCTCCTGGACGCTCAAGGCCGACCTGGCCGCCGAGTACTTCTGCCGCGTGCTCGGCCACATGGACGAGCACGGTTACCGGACCGTGGTCCCGGTGGCGCGCGAGGGCGATCGCTCGCCGCACTCGATCATGGGCGCCGCGCTGACCTCCGGTTACATCGCGCGCGGCGACGCGGTGATGCCGCGGCAGGGCACGCGGGGGCCGTGGAAGGTGATCAACGACTACTTCCGGGATCGGGCGTTCCTGCGCACCGGGCCGGTGGACGACGGGGTGCTGGAGTTCAGCCGGGTGCAGGCGGTGCGCCGCGCGAAGGCGCCGGTGAGCTGAGCCGGGCCCGCGCCGGCGAGGGGTCGGTGCGGGCGCCCGCGGCTCCCGGGACACACTGTCCGCATGCGCGTGGTGGTGGCGAACAGGGGCGAAATCGCGGTCCGGATCCTGCGGACCGCGCGGGACCGGGGCTACGAGACCGTGCTGCTGCACACCGCGGCGGAGCGGGGCGGGCTGCCGGTGCGGCTGGCGGACCGTGCGGTCGAGCTGCCGGGGAGCGGGGCGGCCGGATACCTGGACATCGCTGCGGTGACCGCGGCCGCGGCCACCGCGGGGCCGGGAGCGCTGGTGCACCCCGGGTACGGATTCCTCAGTGAAAACGCCGAATTCGCGGCTTCCTGCGCGGCGGCGGGGCTGACCTTCGTCGGCCCCGCGCCCGCTGCGCTGCGCACCTTCGGGGCCAAGCCCGCGGCGCGTGCCGCCGCCGCCGCGGCCGGGGTTCCGGTGCTGCCCGCCACCGCGGCCGGTGCCGACGTGGACGAGGTCGCGCGGTTCCTCGCGGGGCACCCGGGCGGGGTGCTGCTCAAGGCGGTCGCCGGTGGTGGCGGGCGCGGGATCCGGGTGGTGCGCGCGGCCGGCGAGATCGCCGAGGCGTACGCGCGGTGCGCGGCCGAGGCGGCGGCGGGGTTCGGCGACGGCACGCTGTACGCGGAGGCGCTGCTGAGCGCGGTGCGGCACATCGAGGTGCAGGTGATCGGCGACGGAGCGCGGGCCGTCGCGCTGGGGGAGCGGGACTGTTCGGTGCAGCGGCAGCGGCAGAAGCTGGTCGAGATGGCGCCCGCCGTACTGCCCGACGGGCTGCGGGAGCGGCTGCACGCCGACGCGGTGCGGGTGGCGGCGGGGTGCAGGGGCGTGCTCACCGTCGAGTTCCTGGTGGCGGGGGCGGAGCACTACTTCCTCGAGGTGAATCCGCGGCTGCAGGTGGAGCACACCGTCACCGAGGAGGTGTTCGGGGTGGACCTGGTCGGGGTGCAGTTCGACCTGGCGCTCGGGGCGAAGCTGGACGAGCTGGAGTTGCCGGAGCGGGCGCGCGGGTTCGCGGTGCAGGCGCGGGTCAACGCGGAGCGGATCACCGCGGACGGGGCGGTGCTGCCCGGGCCCGGGGTGCTGGAGCAGTTCGCACCGCCGACCGGCGCCGGGGTCCGGGTGGATACCGCCGCCGGGCCGGGGCAGCGGGTCGAGGCCACGTTCGATCCGCTGCTCGCGAAGGTGATCGCGCGCGGGGCGACCGGGGACGCGGCGCTGCGGCGCTGCGCCGACGCGCTCGGCGAGACGGTCATCGCCGGGCCGGACACGAACCTCGCGCTGCTGCGCGCCGTCCTCGCCCGGCTCGCCGGGGTCGAGCCGGTGGACACCGGGTGGTTCGAGCGGAATCTCGCCGGGCTGCTCGCCGCAGCGGCGGAATTCGCGGAGCGCGAGCAATCGCGCCCGGCCGCGGCGTCCGGCAACGCCGGGACCTCCGGTGCGGTGGCCGCGATCAGCGGCGCCGCGTGCGACGGCAGTGCGGGCGGCTCGACCGTGCGCGGGGAAGGGCCGGACGCGCCGGGGCCGGTCCACGGGGACGACACCCCGACCCTCCGTTCCCCGATGGGCGGCACCGTCGTCTCCCTCCCCGCCCCGGGCGCCATCGTCCCGCCCGGCGGCGAACTCGCGGTGCTCGAGGCGATGAAGATGCAGCACGTCCTGCGCGCCGAGACCGCCGTGCGGATCACCGAGCTGCGCACCGCGCCGGGCGCGGTGGTCGACCGGGGAACCCCGCTGCTCACCTGGACCCCCGAGGCCACCGTCGACCACCACACCGAGACCGCCGAACTCGACCTCGACACCATTCGCCCCGACCTCGCCGAGGTCAGGGCCAGACAGCACCGCACCACCGACGCCGCCCGCCCGGACGCCGTCGCCAAGCGCCGCGGGCTGAACCGCCGCACCGCCCGCGAGAACATCGCCGACCTGGTCGACCCGGACAGCTTCGTCGAGTACGGCGCCCTCGCCGTAGCCGCCCAGCGCCTCCGCCGCAGCGCCGATGAGCTCATCGCGAACACCCCGGCCGACGGCCTGATCGCCGGCCTCGCCACCGTCAACGCCGACCGCTACGGCACCGAGCGCACCGCGGCGGTGGTGCTCTCCTACGACTACACCGTGCTCGCGGGCACCCAGGGCATGCGCAACCACGCCAAGACCGACCGCATGCTGCACCTGGCCGCCGAGCGGAACCTGCCGGTGGTCTTCTTCACCGAGGGCGGCGGCGGCAGGCCGGGCGACACCGACCACGGCGGCATCTCCGGCCTCGACGTCACCACCTTCCACGCCATGGGCGCGCTCTCCGGGAAGGTGCCGCTGGTCGGCATCGTCTCCGGCCGCTGCTTCGCGGGCAATGCCGCGCTGCTCGGCATGTGCGACGTGGTGATCGCGACCCCGGACGCCAATATCGGCATGGGCGGCCCGGCCATGATCGAGGGCGGCGGGCTCGGGGTGTTCACCCCGGACGAGATCGGGCCGGTCTCGGTGCAGCGCCGCAACGGGGTGGTGCACCTGGTCGCCACCGACGAGGCCGACGCGGTGCGGCTGGCGCGGCGCTACCTGGCCTACTTCCAGGGCGCCGACGCCGAGTGGACGGCGCCGGACCCGCGGCTCGCCAGGCACGTGGTACCGGAGAACCGGCTGCGCGCCTTCGACATCCGCGCGGCACTGGATTCGGTGGCCGATGTCGGCTCGGTGCTGGAGCTGCGCCGGGACTGGGCGCCCGGCGTGGTCACCGCGCTCGCCCGGTTCGACGGCGTTCCCTTCGGCGTGATCGCCAACGACTGCACGCACCTCGGCGGCGCCATCGACGCGCCGGAGGCGGACAAGCTCTCGACGTTCCTGCGGCTGTGCCAGGCGCACCGGCTGCCGATCGTCTCGTTCTGCGACACGCCCGGCTTCATGGTCGGGCCGGAGGCGGAGAAGCAGGCGACCGTCACCAGGTTCAGCAGGCTGTTCGTGGACGCCGCCGCGCTCACCGTCCCGTTCGGCACCGTCATCGTGCGCAAGGGGTACGGGCTGGGGGCGCAGGCGATGGCGGCGGGGTCGTTCCGCTCGCCGCGGTTCGTGATCGCCTGGCCGACCGGCGAGATCGGCGGCATGGGGCTGGAGGGCGCGGTCCGCCTCGGCTTCGCCAGGGAGCTGGCCGCGCTCGAGGATCCCGAGCAGCGCCGCCAGGCCTACGAGAACCTGGTCGCCGCCGCCTACGAGCACGGCAGGGCCCTCACCGCCGCCACGGTGCTCGAACTGGACGACGTCATCGACCCCGCCGACACCCGCCGCTGGATCCGCACCCTGCGCTGACCTCCGCCGGCGGCAGGACCGCGGCCGATACCCGGCACGGTGCCCCGGCCGCGGGTGCAGGCAAGGGCCGACACCCGGCCGCGGCTCCACACCGGGTGCGGAAAATTCTGCCAGGGTTGTCCGTGTGCGGGGATCGGCTCCGACGTCCCTGACGAGGCGGCACCACCGGGGCGCCGCACGATCGAGGAGAACGCCGTGAAGTACATGATCCTGAGCTACGCCTCGCAGCGCGACTACGACGAGATGGTCGGCAAGAGCGACGGCGCCGCGCCCGAGTGGTCACCGGAGGATTTCGCGAACATGGCCCAGTTCATGGGCGCCTTCAACGAGAAGCTGGCCGCATCCGGCGAGCTGGTGGAGACCCGCGGCCTGCTCGACCCGGCCCGCACCAGGCGGGTCGCGGCCGGGCCGAGCCCGGTGGTCACCGACGGCCCGTACGCGGAGACCGAGGAGGTGCTGGCCGGGTACTGGATCGTCGAGTGCGCGAGCTTCGACCGCGCCACCGCCATCGCCGCCGAGCTGAACGACTGCCCCGCGCCCGAGGCCGCACGGGCCCGCGCCTACGCCGACGTCAGGCCGATCGCGGAAGACCACGCCGACCTCGGCTGATGTCCGCTCCGGAACCGGTGGGTGACCTGCTGCGCCGGTGCGCGCCGCAGGTCCTCACCGCCCTGGTCCGCCGCTACGGCCACTTCGACGCCGCCGAGGACGCGGTGCAGGAGGCGCTGCTCGCCGCCGTCGTCGCCTGGCCGGAGTCCGGGGTGCCGGACGACCCGCGCGCCTGGCTCGTCACGGTCGCCGCGCGCAAGCTCATCGACGCCATGCGCAGCGACTCCGCCAGGGCGCGGCGCGAGGAGCTGCTCATCCTCCGGACCGCGGCCGGGCAGGAAACCCGCGACACCGACGACACCCTCGAGCTGCTCTTCCTCTGCTGCCACCCGGCGCTCACCCCGGCCGACCGGATCGCGCTCACCCTGCGCGCCGTCGGCGGCCTCGGCACCGCCGAGATCGCCCGCGCCTTCCTGGTCGCCGAGGCGACCATGGGCAAGCGCATCACCAGGGCCAAGCGGAAGATCGCCGGGATCGGCCTCGCCCCACTCGCCCCGGCCGAGCAGCCGGAGCGGCTCGCTGCGGTGCTGCACGTGCTCTACCTGATCTTCACCGAGGGGTACGCCGCCACCGCGGGTCCCGCGCTGCACCGCGCCGAGCTGAGCGCGGAGGCGATCCGGCTGGCCCGGCTGCTGCACCGCCTGCTGCCGGACGAGGCCGAGGTCACCGGGGTGCTCGCGCTCATGCTGCTCACCGACGCCAGGCGCGCCGCCCGCACCGGACCCGGCGGCGAGCCGGTGCCGATGGCCGAGCAGGACCGCACCCGCTGGGACGCCGCCGCCATCGCCGAGGGCACCGCGCTGATCACCGCCGCGCTGCCGACCGGCGTCCCCGGCCCCTACCAGCTGCAGGCCGCCATCGCGGCGCTGCACGACGAGGCCCCGAGCGACGCCGCCACCGACTGGCCGCAGATCGAGCTGCTCTACCGCGAGCTGCGCGCACGGGCCGACAATCCGGTCACCGCGCTGAACCACGCCGTCGCGCTCGCCATGGCGCGCGGCCCCGAGGCGGCGCTCCCGCTCGCCCTCGCCTGCGCGGCCGATCCGCGGTTGGTGAGCGATCATCGCCCGGACGCGGTATTGGGCCATCTCTACGAGCGGCTCGGCCGCCGCGCGGAGGCCCGCGCGGCCTTCCGCCGGGCGGCCGCGCTGGCCCGCACGCTGCCCCGTGAACGATACCTGCTGGCCCGGGCCGCGCGGCTGGCCGAATCGGGCGAATAGGACCCGAAACGGCGGAAAACCCGGGACCCGGTACCTATCGGCATCCGCTGCGGTTATGGCCTGTCACAGAGATGGCTCCGACGTCTATCGGGGCCCTTCCAGCCGTTGATACATTGCGCCAACCCATCGACCACACGGCATCATCGAGGACGCGACTTATGCTCGAACCGGTTAATTTCCGCGGCACCACCAGTGTGCAGGTGCTCATCCGGTTGGCCGAGGAACGCGGTATGCCCGCGACCGAGACCCTGGAAGGCACCGGCCTGCGCCCGCTCGCGGCGCTGGAAGCCGCGACGCCGGTCTCGGTCGCGCACGAACTGCGGATCGTCGCCAACGTCGTCTCCCGCTTCGGCCGCGAGCCGGGGCTCGGCATCGAGGCCGCGCGGCGGCGCCGGGTGCCGCTCTTCGGGCCGTGGGGGCTCGCCCTGCTCGGCAGCCGCTCGCTGCGCGAGATCGTCGCGGTGACCAGGTACCTGGACCGCACGGTCAGCTCCACCGCACTCAGCCTGGAGACCGACGAGCGCGAGGCGCGCATCGTCTTCGACCCGTCGATCACCTCGCCGGTGGTCCGCGCCTTCCTGGCCGAGCGCTACCTGGCCGGGGTGCCCGCGGTGAGCCGGGCGCTCTTCGACCACGTCATCCCGGTCCGCCGGGTGACCTTCCGGCACCCGGGCCCGCGCGACACCGTCCGCTACCGCCGCACCTTCGGCGTCGAGCCGGTCTTCGGGGCGGGCGCCGACTCGCTGGTCTTCGACCGCGCGCACCTGGACATGCCGCTGCCCCGCCCGCACGACTGGGCCCGCGGGCTCTGCGAGCAGCTCTGCCGCGAACTGCTGAACCGGCGCCGGGTGCGCACCGGCGTCGCGGGCACCGTCCGCGACCTGCTGATCCGCGACCCCGCGCGGCTGCCGGACCAGACCGCGGTGGCAGGCGCGCTCTTCATGAGCCCGCGCACCCTCTCGCGCAGGCTGAACGAGGAGGGCACCTCCTTCCGGGCGCTGCTCGACGAGGTTCGCGAGGTGGTCGCCGACGAGCTGCTCGCGCACACCCCGATGACCACCGAGCACCTCGCCACCCGGCTCGGCTACTCCGAGGCCGCCTCCTTCATCCGCGCCTTCCGGCGCTGGAAGGGCTGCCCGCCGCAGGAGTTCCGGGCCCGGCTGGAGCGGCCCTCGCCGCGGCTCGCCGTCGCGGGCTGATCCGCCCGGGTCACCCCGGCCGGGAAGTCGCCCTGCGCGGCACGGACCGGTTCCTGCCGTACTATCGCGAGCAACCGGCCGGGGAGACGAAGGAGGACGGTGTGGACCCTCGTCCACTGCCAGCTGAGGCAGCCGCGGATGTCGCGGGCACACCACCAGCCCCGCCCGCGCGCCGCAGGGTCGCGCTGCCGCCGGAGAACGCGCCTGCCGAGCCGGTGGAAGAGCTGGATTCCGACGGCAATCCGGTGCGCTCCGACGCCGACCGGTTCGCCGCCGACCTCGGCGCCGTCGCGGTGATCACCGACCGCGGCATCACGCACGCGCGCAACGACGACGCGGTCTCCGCCGCGGTTGTCGAGGATCCGGCCACCGGCCGCCCGCTCGCCACCGTGATCGTGGTGAGCGACGGCGTCTCCAGCTCCGACGACCCGCAGGCCGCCTCCGGCGCCGCGGTGCGGGCCGGGCTGGAGGCCACCGTCGCGGTGCTGGAGGCCGGTGGCTCGGCCGCCGAGGCGGTGCCCGCCGGGCTGGAGGCGGCCGCGGCCGCGGTGCGCGCGGTCGGCGTCGACGTGGAGAACGCACCCTCCTGCACCTTCGTCTCCGCGGTCGTGCACGCCGACGGGCCGGACGCGGTGCTGATCACCGTCGCCAATGTCGGTGACAGCCGGGCGTATTGGCTGCGCGCCGGGGTCGCGCCGAACAGTGCCGCGGTCGCCACCCAGCCGGAGCTCACCATCGTCACCGACGGCGGCGCCGCGCACGCGGTGCCCTCGCAGCGGCTCACCGTCGACGACTCCTGGGCGCAGGCCCTTGTCGACGCGGGCGCCATGGACGAGCAGGCCGCCATGCGCGATCCGCGCGCGCACACCCTGCTGCGCTGGCTCGGCGCCGACACCTCGCCGAAGCCGTGGGCCGACGACTGCGTCCGCACGCTCCGCACCCGCGGGCCCGGGGTGCTGCTGCTCTGCAGTGACGGGCTCTGGAACTACATCTCCGACCCGGAGGCGCTGGCCGCGCCCGCCACCGGCGCTGCCCCCGCCGACGCGGCCCGCGAACTCGTCGAGTTCGCGCTGCGCTGTGGCGGAAACGACAACATCACCGTAGCCCTGGCTCCGGTAGCAGGCTGAATCACGCTGCCGCGCTGCGCGTTGTGCGCCACGCCGCGCAGTGGTGCGGCCGCAGTGCGGTGTCGCCGCTTCGCGCGGTCCCCGACCGGCAGCGGTCAGGCGCGGGCGGGGAGTGGTCAGACGTGTTCGGCCGGGGCGGGGGCGGTGAGCGGGGTCAGGTCGCCGGTGGCGGGGCCTTCCAGCAGGGTTCCGTCGGCGGCGAAGCGGGAACCGTGCAGCGGGCAGTCCCAGGACTTCTCGGCGTCGTTCCAGCGCACGATCCCGTAGAGGTGCGGGCAGACCGCCGAGACCCGGTGCGTCGCACCGCCGGTGGTGCAGACCGCGGCGGGCCGCACGCCCCGGTGCTCGACCCGCCCCTCGCCCTCGGCGGCCGGCCGCTCCGAGCCGCCGCGCAGCGTGCGCAGCCACCCGGCGGTCAGCTGCGCCCCGACCTCGACGTTCGCCTTCGCCGCCGCGGGCAGCGCCTTGACCTCGTCGAGTCGCCAGCTGTCCAGCGCCGCGGCCCATTCCGGCACGCCACCGGAGATCCGGCCCGCGATCGCCAGCGCGGCGGCGACCCCGTTGGTCAGCCCCCACTTGGCGTAGCCGGTGCCGGTCAGGATGCGGTCATCGCCGGGGAGCAGCGGCCCGGCGTAGGGCAGCTCGCCGACCGGCAGGTAGTCCTGGGCCGACCAGGTGTGCAGCGGCACCGCGCCGGGGTACCAGCGCCCGGTCCAGTCGATCAGGTCGTCCACCGCGGCCTGCTCGGAGCCGCCCCGCCCGACCGGGTGGCCGTTGCCGCCGACCAGCAGCAGGTCGCCGCGCGCGCTCGGCGTGTACCGCAGCGAGCGGGTGGGGCTGCCCGCGCTCAGGAACATGTCCCTGGTGATCGGCCCGTCCACCCGGAAGGCTGCCAGGTAGGAGCGCTGCGCGGTGAGCCGGGCGAAGAAGCCGCCGCGGTCGAGGATCGGGATGCCGGTGGCCAGCACCACGGTGCCCGCCACCACCGAGCCGTGCTCGGTCTCGACCACCGTCTCGCCGTCCGCCCGGTGCACCCCGCGCACCCTGGTGTTCTCGAAGATCGGCGCGTCGGCCGCCGCCACGTCCGCCGCCAGCGCGGCGAGCAGCTCCATCGGGTCGAGCTGCACCTGCCCGGCCAGCCGGACGGCGGCGCGCGCCGGGAACGGGACGTCGGGGTCGTCGATCAGCTCGGTCGGCAGCCCCGCCGCCGTGGCGACGGCGTGCTCGGCGGTGACCATCTCCACCTCGGCGGCGGTCGGCGCGTAGGTGTGCGCGTCGCGGTGCTCGATCCCGACCCCGGCGCCCGCCGAGTACGCGGTGACCCAGTCCAGCGCCGCGGAATTGGCGGCGACGTACTGCCGCACCGTCTCCGGCGAGTGCTTGCGCGCGATCTGCTGCAGCCGGGTGCCCTGCAGCAGGCTCACCTTGCCGGTGGTGCCGCCCGTGGTGCCCGCGCCCACCCGGCCCGCCTCCAGCACCGCGACGCTCGCCCCGGCGCGGGCCAGCACCAGCGCGGTGACCAGGCCGGTGAGCCCGGCGCCGACCACCACCGTGTCGAAGCGCAGCCCGGGGGTCAACCGGAGCCGGGCGGGCGTGCGGGTTTCCTGCAACCACAAGGACGTCATGGACGCGACATAGCCGATGCGGCCGAATCCAACCGTCCGATTCCTACCGGGGAGCGAGGATCCCGCCGAGATCCGCGTCGCGGATGGGCGTCGCGGCATTCGCCTGCGCCCGGCACATGAGATCGATCGCCCCGATGGCGGCATCGACGGTCGTCGCCTCCGGCGCCGAACCGCGATCGTCCTCCAGGTACTTGGTGACGGTCGTCCGCTTGTCCTCGGTGGACTGCGCGATGTAGTCGTTGCAGGGCGTGTCCCCGCCGCGATTCACCGCCTCCTCCACCTGGTCGCAGCCGGCGCCGCCGAGCACCGCCGCCGTGACGACGAACGCGATGCCCGCGATCCGGGACAGCCGGTGCCGAGTACTGGTGTGCCGCATGGTGTCCTCGCGAGGGTCAGTTGCCGAAGCCGACCAGGCCCGATGCCAGGTCGGAGATGCCGAGCGCGTCGAGCGCCCGCTGCCGGACGTCGGGGCAGGTCTTGCCGGTGATGGTGTCCACCACCGAGCGGTCCCGCACCACGATGTCGTTGAGCCCGCCGTTGCGGGCCGCCCAGCCCTGCACGGTGGTGTTGTAGGAGAGCTTGGCGCCGGTGCCGCCCTGCGCCCACCCCTCGATCTCGGGGGCGAGCGAGTCGCAGAGGTCGCGTTCGGCGCTCGCGGTGATGGTGTCGGTGTCCGGCACCTCCGCGGTCGTGCCGTCGGCGGGCGGCGGGAAGGTGAGCGTGATGGAGCCGCCGCCGGGCGCGGTGGCCGGTACGGGGTCGATGTCGGGGCCGTCGCCGGAGCAGCCGGCGAGCAGCAGCGCACCGGCCGCCGCGAGCGAGCACAGGTGGAGCGAACGCATGGAGCGGCGTCCCGTCAGTGCCCGCCGGGATCGGTCAGGCTGCGCCCCTCCAGGGCCTTCACCCGCCGATGCTCCAGCACGACCAGGCCGACGCCGACGACGAGGCAGACACCGCAGGCGATGCCGGCGATGACCGCCCAGCCCTCGAAGCCGTAGCCCGCGGCGACCAGGGTCAGCCCGACCAGCACGATGCCGAGCCCGACCAGGATCATCCCCGGCCAGTTGCGCGTGTCCTCCAGCGCTTCGCCCGCGTGCTGCCGGGTGGTGCGCGAGCCGTCCGGGAAGCTGTGCCCGGAAACCGGAACTTCCCGCCTCTCGCCGGGTGTGTTCGGGGCGCTCATATCGAGGTCCTTTCTGCCACGTCGAATGGGGGCTCTCCGGTCATACCCGGCGGCATCGCGGTCAATCGTCGGGGCCGGGCCGCCGCACTCCCGGTTAACCGCGCGGGGGAGCGGGGTACCCGCCGAACATGCCGAAGACGAACGCCAAGGGCGAGGTGAAGAAGTCGGAGTTGCCCAGCACCGTGCGGCGCTCCCCGGCGAAGGCGCAGCGCACCTTCGCGGAGGCGCACGACTCCGCGCTGGAGACCTACGACGGTGACGAATCGCGCGCGTACCGGGTCGGGTACGGCGCGCTGAAGCACAGCTACGAGAAGGTGGGTGACCACTGGGAGGCCAAGGAGCAGCGCGGCCCGTCGGACGAGCGCGCCGAGCGCGGCGGGCTGAACGCCGGCGGCGAGACCGCCGAGGGCGTGAACGCCAACGCCACCAAGAAGCACCTGCTTGAGGTGGCGGGGCGGCTGGAGATCACCGGCCGCTGGCGGATGCGCAAGGACGAGCTGGTCGAGGCCATCCAGCGGGCGAACCGGCGGGCCACCGCGGCGGCGCGGAAGTAGCGTCGCCGCGGAGCGGGACGGTCTAGAACTGCAGGACCACCGTGGTCACCGCGGCGATCAGGAACACCGCGACCAGCAGCACCCCCGCGATAATGGCGACGATGCCGGTGATCGGGAAGTGGTGCCTGGTCGCCGGCTCGGCGGCGGAGAGCCCCGAGGTCTGCGGGGTATCCGGCGGGGTGTCGCCCGGCTGCACCCCGCCGCCGGGCTCCAGGCCGGGGACGAGGGCCGGATCGGGATCCATCGAGGCCATGAGTGCTCCTGTTCGGGGTTGCCGGGATTACCGGTATTGCGCGCGGCTACCCGCCGCCCGCGCGCCGAATCCGGCGGGTAACGAGCGGCTACGTTCCCCGGACACGGGCGCGGCGCCCGTGCGATGCTGAGCCCCTTGGTTGAGATCACAGCCGTGACCACCGCTCCCCACCGGGAGGTCGCTCATGTCCGCAGTAGGTGTTCCGCCCCGTCGGCGACGCTGGGAGCCTCGGGTACACCGGATGGCCGACTGCGTGGTGGTGCGGGTCGAGGGCGAACTCGACGCCGCCGGATACCCCGAGTTCAGCTCGGTGCTGGAGCGCGCGGTGCGCACGGGCGGCCGCTGCGTCGTCGTCGACCTGCGGCCGACCCGGTTCCTCAGCATTCGCGCGGCGACCATGCTCGGCTCGGTCAAGCAACGCACCTCGGGCAGCGGCTCCGAGCTGCGGCTGGTGGCGGGCCAAGCCGACGTGGAGCGGGCGCTCGAGGTCACCGGCGTGCGGCCGCTGTTCCGCTCCTACCCCTCGATGCGGGACGCGCTCGCGGGCTGAACCGCGCCGGTCTGCGGCGGTAGCGCCGATAATTGTCCGGTGACGGAAGGCAGGCCGGTACCGCCCGCGGAGGCGGCGGCGGTGGATCGGGTGATCGGCGGGGGAGCGCGGCAGCACGTCGGCAGCTTCCGGTTCTGGTTCGCGACCCAGGCGTGGGAGTGGTCCGACGAGGTCGCGGTGATGCACGGCTATCCGCCCGGCACCCCGGCGCCGGACACCGAGCGGCTGCTCGCGCACAAGCACCCGGACGACCGCGAACAGGTCGCCGACCGGCTGGCCAGGTCCATCGCGCACGGCGAGCCGTTCTGCAGCAGCCACCGGATCGTCGACACCGGGGGTGAGGTGCACCACGTCATCGTGGTGGCCGACCGGGTCACCGGCGACGGCGGCGCGGTGCTCGGCACCGCGGGCTACTACGTCGACGTCACCGGCACCCTCGCCGTGCACCGCCGCGAGACGCTGGACGAGCAGCTGCCCGAGCTCTACGCCGCCCGCGCGGTGATCGAGCAGGCCAAGGGCGCGCTCATGCTGGTCTACGGGGTGAGCCCGGAGCAGGCGTTCCGGGTGCTGAGCTGGCGCTCCCAGGAGACCAACGTCAAGCTGCGCACGCTGGCGACCCGGCTGATCGCCGACTTCGGCACGCTCTCCCCGTTCTCCGCGGGCGCGCGCAGCCGCTTCGACCACCTGCTGCTCACCGCGCACGAGCGCGTCGAGGAGGAGTGACCGACGGTTTCGCGGTGGTGGCACCGGGTAAGCGATCGGTGATCACCGGGTGGCGAGGTGCGGGCGGTGTGCGGCCCGCAGCGCCACCCGGTTCCCCTATACGTGTACGTGGACCGATGCCGGAGCGGGATGCCGGGTGCGGTCGGGTAGCGTGGCCGCTCGGTCGGCCTCGAGAACAAGGTGGTGGTGGGCAATGGGGGAAAAGACTCCCCGATCCTCGACGGATACGACGACGATCGGGGTGCGCGTCCCGGCATCGCTCGAGCAGCTGACCATGCTGCGCGCGCTCGCCGAGACGGTGGCCCTCATCGCTGATTTCGCCATCGACGAGGTCACCGACATCCGGCTCGCGCTGGACGAGGTGGCGACCTCGCTGATCATGGACGCCGTTCCCGGCTCCGACCTGGACTGCGAGTTCAGCTACGAGACGGGCCGGATGTTCGTCCGGGTGCGGGCCACCGCGGCCGCCGAGGGCGGCATCGGCGAGTCCGGCTTCGGCTGGCATATCGTGCGCACCCTCACTGAATCCATCTCGTCGGCGCAGGCGCCGTTCGACAGCGCGAGCTCCGGCTACCCGACCGAGGTCGACTTCACCTGGGTCCGCAGCGCCGATGGCGGCTGAGCCGGGCTCCGGCCGGAGATCCGGCGGCGGCTACGAGAACACCGAGCCGCTCTTCGAAGAGATCGCCGCGCTCGGCCCCGAGGCGGAGCCGCGCCGCCAGGCGCTGCGCGCGCAGCTCATCGCGACCTGCCTGCCGCTCGCCGAGCACATCGCGCGCAAGTTCTCCGGCCGCGGCGAGAACTTCGACGACCTGCTGCAGGTGGCGCGGCTCGGGCTGGTCCAGGCGGTGGACCGCTACGACGTGAGCCGCGGCTCGTCCTTCCTGTCCTTCGCGGTGCCGACCGTCATGGGCGAGGTGCGCAGGCACTTCCGGGACAACACCTGGTCGGTACGGGTGCCGCGGCGCACCAAGGAGATCCAGCTGAGCATCGGCGGCACCGTCGAGGGGCTCTCGCAGAAACTCGGGCGGATGCCGCGGGCACGGGAGATCGCCGACGAGCTCGGGGTCGACGTCGTCGAGGTGACGCAGGCGTTGATCGCGAGCAATGCGTACCAGTCCCAGTCGCTGGATGCCGTCGCGGCCGAAGGGGATTCGGACAACGCGCCGCTGCCGCTCCTGGCCAGGCTCGGCGCCGAGGAGCCCTCGTACCACCTGATCGAGGACTTCATGGCGGTGCGGCCGCTGATCGAGAAGCTGCCGGAGCGCGAGCGCACGGTGCTGGTCATGCGGTTCTTCGAGAACCGGACGCAGTCGCAGATCGCCGAGCACCTCGGGGTCTCGCAGATGCACATCTCGCGGATTCTCGCCAAGACGCTCGCCGGGTTGCGGGACGAGGTTTTCAAGGACTGAGTCCGCGTCCCGCGGCGGCTACACCGGGTTCGGTGGGGCGGGGGCCGGTGCCGGGCCGGGGACCGGGGGGAGTGGGCTCGGGATCGGGGCGGGGCCGGGTGGTGCGGGAGCCGGGATCGGATCGGGGGCGGGAATCGGGTCCGGCGCGGGGATCGGCGGGACCGGCGCGGGGTCGGGGACCGGGTCGGGTGCGGGAGCGGGCGGGACGGGGTCGCGCCCCGGCCCCGGCGGAGCGGGATCGGGTGCGGGGCCGGGCGGTATCGGGTCGGACCCGGTGGGGCCCTGCGGGAACGAGCTCACGGCGACGTCCTCCTCACTGACCGGGCGCGGGGCCCGGACTCGATGCACCCCGACGGGCTACCCGGTCCGGGGCGACCGAATCGCCCACCGCCGCGCATCGCCGGTTTGCTCCCCGATCGGCTCGGGTACCGGGACTGAGTGGGGCGAGCGGTCCCCGCGCCCACCGGGGCGCACACAGCGAGGAGGTCGCCTTGGACGATCGACGCAGGCCGGGAAGCCACGCCCCTGCCGACCGCCCGCAGCGGATCACCTCCCCCGAGCAGCGCCAGGAGCGGCCGGGACGGACCATGATCACCACCGACCACCGGGTGATCCGCTCCTGGGCCGAGCGCCGCGGCGCCCGCCCCGCCACCATGCCGGGCAGCGTCCTCGACGGCGTGCTCGGCGTGCTGCGCTTCGACTTCCCCGGCTACGGCGGCGCCGTCCTGCAGCGCGTCGGCTGGGACGAGTGGTTCGCCACCTTCGACGAGCGCGGCCTGACCTTCCTCTTCCAGGAGCAGCGCCCGGACGGCAGCACGAGCAACTTCAACCGCCTCGAGCACCCGGTCCCCGGCCTCCGGTGACGCGACGGCACCGGCGCTGTGTGGCCTAGGGGAGGACAGCGGCTCCGGCGGCCAGGGCCGATCGGCCTCCCATCCGGGTGGCCTCCGTCACGAAATCGTAGTGGCGCCGGTCACACTTCCGTGTCGGCCGCGGCTCCCGTGTCACTCGCCGCGAGCGCGTCCGCGCCGGGCCGCCCGCGTCGCCGCCGGGTTCGGCGTTACCCCAGTGCGTCGGGGGTTTTCGGGGGCTCGGTAGCGGGTGCCCGGCGGGGTCCGTCAGCCCCCTGAACGACGGCACCTACCCCACACACCTACTACTGCACTCAGTAGATGTGCGCCCGTGCCAGTGTTACGAACTGTTTACTGTCGGAGAGGGCAGGGTAACCGAACAACAGCCGGGCGGACCGAAGCTCCAGCCGAGGCGGTAATGCTCGAAGCGCGGGAGAGCGCCGGGACCGGGGATGCGATTCTCCTCGTCACGGCGGGTCCGTGCCTGTCGGCAGAGGGATGGTAGTGAGCGCGAGACTGATGATCGTCGAGGACGACACCCGGGGGCGGGACGCACTGCGCCTGGCCATGGAGGACGAAGGCTACAACGTCGCCGAGGCCGGAGAAGTGGGTAACGCGCTCGACCAACTGCGTACCAACGGCGTACCAGATGTCATGATCGTCGACCTGATGGCGGACGAGACCCACAGCTTCGACTGCATCCGCGCGATCCGCAGGGACCACGACGTCCCGATCATCGTGGTCGGCGCCCGCGACGGTGCCAACGACGTGGTGGCCGCGCTCGAGGCCGGTGCCGACGACTTCCTGGCGAAGCCGTTCGAGATCAGGGAGATGACGGCCCGCATGCGCGCGCTGTGCCGCAGGGCCGGTTTCGCCGCGGAGCGCTCCGGTGCCAGGGAACTGGTGCTCGACGCCGACCCCGAGCAGCCGCTGGTGCTCGCGCCCGCCGCGGGCGCGGTGCGCAGGGGCGACGTGGAGCTGCACCTGACGCTGACCGAGTTCCGCCTGCTCTGCGAGCTCGCCGAGACCCCGGGTCGCGTGCTGAGCAGGCAGACCCTGCTGGCGAACGTCTGGGAGCGCGGCTTCTACGGCGACGAGCGGATCGTCGACGTCCACATGCGGAGACTGCGCACCAAGATCGAGCGCGACCCCTCCGACCCGAGAGTCGTCGTCACCGTGCGCGGCCTCGGCTACCGCCTGGATCTCCAGCACTGAACGCACGGAATTGCCCACAACTCGACCGGTTCAGCTCACGGATCCTTCGCAAGCCTGGACGAGTACCCGAACCCGACGAGGGAGATGTATGTCAACGCCAACCCTGTCCCCGCCGACCGGGCGCGACACCGAGCACGGCCGGACCGTGCTGCGGGCGCCCCGCGTCGGCGACGCCGCGCAGATCTGGCGGATCGCCAAGGACTCCCAGGTGCTCGACGCCAACTCGAGCTACGCCTACCTGCTCTGGTGCCGTGATTTCCCGGCCACCTCGGTGGTCGCCGAGGTCGACGGCGAGGTGGTCGGCTTCGTGATCGGCTTCGTCCGCCCCAAGGCGCCGGACACCGTCTTCGTCTGGCAGGTGGCGGTCGACCCGTCGCAGCGCGGCCGGGGCACCGGGACCGCGCTGCTGCACAAACTGCTCGACGACACCGCCGCCGCGGGCGTCTCGATCCTGGAGACCACGGTCTCCCCGGACAACGAGGCGTCGATCGCGATGTTCGGCTCGGTCGCCCGCAAGCGCGGCGCCGACATGCGCAAGCGCCCCCTGTTCGACCCATCGGCCTTCCCCGACAACCACGAGGCCGAAGACCTGTACACCATCGCCCCTAGCACCCCGGAGGAGCACCGATGATCACCGCCGAGACCACCGTGTTCGAGAGCCTCGAGTCCAATGTCCGGGGCTACTGCCGCTCCTGGCCGACGCTCTTCACCACCGCCAAGGGCGCCTGGCTGAAGGACGAGGAGGGCAGGGACTTCCTCGACTTCTTCGCCGGCGCGGGCGCGCTGAACTACGGCCACAACAACGACCTGCTCAAGAAGCCGCTGCTCGATTACATCGCGAGCGACGGAATCACCCACGGCCTGGACATGTCCACCGCGGCCAAGCGCGAGCTGCTCGTCACCATCCGGGACACCCTGCTCGCCCCGCGCGGGCTGGACTACAAGGTGCAGTTCCCCGGCCCGACCGGCGCCAACGCCGTCGAGGCCGCGCTCAAGCTGGCCCGCAAGATCACCGGCCGCAAGACCATCCTGAGCTTCACCAACGCCTTCCACGGCATGACGCTCGGCGCGCTCTCGGTCACCGGCAACGCGGCCAAGCGGGCCGGTGCGGGCGTGCCGCTGGTGCACGCCACCCCGATGCCCTACGACGGCTACTTCGACAACACCACCGCCGACTTCCAGTGGATGGAGCGGGTGCTGGACGACACCTCGTCCGGCTTCGACCGCCCGGCCGCGGTGATCGTCGAGACCGTGCAGGGCGAGGGCGGCGTGAACCTCGCCCGCCCGGAGTGGCTGCGGCACCTGGCCGAGCTGTGCTCCGCGCGCGGCATCCTGCTGATCGTGGACGACGTGCAGATGGGCTGCGGCCGCACCGGCCCGTTCTTCTCCTTCGAGACCGCGGGCATCACCCCGGACATCGTGACGCTCTCCAAGTCGATCGGCGGCTACGGCCTGCCGATGGCGCTCGTGCTCTTCAAGCCCGAGCACGACCAGTGGAACCCGGGCGAGCACAACGGCACCTTCCGCGGCAACAACCCGGCCTTCGTCACCGCGACCGCCGCGCTGCGGCACTACTGGAGCGACGACACGCTGGAGCGGGCGACGCTGGCCAACGGCGACGTGGTCGCCGCCGAGCTGGGCAAGCTCACCGAGCGCTTCCCCGGGCTCTCCACCCGCGGCCGCGGTATGGTGCACGGCCTGGTCTTCGATGATCCGGGCCAGGCCGGGAAGGTCGGCCAGGCGGCGTTCGAGCGCGGCCTGCTGGTGGAGACCTCGGGCTCCATGGACGAGGTCGTCAAGCTGCTGCCGCCGCTGACCCTGACCGGCGACGAACTCACCGAGGGCCTCGCCCGGCTCGGCGCGGCCGTCGACAACGTGATGGGAGGATGAGCATGATCGTTCGAACCACCGAGGAGATCACCGGGACCGAGCGTGACGTGGCAGGCGAGGGCTGGCGCAGCAAGCGCATCGTGCTCGGCGGCGACGGCGTCGGGTTCAGTTTCCACGAGACCACCATCGAGGCGGGCTCGACGCACGTCTTCCACTACCTCAACCACATCGAGGCCGTCTGGCTGGTGGAGGGCGAGGGGACGCTGCACGACCTGGACAACGACGTCACCTACGAGCTCGGCGCCGGCTCGATGTACCTGCTGAACGGGCACGAGAAGCACCGGCTGGAGGCGCACACCCAGCTGCGCATGCTGTGCGTGTTCAACCCGCCGGTCACCGGGCAGGAGGTGCACGACGAGAACGGGGTCTACCCGCTCGTCGTCGTGAACACCTGAGTTTCCACCGCCGACTCGAGCCGCCACCCCTTCCGGGTGGCGGCTCGAGTTCGTTCACAGGGCTCGGAAGACGGTGAGCCACTGGGCGGGCGTGACCAGCCCCACCGGGGTGTCCGGGTCGAGTTCCGCTGCCCCGCAGGCACTCCGAACCCGCACCCGGGGGTGCTCGCGGGCGAGGGAGGCACCGAACGAGCCGCCCGCGCCCGCGAAGCCGAGGTGTACCAGGCGCCGGTAGCTCGCCAGGCTCTCCGCCGGAAGCAGCGGCTGCCCGCGGCGGCGTACGAGCAGTACCGCCGCGTCGACGGCGGGAACCGGGTGGAAACTGTTCCGGCCGACCCGCGGCCCGAGCGCCAGCGCCGTCCGCGGCCAGTGCGTGATCGCCAGCCGGGACCAGCGGCCGTAGTCGCCGCTGTGCTTGCGCGCGAACTCGCGCTGGGTGAGCAGGGTGGCCGTGGTCAACGCGGGGGCGGTGAGGCACCAGCGCAGGATGTCGGTGCTCGCCGCGAACGGGATGTTCGCGACCACCGTGAACGGCTCATTCGGCGGTTCCGTTGTTCGGAAGTCACTGTGCTGGATGGTGATTCGCGGATGATTTCGATAGCGGGCACGGAGCTGTTCCGCGTGGTGCGGGTCAAGCTCGTAGGCGCGCACCCGGTCCGCCGCGCGGAGCAGCGCCCGGGTGAGCGCACCCGCGCCAGGGCCGGGTTCGAGCACGAGATCGGCGGGCGTCAGTTCGGCGGCGCGCACGATCGCGCGCACCGCCGCCGGGGCGACGAGGAAATTCTGGGACAGCCGGGCGCGGACGCGCGCCGGCCGGGAACGGCGAGGCATGGGATCCTTCGGCAGAAGGCGAATCGGGAACCGGTGATGGCGCCTGACCCATGCCGGGCACGGCTTCGACGGCCTGCTTCAGGCCGTTCGGGAAAGGGGAGTGCGGTGCGCCGGCGGGCCTAGGCGGCGTGGCGCAGGCGTGCGGACGGCACCGAACGCGCGCTCACGACCGCGCTGAACTCGCCGGGGCTGGCTCCCATATCGGGCACGGTAGTGCACCTGGCTTTCCTCGCGCCACAGGTTTTCGCCGCCGCTCGGGCGGGTCCGCTGCTCGCGCGGGCTCCGCCACCGGGGCGGGGTGCTGCCGCTGGGGTGCTGCCGCTGGGGCGGGGCGCTGGCGCTGGGGTGCTGCCGCTGGGGCGGGGCGCTGGCGCTGGGCGGGGCGCAGCCGCTGGGGCGCTGCCGCCGTCCGGTTGCGGCTCCTGTCAGCCCTCGCCCAGTTCCTTCAGACTCGCCGCCGCACGCGACTCACCGTGCGCGGCCGCAGCACGCCACCACGCCTCCGCGCCTGCCCGGTCGCCCTCGTCGCGCAGGATCGAGCCGAGATCGTAGGCGGCGGCGACGTGCCCCGCCTCGGCGGCCTGGGTCAGCAGGCCGCGTGCGGAATCCGTGTCGCCGCGGCGGTACATGGCGAGGCCGAGGTCGTACAGGGCGCCGCGGTAGCCGGGGTCACCGATTATCCCGCCCTGGCCGCGCGGTACCGGCGGAGGGCCGTAGACGCTGCGGCGCGGGGGGAGGGTGTCGGGGTTGTGCTGGAGCGTTGCCGCGCTCCAGCCGCCGAACCCGGTCGGTTCCGCGTCGGGTGTGCCGCCGGCCTGCCGAGGTGCGTCCGGCTCGCCGGCTCGCGGTTCTCCCGGACCGGCTGCCGGTGCCGCGCTCTGGTCGGCTCGCTGCGGTGCATCGAGGCCCGCTTGCTGTGCTGCGGTCAGGCCCGCTCGCTGCGGTGCGTCGACGTCGGCTTGTTGTTGTGCTGCGTTCTGGTCCGCTCGCTGTGGTGCGTCGCGGTCGGCGCGGCGCGCCGCGTTCCGGTCGGCCACCTGCGACACCTGCCGGTCGGTCGGCGCGCTCGCCTTCTCCGGGCCCCGCCCGGCTGTACTCGCGTCACGCTCGGCCTGCCCGCCCGCGCGCGACGCAGCCGTGCTCGCCGCATCCGGCTGCGTACCGCCGCGGGCCGAGGCCGTGCCGTTCCCCGGCGCGCCTCCGGGCACCCGCTGACCGGCGCGCGGGGTGGCTACGTCCGGGCTCGAGCCGGCCGCCTCGGGCGGTCCGTAGCTGCGCGCCGCCGCCGCACCGACATCGGGCGCGGGATTCTGCGCCCGGCGCTCCGTGCGCGGGGGCGCGGGATCGCCCCCGGGCGTGGCCCGCTCCGGCGGCCTTCTGTCGCGCGGCGTCGGTGCACCCGCATCGGGCGTGGTCCGCTTCGGGAGTGCTCCGGCACGCGACCCGGCCGCCGCGGCGTCGGGCACGGCTTCCCTCGGCTGCACGTCGGCGCGCGGCGTAGCCGTACTCGCCCCGGGCGGCCGCACGCTGCCGTGCGGCACGACGGCATCGCCTTCGGACTCGACTTTTCGTGACCGCCCCTCGGCGCGTGGGGCAACCACGCCGACAACGGGCGTGGCCTGCTCCGGCTGCCCATCGGCGCGCGGCGAGCCCGCATCGGGCGCGCCCCGGTTCGAGCGCGTTCCGTTGTGCGGCGGGGTGGTGTCGTCTCGGGTTGCGGTATCTCGCTGCCGCCCCTCCGCGCGTGCCGCATTCGTACCGGCCCCGGGCGTGCTTCGCTCCTGCTGCGCCCTCGGAGGTAGCGCGGTTGTGCCTCCGGACGTGGCCTGCTTCGGTTCTCCCGGGGGCAGCCCAGTGGTGCTGCTGTGCGGTTGCTCTCCGGGGCGCGGCGCGGTCGTCCCGGCTTCGGGCGAGGCCTGAGCCGGCCGCGCACCGGGGCGTGGCGCCGGCCCACCGGCGCTGGGAGCGGCATCTTCCGCACGTCCGCCGAGGCGTGGTGTCGCCGAGTCGCTCGGTGCGACTTCGCGCGGTGATGGGCCGACCGATGCTGTGCCGCCCGCGACCGCGTCCGGTCGATCGCCGGTGCGCGACGTCACCGTGCCGAGCGGTGCGACCCCTCGCGGCCGGGAGTCGACCTGCTCTCCGGTAGCGAGGGCGGCCTTTTCCGGTCGCTCGTCGCTGCGGGACGCGGGCGTGCTCGCGGGTCGATGTTCTGCTCCGCGCCGACCGGCACTCGGCGCCGCACGGTCGAGCGTGTTCCGCTGGTCCTCGCCGCGACCATCGGCGGCACTCTCCGCCGGGGCAAGCCGACGTGGGCCGCCGAGCCGGTCGGCAGGGACCGTGCCCTCGGCGCCCGGCGCTCGAGCATCCGCAGCGGTGCCCGCGCCGCGCCGCGGCAGGCCACCCGGGCCGCGTCGGTGCCCGTCGGAGGCCACACCCGACCCTGCCTCCGGGTTTCGCGGCACCGCGCCGCTTGCCCCGGTTTCCGGGGCCCGCACAGTCGCGTCACCAGGTCCCGCGGCCGAGATTCGGCCGGTCGCGTCACTCGTTCCCGCGGCCGGGATTCGGCCGGTCGGGGTACTCGGCTCCGCCGCTGGGATTCGGCCGGTCGGGGTACTCGGCTCCGCCGCCGAGGTTCGGCCGGTCGGGGTACTCGGCTCCGCGGCCGGGATTCGGCCGGTCGGGGTACTCGGCTCCGCGGCCGGGATTCGGCCGGTCGGGGTACTCGGTTCCGCGGCCGGGATTCGGCCGGTCGGGGTACTCGGCTCCGCTGCCGGAGCTCGGCCGGGCGCGCTGCTCGTTCCCACCGCCGGGGTTCGCGGGGGCGAACCGTTCGACCCCGCCTCCGGGGTTCCGGCCGGCGCTGCGCCGGACCGGTCCGCGCTCCCGGTGCGAGCATCGTCGCCTGGTTCCTGCGCTCCGTGCCGATGCGGCTGGGTCGGCGCCGACCGCTCCCCGCGCAGCGCCTGCAACCGCGCGGCGAAACTCTCCCGCCGCTGGTCCGACTCGTCACCGCGCATGCCGTGCAGCCCGGCCGCCAGGTTCGCCCCGGCCGCGCTCGGCTGGGCACCGGTCGACCCGGGCCGGCTCTGCCTGGTCTGCCCGTGCCGCCCGGTCAGCTTCTCGCCCGCCGCTGTCGGCCGCTGCCCGTACCGCGACTCGCGGATGTCCGGCCGCCGCCCCGCTCGCGTCGGCAGCGCGTGCTGGCCGCCGGTCCGCGCGGGCGGTTGCCCGTCCTTGCGCGGCTGATCCCGACCCGGCCCGTCGGCCGACCGCCCGGCCCCTGCCGTTCGGTCCGGCTCGCCGGCCCGGCGCTCGGATGCCGGTCGGCCCGATTCGTCTGCCTGTTGCCCGGATCCCGCCGCCCGATCCGGCTCATCGGTTGGCCGCCCGGATCCTGCCGCCCGGTCCGGCTCATCGGTTCGCCGCTCGGATGCCGACGCTCGATCCGGCTCGTCGTTCCGCCGGACGAATTGCGCCGCTCGGCTCCGCTCGCCAACCTGCCGCCCGGACCCGCTCGCACGGCTCTGCTCCGCAGCCTCCGCACCGGATTCCACCGGCCGCTCGGCTCGGCCTCCGCCGCGCGCCGACTCATCTGCGGCTCGCGCCTGTTCACTCCCGAGTCCGGTACGCAGCTCGCGCTCGCCGACGCCCCGCTGTCCGAACCCGGTGTTCGCCGCCCGCGGCTCCTCGACCACCGGCTCGTCCGGCTTCCGCCGCACCACCCCGCGGCCGGACCCGGCCGCTCCGGAATCCGCCGGTTCACCGGAGCCCGACCCGGTCACCGGAGCTGTCCGCACCGCCCCCTCCGGCCGGCCGAACCCGGCCCCACGGTCCCCGCCGACAACCCCTTCCGGACCGACCCCCGGCCCGAACGGCGACTCCTCCCCGAGCCCCTCGGGAACCGGCGGCAACTCCCCGCTCGGCCGCCGGACGGCGGCATCCTCCGGCGCCTGCCGATCCCACCGCCCCGCCGACCCGTCCGCGGGCGGCGCGTAATCCCGCCTGCTCACCCACCCGCCCGCGCGCCGCGCGACCTCGCCCTTCACCTCGGGCGCGGCGCCGGTGTCGACGAGCACGACCCGCCCCCCGTCCGGCCGCTCGGCCCGGTAGCGAACGGGCAGCGTGACGTACTGGTCGTCGAGCAGCTGCGCCTCGTTCTCCCGCGGCGCGGCGGGCTCGGCGTCGAGCGCGGTGGTGGCGATCTCGACCACGAGGTTGGCGAAGTTCGGCGGCCCCTCGCCGACGCTGCACCAGAGCGTGACGCGCCCGTCGGGCAGGTGCTCGACGAGGATGCCGTAGTTCCCCTCCCAGGACTTCTGCACGCCGCGGTCGTCCACCCAGACCGGGGTGAGGGTGAAGAGCGCCTCGGCGGAGTTGCCCGCGAGCTCGACGCTGAGCCCGGTCGCGAGCGCGTCGCCCCAGACGTCGATGCCGCCGAGCCGCCTGCCGTCGAAGCGGACGTGCCCGTCGAGCACGGAGAGCCCGATGCCCCAGCCGCGCAGTCCGGCGGGCGGCGCGGCGGAAAGTGCTGTCATCGCGAGCCGCGCGCCGGGCGCCCCGAACTCCTCGGAGTACATGGGGTAGACCAGGCTGCCGTTGTAGCGGATCGGCTCGGCGCTGGTGTATTGCGTGGCGAGGATCTTCCCGGGCGGCGAATGGCGTTCGTACCATTGCGAATACGACTCGGTCATTTCGCCACCCTTTCCTGCTCTCGCGCCGGGCCCCGATCACGCGCGGTGGCCCGTTCCACCGTACTAGGCGCGGGCGCGGTGGTCGCGGCATCGCGGACCGGTCCGGACACCGGCCGGGCGTACCGTGACGCCCATGAGCGAGCGACTGGTGGTGATCGGCGGGGACGCGACCGGAATGGCCGCGGCGTCGCAGGCACGGCGGCTGAAGGGCGCGGGCGAGCTGGAGATCGTGGTCTTCGAGCGCGGGCATTTCGCCTCGTATTCGGCCTGCGGCATCCCGTACTGGGTGGGCGGCGCGGTGCGCGAGCGGGACGACCTGATCGCCAGGACCCCGGCGGAGCACCGCGAGCGCGATATCGACCTGCGCTTCGGCCACGAGGTGCTGGAGCTGGACCCCGCGGGCCACCGGGTGCTGGTCCGCGACGACGGCGGCACGGAATCCTGGACCGGATACGACAAACTCGTCATCGCCACCGGCGCCGGGCCGGTGCGCCCGCCGCTGCCCGGCTTCGACGCCCCCGGCGTGCACGGCGTGCAGACCCTGGACGACGGGCAGGCGCTCATCGACACCCTGACCGGCCAGGAGTCCGGCGACGCGGTGGTGATCGGCGCCGGGTACATCGGCGTCGAGATGGCGGAGGCGCTCATCCAGCGCGGCTACCGGGTGACCATGCTGCACCGCGGCGCCGAGCCCATGTCCACCCTCGACCCGGACATGGGCGCGCTGGTGCGCGAGGCGATGGACGGGATGGGCATCACCGTGGTCGGCAATGCCGATGTGACCGCGATCCGCACCGGCCCCGACGGCCGGGTGCGCGCGGTCGGGACCGCC
This sequence comes from Nocardia sp. NPDC057227, assembly GCF_042669725.1. Classification (NCBI taxonomy): domain Bacteria; kingdom Bacillati; phylum Actinomycetota; class Actinomycetes; order Mycobacteriales; family Nocardiaceae; genus Nocardia; species Nocardia sp. NPDC057227. Next base: position 171,470 of record NZ_JBHUXA010000012.1, on the reverse strand, counting down.
GACGGTGAGTACCCGGCCGACGTGGTCGTGCTCGGCCTCGGCGTGCGCCCGGCCACCGAGCTGGCGGCCGCGGCCGGGCTGCCGCTGGGGGAGGAGGGCGGGCTGCTCACCGACCTGGCCATGCGGGTGCGCGGCCACACCGACATCTGGGCGGGCGGCGACTGCGTCGAGGTGCTCGACCTGGTGTCCGGGCGGCTGCGGCACATCGCGCTCGGCACGCACGCCAACAAGCACGGGCAGATCATCGGCACCGGGGTCGGCGGCGGGTACGCGACCTTCCCCGGCGTGGTCGGCACCGCGGTGAGCAAGGTCTGCGCGCTGGAGGTCGCCAGGACCGGGCTGCGCGAGGTGGACGCCACCGCGGCCGGGTTGCAGTTCGTGAGCGTCACCATCGAGTCGACCAGCCGGGCCGGGTACTACCCGGACGCCGCCCCGATGACCGTGAAGATGCTGGCCGAGCGGCGCACCGGCCGGTTGCTCGGCGCCCAGATCGTGGGTCGGGAGGGCGCGGGCAAGCGGGTCGACATCGCCGCCGTCGCGCTCACCGCCCGGATGACGGTCGAGCAGATGACCACCCTCGACCTCGGCTACGCCCCGCCCTACTCGCCGGTCTGGGATCCGGTGCTTGTCGCCGCCCGCAAGGCGGTGGCCGCGGTCCGCGCCGCCGGTTGGTGAAGCCGGCCCTCAGCCGAAGAGCTCGAGCAGCTCGGCCTTGCCGAACATGGCCGCCGCCGCGCGCGCGGACGGGCTGCCCGCATCGGGATCGGCCCCGGCGGCGACCAGCGCCCGCACGACCTCGGTCTCGCCCTTGAAGACCGCCCCGGCCAGCGGCGTCTGCCCGCGATCGTTGGCCCGGTCCGGGTCGGCGCGCCGCTCCAGCAGCACCCGGACCGCGGCCACGTGCCCGTGGTAGGCGGCCAGCATGACGAGCGTGTCCCCGCGGTCGTTGGTGAGATCCACCGGCACCCCGGCGTCCACGTACCCGGCGAGCGCATCGGCGGCCCCGGTCCGGGCCAGGTCGAAGATCCGGCCGGCCAGCTCGACGACTTCGGGATCGGGTTCCTCGCTCATCGGCCCATCATGCCGAAGCGCGCTGGTTACCCGGCGGCGCGGGCCGGAAACAGCGGCGCTCACCACCGGAAAAGCAGGAATGAGCGGGCGCTGCGAAGGTATCCGGAGGTATGCGGTTACGGCGGAGCGACCCCGGCGGGCCCGGCCTGCGCCGGGTGCGTCGCGGCAAGGGCTTCTCGTACCACACCGCCGACGGCGGCCAGGCGGACCCGGCGGACGTCGAGCGCATCCGCGCCCTGGTGATCCCGCCGGCCTGGAAGAACGTGTGGATCAGCGCGCACCCGAACGGCCACATCCAGGCCATCGGCACCGACGCGGCCGGGCGCAAGCAGTACCTCTACCACGAGCGCTGGCGCTCGGCGCGGGACGAGGAGAAGTTCGACCGGGTGCTCACGCTGGCCGCGAAGCTGCCGACGGTGCGCGAGCGGGTCCACGCCGACCTGGGGCTGAGCGGGCTGCCGCGGCACCGGGTCGAGGCGGTCGCCGTCGACCTGCTCGACCGCGGCGTCTTCCGGGTCGGCGGCGAGGAGTACGCGGAGGAGAACGGCACCCGCGGCGTCGCCACCCTGCTGCGCGAGCAGGCGGCCGTGAGCGGCGACTCCATGCTCTTCGACTACATCGCCAAGAGCGGGGTGCACCGCCGGGTCCGGGTCACCGACGCGCGGCTGGCGCGGGCGGTGCGCTCGCTGCGCCGCAGCCGCTCCGGCTCCGACCGGCTGCTCGTCTACCGGCAGGGCGACGCCTACCGCGAGCTGCACGCCGACGACATCAACGCCCGCTTCAAGGAGCTCGCCGACTGCGAGTGCAGCGCCAAGGACCTGCGCACCTGGCAGGGCACGGTGCTGGCCGCGGTCACCTTCGCCGCGCTCGGCCGCCCCGGCTCCGAGCGCGGCCGCAAGCGGGTGCGCAAGGAGGTCTACGAGGCGGTCGCCGATGCGCTCGGCAACACCCCGACCGTCGCCCGCGAGTCCTATGTCGACCCGCGCGTGGTGCGCGCCTGGGAGAACGGCGACACCATCGCCGCCGCGCTGCCGAGGGCGGAGCGGCAGAAGGACGAGGACGCCCGCCGCGACATCCTCGAACGCGCCGTCATCCGGCTGCTGCGTGACCGCAACCGCGCGCGTCGTGCCGCCTGACGTCGCGGCACGCTGTGCACGGCCGTCCCGCTGACGACACCGGGTCGGCCGCCGGTCAGAGCAGCCCCAGGTGCCGCGCCCGGTCCAGCGCGCCGGTGCGGGAGTGCGCCTGCAGCTTGGTGTAGATGCCGCGCAGATGCGTCTTCACCGTGTTCACCGAGATGCCGAGGTCGGCGGCGATCTCGCCCGCCGTCCGCCCGGAGGGCAGCCGGGCGAGCACCTGCCACTCGGTCTCGGTGAGGCCGTGGTCCGCGCGCCCGCGCCCGGCCGCCGCGTACCCGCGCACCGCGGCAACGAAGGGGTCCCGGTGCCCGAAGCACCCCGCCGTCTCGTCCAGCATCCCGATCACCCCCGGCACCTCGAGGAACGGCCGGACCAGCTGCTCCGGCTCGGCGAGCTCGACCGCCGACTCCAGGCAGCCGCGGGCGCGGGCAGGCATCCCGGTGGCCCGGTGCGCGGCGGCGAGCAGCAGCAGCGCCGTCACCCCGGTCACCCGCGGCACGGCCGTCCCGGCGATCGGCTCCAGCAGCGACCGCACCGCCTTCGGCCGCCCGGCCGCGTGCGCGAGCGCCGCCGCCCCGACCGCCACGTCCGGCAGCTCCCCGAGCCGCTCGCGCGCCCGGTCGAGCAGGCCGCGCGCGGCCACCGGCTCGTGCACCGCGAGCAGCTCCCACACGGCGTGCCGCACCAGCCCGCTCACCACGGCCGGGCGCGGGTGCCGGTCGAGCAGCGCGAGCAGCTGCTCGCGCAGCGCGGTCACCGCCGCGTACCGGTCGTCGGCCTGCCCGCAGCGCACCAGCAGCCCCAGCACCAGCGCGTGGCTGCCCGCCACCGGATCCGCCACCCCGGCCGCGTCCGGCCGCATCGCGAAGACCCCGTCCAGCGCCGCCCCGCCCTGCTCCTCCCCGCGCAGGTACCCGGAGAAGACGAGCATGGCGCGCGCCTGCGCGACGTCGGTCACCTCGGGGACGCCGTGCCGTGCCGCGCAGTCCAGCGCGTACCCGGCCCGTCGCCGCATCCCGCCCAGATCGTCGGCGAGCCCGGCGGCCATGGCGAGCCGGGTGGCCGCGCGCACCACCAGCCGCGGCTGGCCGGTGCTCTCGGCCAGGGTGAGCGCGCGGCGCAGCAGCTCCTCGCCGCGCTCCCGGCCGCCGTCCAGCACCGCCAGCGTCGCCCACTGCACCGCCGCGTAGCCGTCGATGTCCGGGTGCGCGGTGCTCGGCGGCTCCGCGCCCGGCGCCCGCGTGCCCGCGGTGACCAGCGCCGCCTCCAGCCCGGCGGCCCCCGCCAGCGCGGCCACCCAGCCGGGCGGCGCGAACGACGGGGTCCCGCTCCTGGTGGCGAGCACGTCGAGGTAGGCGACGGCGTTCGCGTTCTCGCCGCGCACCAGCGCGTCCACCGCGCGCAGCGCCCAGACGAACGGGTCGTCGGCGAGCAGCGGCCGCTCCCTGGTCAGCGGGGTCAGCAGGCTCGGGCCGTCGCCGGCGAGCACCACCGCGGGGCCGCTGGTGCGCAGGTAGCCGCGGATCGGCTCGTCGTCCGGCTGGGCGAGCAGGTGCGGCAGCGCGGCCGAGCCGAGCCCGGCCGCCTGCAGCCACTGCGCGGTCACCAGGCGCAGCTCGGCCGCGCGCTCCCGGCCGAGCCGGTTCACCTCGGCCAGCAGGAAGGCGCGCAGCAGCGGGTGGTAGCGGTACCAGAGCGTGCCCGCCGCGCCGCTGCGGGTGAGCGGGAGGCCGAGCCGCTCCAGCCGGTCCAGCAGGTCGCCGGTGTCCGGTCCGGCGAGCAGCGCGGCCAGCGGCTCGGTGAACTCCTCCGGCACGCTGGTCAGCACCAGGAAGTCGCGCACCGCGGCGGGCAGCGAGTCGAGCAGCTCGCCGATCAGGAAGTCGGAGACCGCGGCGGCGGGCCTGGCCAGCACCGCCAGCGCGGCGCTCCGATCGCCGGGGTAGGCGTCCAGGTAGAGCGCGGCGATCCGGACCAGCGCGGGCCAGCCGCGGGTGAGCCGCATGATCGCGTCCAGCTCGGCGGGCTCCGGCGGGCAGCCCTGCGCCGCGCAGACCAGCGCCGCCTCGGCCTCGGTGAAGGCGAGCCGGTCCGCGCCGAAGCGGCGCATGCGCTGGTCCGGCATGGTGTGCCAGCGCAGCGGCGGGTCGAAGCGCCCGGAGAGCACGGTGACCAGGGTGGGCGGCGCCAGCCGGAGAAACTGCTCCAGCCCGGCCAGCACCAGCGGGTCGTCGATCAGGTGCACGTCGTCGATGACGAGCACGGTGTGCGCGGCGTCGTCGGGCCTGGCGGCGAGCAGCGCGGTGAGCGCGCTCGCCGGGGTGCGCTGCCCGGCGGAGGGGTCGGGCAGGTCGAGCCGCGCGGCCAGCTCACGAACGAAGGCGGTCACCGCCGCGCGCTCCGGGGTGACGGTCAGCAGCGCGACCGCGAACCGGCTCTGCTCGGCCCACGCGGTGAGCACGGAGGTGCGGCCGCTGCCCGCGGGGGCGCTCAGCACCAGCACCCGCGCCGCGCCCGGCCGGACCGCCTCCTCGATCGCCGCGACCAGCGCGGGCCGCGCGATCGTGCGCGAACCGACCGTGCCGATCCGGGTCGAGAGCACCATGCCGCCTCCTCGGACGGTCCATCGAGCTACTTCCGGGCAAATCGTTCCTCGAAAAGTGAAGATACCCCGTTTCCGCTGGTAGCAGTAGAACTCACCCGAATCGGGTGATGCGCCCGGCGGGTCGGGAGAGGAGATTCGGCGACACCGAACACCCACCCGACGAGAGGGGTCTCCCATGACACACGCAGGCGAAACCGGACACCCCGTCCGCCAGGGCTTCGCGGCGGCGACATCGATCGCGGCCTCGATACTGCTGCTCGCCGTCGCCGTGCTCTCGGTGCTGCAGGGCATCTCGGCGGTCGCGGACGATTCGCTGTTCGTGGTCGGCCCGGACTACGTGTACTCGCTCGACACCACCACCTGGGGCTGGATCCACATCGTGCTCGGCGTGCTGCTCGGCATCGCGGCCGTCGGGCTGATGACCGGCGCCACCTGGGCCAGGATCACCGCGATCGGGCTCGCGGCGCTCTCGATCGTCAGCAACTTCCTCTGGCTGCCGTACTACCCGGCGTGGTCGCTGCTGGTCATCGCGCTGGACGTGGTGGTCATCTGGGCCGTCGCCACCTGGCGCCCCGAAGCGGGCTGAGCCGCGGCGAACGATCGGCGGGTATCGGGGCCTCGGCTCCGGTACCCGCTTCCCGTGTGCGGTGGCCGCCCGGCCCGAATGAACGCCGGGGAACCGGGTAGCACCGAATACGAGAACACGGGCAGGAACAGTGACCGTCGACGTCACCACCTCCGACACCGCATCGACCAGCAGGATCTCCCGCGCCAGGCGACGCTCGGGGCTGCTGCCCCGGCCCACCCGGCGGCCGCGACAGCCGCTCAGCCGACCGGAACGGCAGCGCCCCGAACCCGGCCTGACCCCAGCGCGAGGTCCGGAACAGGCAACCGCATGTCCCTGCGTCCGCACTTCCCCCGCGACCCCCGCGGCACCCGCCCCGTCGCGCGGCCGCGCTCCCGCTCCCGCCCCGCGGCCACCCCGGCCCGGGTCGAGTTCCGGGTCGCGCCCGACTACTCCCAGCTCATGACGCTGCGCGCGCTCGCCGAGGCGACCGGGCTGCAGGCCGGGCTGAACACCGCCGAGACCATCGACCTCGGGCTCGCCGTCGACGAGGCCGCCACCGCCCTGATGGCCGACCCGGCGCCCGGCTCCGCCGTGCGCTGCGAGGTCGCCGTCGACGCCAGGCGGGTCACGGTGCGGATCAGCGGGGTCACCCGCGCGGAGTCGCCGTTCGGCCCCGGCCACTTCGGCTGGCACATCCTGTGCTCGCTCACCGACCGGGCAGCCGTCGACCAGGCGCCGTTCGACCCGCGCAGCGGCGGCTACCCGACGGTCGTCGACTTCGGCCACCAGCGGCAACGGCTGCTCCGCGCGGTCCGCTAGCCGAGGTTTCATTTCGGGACTCACGGGAATAACGCGAACACCACCGGGTGCCCGGTGCGCATCGAATCAGAGGAGAACGCCGTCATGACCCGTCAGTCCGGCACGAATCGAATCGGCTCGGAGCGCACCGACACCACCGACGACTCCGCTCCCGCGGTCGAGTGGCCGGACCCGAGCCCGCTCTCCTCGTGGTGGCAGCAGGTGATGCGCGGGTCCGGCGCCGACGCCGCCGCGGCGGGCGCGTAGATGGAACCCCGCTCCGAGTGGCGCACCGGCACCGTCGCCTGGTTCGACGCCGCCAAGGGCTTCGGCTTCATTCGCGCCGACGACCACGCCGAGGTGTTCGTCGAGTTCGGCAGCATCGATCAGCCAGGCTACCGCACCCTCGCCGAGGGCCAGCAGGTGCGGTTCACCAGCGTGCAGGGGCGCACCGGCGCCGAGGCCGCCGTGGTCCGGCCGCTCGCCGCCGAGCACGAGCTCGCCGCCTAGTTTCAGTACAGCCCCGCCGCCAGCGCGGGCCAGGAGCGCTGCAGATCGTCCTGCCAGTACCCCCAGGAGTGCGTGCCCTCCGGCGCGATCTCCACCGTCGCCGGGATGTCCAGCTCCGCCAGGCGGCTCGCCAGGTTCCTGGTGCAGTACGCGGTGCCCGCCTCGATGACGCCGCCGATCACGATCTGGTTCGCGAGCTGCTCCGGATTGTTCGGGTCGCCCATCATGAAGGGGTCACCGAGCCGGTCGTAGCGGCCGGGCAGCCCCGAGCCGCTGGAGATGTAGAGCGTGGTGCCGCGGAGCTTCTCGGCGTGCACGAGCGGATCGTTCGCCGCCCAGCCCGGCGCCTCCGGCGGGCCCCACAGATTCTCCACGTTCCCGCCGCCCCAGGTCTCCACCGACATCTGCACCAGCCGGTGGCCCACCGGGTCGCTGGTCTGCGCGCAGCCGCTGTAGGCGCCGACGCTCCGGTACAGCCCCGGCTTGGTGATCGCGAGCAGCAGCACCGAGGTGCCTGCCATGGAGATCCCGGCGATCGCGTTGCTGCCGCTGGTACCGAGCGCCGCATCGATGATCGGCGGCAGCTCCTCGGTGAAGAAGGTCTGCCACCGGTTCACGCCGAGCACCGGGTCCGGCCGCTCCCAGTCCGCGTAGTAGCTCCAGCGGCCGCCGATGGCGGTGACCACGTTGACCTCCTTGTCGGCGAGGAAGCCGAGCGCGTCGGTCTTCCCGGCCCAGGTGGCGACGCCGTCCTCGCCGCCGCCGCCCCCGTTCAGCAGGTAGAGCACCGGGCGCGGCACCGAGGTGTCGGCCGGGCGCTGCACCTCGACCGGCACCGTCTTGTCCATGGCGGCGGAGTGGATGTGCAGCACGATGTTTCGCGCGTCCACCGGCTCCACCTTCTCGATCCGCGACCCGTTCGGTGCCGTCGCGCTCGCCGCGACGGCGGCCGGCTCCGCCGATGCCGTCGGCCCCGCCCCGGCCGCCGCCATCAGCACCAGCGCGATCGCCGCCACAACCCTGCCCCGCATGTGTCCTCGCTCCTCCCGGCCCGCCCGATGACGTGCCCCCGCGCACACTCAACGCCGCGCGGTCAGGGGCGGCCAGCCCCCAAAGCCTCGTCCGAGAGAAGTGGGGGCAGGGGATGGTGATCGCGCTCTCACTCAATGAGAACGTCATTTCACTCGGTGTCCCGATGTGGTCTCATCGAACGGTGTTGAAGACCAGGTTCACCGAGGAATTCGGGATCGAGCACCCCGTCGTCTGCGGCGGGATGACCGCGATCGGCACCGCCGAGCTCATCGCCGCGGTGGCCGAGGCCGGCGCGCTCGGCTTCCTCACCGCGCTGACCCAGCCCACGCCGGAGGCGCTGCTGGCCGAGATCGGCCGGGTCAGGGAGCGGACCGACAAGCCCTTCGGCGTGAACCTGACCATCCTGCCCACCCGCAACCCGGTGCCCTACGACGAGTACCGGGACGCCATCGTTGCGGGCGGCGTGAAGATCGTGGAGACCGCGGGCGCCAACCCCGAGCCGCACCTGCCGACCTTCAAGGCCAACGGCGTGAAGGTGGTGCACAAGGCGGTCGCGGTGCGGCACGCGCTCAAGGCCGAGAAGCTCGGCGTCGACGCCATCAGCATCGACGGCTTCGAGTGCGCGGGCCACCCCGGCGAGGACGACGTCCCCGGCCTGGTGCTGATCAACGCCGCCGCCCGCAAGCTGAGCATTCCGATCATCGCCTCCGGCGGCATCGCCGACGGCGCCGGGCTGGTCGCCGCGCTCGCGCTCGGCGCCGACGCCGTCAACATGGGCACCCGCTTCGTCGCCACCACCGAGGCCCCGATCCACGAGAACGTCAAGCGCCAGATCGTCGCCAACGACGAGCGCGCCACCCAGGTGATCTTCCGCGAGTTCCGCAATACCGCGCGGGTGGCGCGCAATGCCGTCTCCGCGGAGATCGTCGAGCTCTCCCGGCGTCCGGGTGCCACCTTCGCCGACGTCGCGCACCTGGCCTCCGGCGAGCGCGGCAGGCGCGAGGTGCTCGGCGCGGGCGACATGGACGGCGGGCTGTGGTGGGCCGGTCAGGCGCAGGGGCTGATCGACGAGGTGCTCTCCTGTAAGGAAGTGGTCGAGGGAATCGTCGGCGACGCCGAGCGGATCATTGCCGGGCGACTGGCGGGGATGCGGGGATAGTCCGGAGGAAGAGCCCGTCCCAGCGCCGGTCGAGCCGCGCCCTTGCCACCGCCAGCGGCAGCACCCCGAGCCCGCCGCGCTCGTCGGAGGTGAGCAACTCCAGCTCGCGGAGCCTGCGCAGCCCGTCCCGGATCCGGAAGTCGAACCGTGCGCCCCACTGCTCGCGGAACCACTCCTCGACCCGCGCGTCCAGCTCCGCCCCGCTGAGCGGGGCCTCCGCCGTGAGCAGGAAGTAGTAGGCCAGCACCGCCTCCTTCACCTCGGACTCCTCCGCCGCCCCGAGCAGGTGGTGGAAGACCCCCTGGTCGTTGTCCAGGTTCCGGAAGTAGAGGTGCTCGGAGAGCGTCTTCATGAGCTGCAGCTTGCGATTCTTGAACTTCGAGAACTGCCGCGCCAGATACCCGCCGAACGCCGCGAGCCCCGCGCCCAGCGTGATCAGCGCGGCCTGATCCAGCCGCACCGGCTCCTCGCGCAGCCCCGCCCAGAACAGCAGGAGCAGCGCCACCGGCCCCAGCGAGGCGACCAGCTTGGTCGCGACGACCACGATCCCGGACACCGCCGCGGGCACCCCGATGAGCAGCTTGTCCAGCGGCCGCATCCGCACCCGCACCGTCGGGTAGAGCATCTCCAGATCGTTCTTCGGCACATTCTGGAAGAGCTTCAGCAGCACCCCGCCGTTCGGCCGCCGCGCGCTGTCGGTAAAGGCGATGTAGACGAGAACCTTGGCGTAGCTGGTGAATTCGAGGTCGCGGCGGCGCAACCCGAAGAGCCACGGCACCCGCTCGGTGCGCTGCGACACCCCGCGCCGGAAGAACAGCGCCGTCTCGAACTCGTCCTCGTCCACCTCCAGCCGCACCTTCACCAGCGCGTGCTCGGTGAACGCCTGCCGCATCTCCTCGGCCGAGACCCGGGTGTAATCGGCCGCCTCCGCCAGCGCGACCAGTTCGCGCTCCACCGTCACCCGCGCCGCCGCCCGCTCCTCCGGCGTGGCGGGCGTGAGCACCCGCTCGTCCTCGGAGGGGTCGACCACCTGGTAGGCGTCGAGCGCGGCCTCGCCGCGGTCGTGGAACTCGAGGTGCACCAGCGCGGCGAGCAGCCGGGCGAAGTCGGTGAACGGCCCGCGCTCGGCGTCGGGCAGCTCCGCGGCGCACAGCGCGATCACGGTGTTCTTACGGAAGGGAAGGAAGTGTTCGGCGAGCTCCACGGCGGAAATCCTAGTTCGGCTACATCCCCGTAACCCGGGCCCGATCCGGTCACCTACCCGTAACCGCGCACCGCTTCCGAGGAAACATCAGGTCGCGAACGTATACAGCCATGAGTACAGAGCTGAATACGGCACCACCGGATGCGGCGCCGGTACCGAGCGACGAGTACGAGAGCGTCCCGGTGCCCGCCGCGGCGCGCCGCAGCCTGGCCTCGGTGTCGGCCGTCTGGCTCGGCTTCCCGATGATCCTCACCTGCGCCGTCTTCGGCGGGCTGATCGTGTACTCGCTCGGCTTCTGGCGCGGAATGCTCGCCGTTCTGCTCGGCAACCTCGTGCTCATGGGCTACGTCGGCGCGCTCAGCTATCTGGCGGGGAAGACCGGGAAGAGCTTCGCGCTCATCGCCGTCGACACCTTCGGCCGCCGGGGCTACCGGCTGGTCTCCGGCTTCCTGGCCACGGTCGTCATCGGCTGGTTCGCCTTCCAGACCGGGCTCACCGGCTCCATCCTCGCCACCAGCCTCGGCTGGGACGAGCGGTTGACCTCGCTCGGTGCGGGCATCGGGTACGTCCTGGTCACCCTGCTCGGCATCCGCGCGCTCTCCGCCATCGGCGTCATCGCCGCACCGCTCTACCTGGCGCTCGGGATCACCGCCGTGGTGCTCGCGCTCGGCGAATCGAGCTGGAGTTCGGCGCTCGGGTACGCCGGGGCGGGCTCCGCGCTGAGCCTCGGCGCCGCCGTCACCCTGGTGATCGCCTGCTTCATCGACTCCGGCACCATGACCGCCGACTTCACCCGCTGGTCGAGGAACGGCCGCGAAGGATTCCTCGCCGCCTTCTCCGCGTTCCCCGTCGGCAACACCATCGCCCTGGTGATCGGTGGGCTCATCGTCGCGCTCGGCGCCGCCGCGAACCCCGCCGCCGACGGCGGCAACTTCCTGTCCATCCTCATCGACCAGGGCGGCTGGCTCGTCCCGGTGGCCGTGATCTTCGTCTTCGTGAACCTGGGCTCCGTCTGCGCGCACTGCCTGTACAACGGCGCCGTCGGGTGGAGTCAGCTCACCGGGCAGCGGATGCGGGCGCTGAGCGTCGTGCTCGGCGGGATCGGCGTGCTGCTCGCGGTCGCAGGCGTCTGGTCGCACTTCGAGACCTGGCTGAACCTGCTCGGCGTCATCGTCCCGCCCATCGGCATCGTGCTGATCCTCGACCAGCTGGTCCTTCGCCGTCGCGTCGCCCGCGAGACGGCCTGGCGCTGGGAAGCCTTCGCCGCCTGGGCCGTCGGCGCCGCCGCCGCGCTCGCCGCCCACGAATGGGCGCCAGGGCTCTCCGACGCCATCGTCGGCATGATCGTCGGCGCCGCCGTCTTCTCCGCCCTTTCCCTTCGCAATCGAGAGGCTGTCACCGCATGACCAAGCAAGTGGACGCCCGCCCCTACACCTGGCCCTACGACGGGCCGATCGACCCGGCCGTCACCGCCGTGATCTGCATCGACTGGCAGGTCGACTTCTGCGGGCCCGGCGGGTACGTCGACGCCATGGGCTACGACCTCGCCCTCACCCGCGCCGGTCTCGCCCCCACCGCGCGGTTGCTGTCCGCCGCCCGCGCCGCAGGCCTGACCGTCATCCATACCCGTGAGGGGCACCGGCCCGATCTCGCCGACCTGCCCGCGAACAAGCGGTGGCGTTCCGCGCAGATCGGGGCGGAGATCGGGAGCGAAGGCCCGCAGGGGCGGATTCTGGTGCAGGGGGAGCCGGGGTGGGAGATCGTGCCCGAGGTCGCCCCGCTGCCCGGCGAGCCGATCATCGACAAGCCCGGCAAGGGTGCCTTCTACGCCACCGATCTGGACCTGGTGCTGCGCACCAGGGGAATTCGCAATATCGTGCTGACCGGTATCACCACCGATGTCTGCGTCCACACGACCATGCGCGAGGCCAACGATCGCGGCTACGAGTGCCTGATCCTCTCCGACTGCACCGGGGCCACCGATCCCGGTAACCACGAGGCCGCCCTGCACATGGTGACCATGCAGGGCGGGGTATTCGGCGCGGTGTCGGACTCCGCGGCGCTGATCGCGGCGCTGGAGGCGTGATCGACGAGCTCAGCCTCCGCCGAGAATCACCGCCCGGCCGTTGATCGCCTGGACCGGGCGATTGGTGTGCGGGAATCGCGTCAGATAGCGCTCGACCTCGTCCCGGCCGACCGGGACCGGATGCCGAAGCACCGTCCAGGCGACCCCCTCGGTGCACGGCGGCGTGGTGAGCGAGCCGGTGTAGCGGAACTGCGCGAGGTCGCCGGGCAGCACCTCGCGCAGGTCGAGCGGCCCCGCGGCGCGCACCCCGCCCACCGGCGGCAACTCCCCGAGCACCGGACCGAACGTCGATCGCTGCTCGCCCACCGCCAGGAGCACGCCGAGCACAGCGAGCGCCCCGTCCTCGGCGACGTGCACCAGATGCAACTCCATCGCGGCGCCCCCGCCCTCGACGGTGTGCTCGCTCGGAGCGTGAAAGTGGAACTGGGCCAGCGTGAACCGCCGCCCGTCGACGACGACGTACTGCCCGGCGTCCGGCGGCACGTTCGCCTGGATGGTGTGCCCGTTGTCGACCACCTCCAGCGCTCGCACCGGCCCGTACCCGATGTCGATGTGGTCGGCGGGCGCCACCCGCGTCGGATGGCCGAGGTCGATCGGCGACTGTCCGCCCCCGGTTCCGCACATGCCGTAGCGGCCGTCGAGCTCCGCCCAGTGCCCGGGGCCCTCCGCATCGTAATCCCAGTGCGGGGGAGGGGATTCCCCGTGCTCCGGCCGCGCACTCGTCGCCCCGCAACCCGGGAGGATCAGCAGAGCCGCCGCGGCGGCGAGCGCCCGGCGGCGGGTGATCGCGGGACGGGGAACGGCGGTGAAATCATCGAACCGTCGTGACATCGGGGACTCCTCACGAGACGAACTTCGCCGTCCCGTGCGGTGCGCGCGCACCGCCCCGAGCACCCGGACGGCGCTTCGCGGCAGCGATCGCAGTGCTGCCCCGACGGTCGGTGCGCGTAAATCGTTGTGCGGAGCAGTGTGATTCGCGATTCTGCCGCGGTCAGGGTAGCGCGGGTTCGGGCGTCTCCGACAGTAAGTAGTAGAGCGACCTGTGTCACTGATGCCGGCAGGGCGATGTCGCGCTGTAGCGTGGCGGGGTGAGTCCTGCGTCCCGGGTCAACAGGGGCCCCGCCGCCGCCGCCGAGAACCGTGCGGCGATCCTGCGTGCGGCCAGGGAAGTGTTCGCACACGACGGCCCGCGCGTTCCGCTCTCGCTGATCTCCACCGCCGCCGGGGTCGGCCCTGCGGTGCTGTACCGGCACTTCGCCGATCGGGAGAGCTTGGCGCGGGCGCTGTTCGACGAGGACGTCGCGGAACTCGAGCAGCTCGTGGCGCAGCCGGGCTGCACCCTGGAGTCGCTGCTGGACACCATCATCGGTCAGACTGTCGAGTGCGCCGGGCTGCTGTCCACGCTCCAGCCGGACAGCCCCGAACTCGCTGTCACACATCGGCGGATGCGGGAGCTGATCGACCGCAAACTCGCCGATGACGGCCACGGTCCCTTCGCTCCCGGCGTCACCGCCGACCGGCTGATGCTCGCCCTGGCCCTCGTCGCGGGGCTGCTCACGAAGACCCCGCACCGGCAACGCCCCGAGGTGGCGCGGGACGGCTGGCGGCTGCTCCTGGAAGGACTTTCCTGATCCGGCGGCGCCGGTATGGAGCAAGTCACATATTGACCCCGAAGGTGATGCGGACAACACTACCGTGAGCAACCGGAGTTTTCAGTCCGGTTACCGGAACTCGAAGAGGAGTTGTCCATGCGCGAGCACGCCCGCCGGGATGCGTCGTCACCATCGACCTGGCCACTGCGCGTGGTCGCCGTCGCGATCATCACGATCGCCGCGGCACTGGCCGGAGCGGGAGTGCCCCCCGGTGTGGCGCAGGCCGAGCCGGTCAGCTCCTTCTACATTCCACCCGAGCAGATCCCCGCCGAGCCGGGCGCGATCGTGCGGGCCCAGCCCATGGTGCTGTTCGCGATGCCGCCGGGTGCGGGCGGGTGGCCGGGCAAGGCCGAGCAGATCCTGTACACGAGCCGTCAGCAGGATGGCTCCCCGGTGGCGGTCAGCGGAACCTTCCTCGCCGCGGCCGGGCCCTGGCAGGGCGCCGGACCGCGGCCCACCGTGGTGATCGCCCCCGGCACCGCCGGGCAGGGTGATCAGTGCGCGATGTCGGTCGCCTTCTCCACCGGGCTGAGCTTCGACTTCCGGTCCGCTTTCTCGGCGTCGGCGAACCAGGAGTTGCCGTCGTCGGCGGTCTGGAGTGCGCTCGGGGCGAATGTGTTCGTCACCGACTACATCGGCCTCGGCACCCCCGGCATGCACACCTTCGTCAACCGGATCGACTCCGCGCACGCCGTGCTCGACGGCGCGCGTGCTGCCAACCGGCTGGCCGGTGTCGGCGCGGAGACTCCGCTGGTCCTGTGGGGTTACTCGCAGGGTGGCGGCGCGGTCGCCGCGGCCGCCGAGATGGCTCCCGACTACGCCCCGGAGCTGAACCTGAAGGGCACCTGGGCCGGTGGCCCGACCGCGGATCTCACCGCGATCCTGGCCCAGATCGACGGCGCGCTCATCGGCGGCGCGATCGGCTACGCGATCAATGGCCTGATGGCCAGGTACCCGGAGCTGGACACCGCGATCGACCGCGTGCTCAGCCCCGCCGGGCGCGCCATGCTGAACACGTTGAGTACCGAGTGCATCGGCGATGTGATCCTGCGCCAGCCGTTCCTGCGCACGGCCACGCTCACCAGGGACGGGCGTCCGCTGCTCGAGCACCTGAACGAGATTCCCGAGGCGGCGCCCGCGCTCGCGGAGATGAAGGTCGGCAACCTGACCCCGCGTGCACCGGTCCTGATCACCAGTGGACGCAATGACGACACCGTTCCCTACGCCCAGGCGTTGCAGCTCGCGAAGGATTGGTGCGCGCAGGGGGCCACGGTCACCTTCCGCACCAACGAGCTTCCGCCGATCCTGCCCGGCGCGACCATCCCCAACCACTACGGCCCCGAGATGATCGACGGGTTCGGGCCCGACAACGCCATCACGTATCTGCTCGACCGGCTCGCGGACAAGCCGGTACCGGGCTGCAGCTTCGCCTGACCGGCAGCCCGGCCGCGATCAGGGCACGTGCTTCGAAAGCGCGCGCCGCCGCGCTGAGCGCCACCGGTCCGACGGGATCGTGCTCACCGCGGCTTCGGCTGCGGCCGGTAGGTGGAGGTTTCGCCGGGGCGCTCGGCATCGCGTGCGGTGAGCGCGGAGCGCAGCCGCCACGCTCCGCCGCCGGTCACCGGATCGTGGCCGGTGAGCCGCGCGATGCGCCGGAGCCGGTAGTCGACGGTGTTCGGGTGGACGTACAGCTCGCGGGCGGTGCGCTTGCGGTTGGATTCGTTCCGGAAATGCACCCGCAGCGTCTGGAGCAGCTCGGGGTGGGCGTCGAGCGGGTCGAGCATCGCGGCCAGGTGGGCCCGGGCCGGGCCGGGCCGGGTCAGCTGACGGTGCAGGACGGCCCACTGCCGTCGGCGCCGTTCGTCGTCCGCGGCATCCGGGCCGGTGCCCGGCCGGATTCCGATCCCGAGCTTGGTGACGACCAGATCGATGAGCGCGCTCACCTGGGAATCGGTGGTGCCGGCGGGTGCGTGCGGGTCCTGCTGACGAGCCATTCGCAACACCGTAGAGCAGGTGCTCAGCACATGTCCGGCGTTTCGGTACCACTCGTATTGAAAATCTCACGGGCGCCCGGCGTCCGGTACCTTCCGTCACGGATATCCGAGGTTCCGGTTATCGTGGCGGACCATGCAAGTGCGACGCGGCCGCCCCCGCAGCGACCACGCCCATCGCGCGGTTCTGGAAGCCACCCGCGACCTGCTGCTGGAAAGCGGCTACGAGGCGCTGAGCTTCGACGCCATCGCGGCGAGAGCGGGCGTCGGGCGGCAGACGATCCACCGGTGGTGGTCATCGAAGACCGCGATCATCACCGAAGCCGTCCTGACCGGGCTGGTGTCGACCGAGATCAGCGGCCCACCCGACACCGGCGACGTCGCCGCGGACCTGCGTGCCTGGTGGACCGCGCACATGTCCCTGCTGGACGAGCCGCGCATGGCAGGCATGGTGCGCGGACTCACCGCGGGCACCGCGCAGGACGCCGAGGAGGCCCGGCGGCTCTACGACCGCTACGCGGCGCCGCTGCGGACGGTGATCACCGCGCGGTTGCGGGTCGCGGTCGAGGCCGGGCAGCTGCGCGATCTGCCCGTGCTGGCCACGATCCCCGACGTACTGCTCGGCACCCTGCTCTACCGGTTGCTGAGCAGCAGCACCCACGACGCCGACACCCAGCTCATCGACCTCATGCTCTTCGGCGTCGCCGTGGAAGGTCCCGGAATCGCTTGAACCGGGGAGTGCGGCGGCGCGATCACCCGTTGTCGAACACGTGGCCTCGAGGGTTGCTGTGTCGAGTCATTTTCGTTCGACGTCGATGTGCCGCTTCGGTGATGAGTTAGTCCAAGGTCTCCCGGAACGGCTTCCGCGGCCCCGATCCCGGTGAGACTCTTCCTCTCATGTTTGAGAGCACCATTTCCAGCTTCGGGGGCGGGTCGGCCGGACGTCGCCGAGGCGGGCGTTTCCGGATTCGGGCCGCCGTGAGCATGGCCATCGTGGCCCTCGCGTTCGCCGGCGGGCCGGCGCAGGCCGAGCCTCAGGCGCCCGCGCCCGTGCCGTCGCAGGGCTGTGGCAGCTCGGCTCCGGAGCCGGGACAGACCAGCAACACATTCCGGGGCACCGAGAAGTCCGGGCAGTATCTGCTGAGTGTTCCGGCGGGGGCGGATCGTCCACTGCCGCTCGTGATCGCCCTGCACGGTTTGCTGGAGAACAAGGAGATCGCCGAGCTGGGGAGCGGTTTCGGGGAACACGGAGCGCGGAACGGGTTCATCACGGTCACCCCGCAGCTGGATCGGCTCGGGGTGGCGCAGTGGGAGTACGGCCCCGGTTCGGCGGATCTGGAGTGGGTGATGCAGGTGCTCACCCACGTCGAAGCCGATCTCTGCGTCGATACCGGGCGGGTCTATGTCGCCGGGCTGTCGATGGGGGCGTTCGCGGCCAGTTCGATCGGCTGCCGGTTCGCCGATCGGGTCGCGGCCATCGCCGCGGTCTCCGGGCTCCGGGACTTCACCTGGTGTGCCCCGGCGCGAGCGGTGCCGGTGATCGCCTTCCACGGCACCGACGACGCCATCGTGCCCTACGCCGGCCAGGGCGGCACCGGTTCCGCGTCGGGTTCGGCGGACGAGAACTCCGGTGTGAGCACCAGCCCGGTGACCGACAATGCTGCGGCATGGGCGCGCCGCGACGGATGCACCGGAGGACCCGCACGCCAGACCCTGGCCTCCGACGTGGTCGTGGATCGGTACACCTGCCCGGCCGGAGTCGATGTCCACCTGTACTCGATCCTCGGCGGCGGCCACATCTGGCCGGGCACCTCCTCGTCGCTCTATCCGTCCTTCATCGTCGGCAACAACACCACGTCGATCGATGCCACCGCTTCGATCTGGGAATTCTTCCGCACCCACCCCGCGGGCAGCTGACGGAGCACGCGCCGCGAGGTCGCCCCACCCGATTGCCCGCCGAGGAAGGCCACTGCCATGCGAGCCGATCATCATCAGCGGCGGCCGATCGTCGTCGACGGCCACCCGCTCTCGGCTCCGCTGCACGAAACCGACGAGGTGGCCGACGAAACCGTCGGCCGCCTCGTGGAACTCTTCGTGCCGCTGCCCGCAGGCGTGAGCCGTGCGGACACCGCCGCCGTGGTCAGTCGCTGCCTGGCCGGGCTCGTCGGCCTGCTCGACGGCACCGCAGCCCCCGATCAACTGCTCTGGCTGGAACGGGCCGCGATCCAATGGCGGAACACCGGGCTGCCCCTGGAAACCGTGCTGCACGCGGTACACACCGGATTCCGGCTCCTGATCGACCGGCTCGACCACGCCTTCGTCCGGACGGTGCGCCCACCGGCGCAGGGCGTCGACCCCGGTTCCCTCGGCGCGAGTATCGCGCTCGCCCTGGACTGGATGTCGGCCATCACCACCACGATCACCAGCGTCTACACCGCTGCGATGCTGGCTGCCGCACAGGACCTGCTTCCCCGGCCGGTCCGAGCCACCGAGGGAGTCGGCGCGGGCACCCCGACCGGTGACGGCGCGATGCGCTATGCCGTCCTCGCCCTCCACGTCGGACCCGCCACCCCGGATTCCGACCATCCGGAGCGGGCTCGCCGCTGGCTGCGACGTTGCCGCTCCGAGCTGGCGGCGCACTGCTCCGGGCGGGAACGGATCGCGCTCAGCCCCGCCGGGGGCACCGTCATGCTGCCCGAGCGGGTCTTCACCGACGGCAAGGTCGAGTCCCTGCTGGTTTCGCTCGCCCGCGAGTCCGATGTCGAACTCACCGGCTGCGTGCTGGTCGCCGGTTCGGCCGCGACCGGCAAGGCCGCTGATCACGCGCACGATTCTCTGGACGTGCTGATCGAGCTCGGGTGCGGGCCAGGGATCTATTCCTACGAGCGCATGGCGATGGAGATCCAGCTGTCGCGGCCGGGTCCCGTGCGCGAGCGCCTGGCCGCGATCCTCGGCCCGCTCGGTGACCAGCCGCACCTGCTTGAACTGCTGCACGCCTACCTGATAAGCGACTGCGGCAGGCAGCGCACCGCCGCCGCGCTGCGTATCCACGCCAATACCGTCGACCGCCGCCTCGCGCACATCGCCGCACTGACCGGCTGCGATCCCAAGACCGGATACGGAGCGTGGAAACTGCGAGCGGCCCTGATCGCCCGCGGCAACGGGCACCCGATCGCACACGCGGACGACCCCGGCTCCGCAGCACTCGGCGATCGAGCGGAATCCGGGCGGGGCGCGGTTCCCTCGCTCGCAGCGGGAGCGGGACCGGCCGATGATCATCGCGGAGCAGGCCGAGCGTCGAAGCGCCCGCGCGTTATCGCTCGGAGCGCTCCGGGCGGTCCAGCAGCGCGGCTCGGCGGGTGAGGTCGGCGATCCGCTCGTCCGCCTCGCGGGTCGCCGCTTCGGCGGCAACCCTGGCCGCGTCGATTTCCGGGAGGACAACGCGGACGTAGTCGTCGTTCGTCGCGTCGATGGCCAGGTCGATCGCGGCCACGATCATCTCCAGGGCGTGCTCCGGGACGTGGGCGTAGATGCTGTACCGCCCGCCACCGGAGGTGTCGATACCGACGCCGCTCGCCTCGTCCTGCTGCGTCCGCAGATGACCGGTGAAGCGGTTCTTCCACTCGCCTGTCCGATCGGTTCCCGCGACCTTCACCCGGACCAGGATCCGATCCCCCGGCTCAGGTTTCACGTCCACGGCCCCGGCGCGTTCGAACCTCTGCCATTCAGCCATTGTCAACTCGCTCCTGTGCTGGCCGGCTCGGATCGGGTGGCGGTTCTCGTCTGCCACCGAGCGCGGCGGTCGCTGTCACAGCCCTGAGCGGGCCGGATCGTCGAATCCGGCGACGACGCCACCTCGAGTGGTCAGCGCACGGGTTGCCCCCGGATACCTTCGAGCCTACGCCGTGCGCCCGGTCGGCCTCGCGCAGCAGGACGCCTGTCGCCTGTTCGATGGTGATGCGGTTGTCGAGCGCCGGTTCACCACATCGTGAACCGACCCCGAAGCCGTTCCGGCGCGGTTGGGTTCGCTTCAACCGCCGAGGTGCACCGGCATGGCTGCGAGCGACGATTCGATACCGTCGTCGGGGGACTTCGAAGTTCGTGGCGCGCCCATCGGCGAGCGTGATCTCGGTGGAATTGTCGAACGTGCCTCCAGAAATCTCCGCTGACATCGAATTCGTAGGTCTTCCCGTCTTCGGTGGCCGGGGCAGTCCCTGTGACGCCGCAGCCGTACACCGTTCCGGTTCGCGAGATCGGGGTGGGACCTTCGAGCGAACTCCATGAAAAAGATTCCCGAAAGGATAGATCAGCTGCCGACCGGGTTACCGTCCGGCCGGCTCCGCGCCCAGAGCCCGGCTGCCACTCCCTTTACAGGTACCCCCATGGGGTATATGGTCCGCTTATGTCCAGCGATCCCACCACTGTCGGCGGCCACGACCAACACGGCCACGACGCACATGCCGGTCACGGCGGGCACGCCGGCCACGATCCGGCGGTGTTCCGGCGCCTGTTCTGGGTGATGGTGGTGCTGGCGATCCCGGTGGTCGCGGCGTCGACGATGTTCGCCGACCTGCTCGGTTACACCGTGCCGGACTCGCTGTCGTCGGTATCCCCGCTCGGCGGCACGCTCATGTTCTTCTGGGGCGGGCGCCCGTTCCTGACCGGCGCGGTCACCGAGATCCGGGCTCGCCGGCCCGGGATGATGCTGCTGATCTCGCTGGCCATCACCGTCGCCTTCACCGCCTCCTGGGGCGCGACCCTCGGCATCCTGGCCCACGACCTCGACTTCTGGTGGGAACTCGCGCTGCTCATCGTCATCATGCTGCTCGGCCACTGGATCGAGATGCGTTCGCTCGGAAAGGCATCCAGCGCTCTGGAGTCGCTGGCGGCGCTGCTTCCCGACGAGGCCGAACGCCTCGACGACACCGGCGCGACGACCACGGTGCCCACCGGCGACCTGCGGGCCGGGGACCTGGTCGTGGTCCGCCCCGGTGCGCGCGTGCCCGCCGACGGCACCGTCGAGACCGGCACCGCCGATGTCGACGAATCCATGATCACCGGCGAATCCACCCCCGTGCGCCGCGCCCCCGGCGACAAGGTGGTGGCCGGAACCGTCACCACCGACTCCGCCCTGCGCGTGCGGATCACCGCCGTCGGCGCCGATACCGCCCTGGCCGGTATCCAGCGTTTGGTCACCGAAGCCAGGAACTCGAGTTCCCGCGCTCAGGCACTGGCCGACCGTGCCGCCGCACTGCTGTTCTGGTTCGCCTCGATCGCCGCGATCATCACCGCGGCGACCTGGCTGATCCTGGGCGAACCCGAATCCGCGATCGCGCGCACCATCACCGTGCTCGTCATCGCCTGCCCGCACGCCCTCGGCCTGGCCATCCCGCTGGTCATCGCCATCGCGACCGAGCGCGCCGCCGAAGCGGGCGTCCTCATCACCGACCGCCGCGCGCTGGAAGCCATGCGCAGTGTCGACGCGGTGCTGTTCGACAAGACCGGCACCCTCACCCGCGGCGAACCCGCCCTGCACCGGGCCACCGGCTCCGGCGCGATCACCGCCGAGGAAGTCATCGCCCTGGCCGCCGCCGTGGAAGCCGACAGTGAACACCCACTCGGGCGCGCCATCGTCACCGCCGCCACCGACCGCGGGCTCGGCGTCGTACCGGCGACCGGCTTCACCGCCCGCAACGGCATCGGCGTCACCGCCACCGTCGACGGTGCCACCGTCTCCGTGGGCGGACCCACCCTGCTCGCCGAATACGGCTCGGCGCCCCTCTCCGAGACCGCGGGGTGGGCCGAAGCGGGCTCCACCGTGCTGCACGTACTGCGCGACGGCACCGTTGCCGGTGCACTCGCCCTCGCCGACGAGATCCGCCCCGAATCCGCCCAGGCCATCCGAGCTCTGCACGCGCACGGCATCCACGTCGCGATGATCACCGGCGATGCCGAACCCGTCGCCCGCACCGTCGCCGCCCGTCTGGAAATCGACGAGGTCTTCGCCGGTGTCCTGCCCGAAGAGAAAGGCGCACGGGTCCAGGCCCTCCAGAACGCCGGACGCAAGGTCGCGATGGTCGGCGACGGCGTCAACGATGCCCCCGCGCTGGCCCGCGCCGACGTCGGCATCGCCATCGGCGCGGGCACCGACGTCGCCATCGCCTCGGCCGGAGTCGTCCTGGCCGGCGACGACCCCCGTGCGGTGCTGTCGATCATCGACCTGTCGAAGGCCACCTATCGCAAGATGATCCAAAATCTCACCTGGGCCGCGGGCTACAACATCGTCGCCGTCCCGCTGGCCGCCGGGCTCCTCGCCCGCTGGAACATCACCCTGCCCATGGAGATCGGCGCCCTGCTCATGTCCGCCTCCACCATCGTCGTCGCCGTCAACGCCCAGCTGCTGCGGCGGCTCGACCTGCGGCCCGACGCGATCGTTCGCTGACCGTAGGCGCTCGGCTTGCTCAGGTCGGCCGTCTCGACGGTGGGGGCGGAGACCGGAGCGTCGCCGGGGTGGCCCGGTCCGCCGCCGTAAGATATGATCTCTATCACATTTTTGTGTTGAGGTGCTGGTCGGTAGCGGCGCGGGTGGAGGCGGATCGCACCGACGCAACTCGACGCGACGCGTTCACGCGTCGGCCGAGTTCGCAGACCTGTCGGCCGTCGGTCGCGACGAAGCGGGGGGCCACTGGTACCGAGGAGAGCGGCGATGTCCCGTTTGGTACGCAAGAATTTCGATTCACCCGAAGAGACCCGCCCCTTCGACGGGGACACGGGCCGGCTCGATCTCGTCAATCTCGACGGCGGCCCGGTGGGCCGGGCGATCTTCCAGCCCGGCTGGCAGTGGTCGGAACATGTCGCGCCGATCGCGGGCACCGACAGTTGCCAGGCGCCGCACATGGGCTACTGCGTCTCGGGGCACCTGGCGGTGGTCATGGACGACGGCGAGAAACAGGAGTACGGGCCCGGCGATTTCATGATCGTCCCGCCCGGGCACGATGCCTGGACCGTCGGGGACGAACCCTGCGTCATGATCGATTGGCAGGGGGTCGCCGACTACGCCAAGCGGTGATCCCGACCTGGGTCGTGCGGCTCTGCGAGAACCGGGCCTCGTCCGACGTAGCTCCGACGCCGCCCGCCCGGCCGCCGCCGCCCGCTGTCGCGCCGCACTCACTCCGGGTGAGACCGGCGACTTCACCCCTTTCGGGTGAGGGAACCGGGACCGAGCTGCCGAAGGATGGACCGCGCGGGAACCTGCTCGTTCACTTCTCGAGGAGCTGAGATGGCGCTGGATTTCACCGACCGTACCGACTTCGACGACGCCGGGCGGGGCTTCATCGCCACCCTGGAGCACTGGCCCATCGAGACCGCGGCCGGCGCGGTCGTCTTCGACTTGACGCCCTACGGCTTCCTCGACGGCGAGGCGCCGGGCACCGTCGACCCCAGCCTGTTCCGGCAGAGCCAGCTCTGCGCCCGCAACGGCCTGTTCCAGGTCACCGAGGGGATCTACCAGATCCGCGGCTTCGACATCTCGAACATGACCCTGGTCGAGGGCGACACCGGTGTCATCGTGATCGACCCGCTCGTCTCGGCCGAGTGCGCGGCCGCCGGGCTGGCGCTGTATCGCGAACACCGCGGCGAGCGCCCGGTCACCGCCGTCATCTACACGCACTCGCACGGCGACCACTTCGGCGGGGTGTACGGGGTGCTGCCCGACGGCGCGGGCGAGGTCCCGATCCTGGCACCGGCGGGGTTCATGGCCGAGGCGGTCGCCGAGAACGTCTACGCCGGACCCGCCATGAACCGCCGCGGCGGCTACATGTACGGCCTCGGCCTGCCCGTCGGACCGGAGGGGCACGTCGGCAACGGCCTCGGAGTCCGGGTCTCCCAGGGCTCGCTCGGACTGATTCCGCCCACCCGCGACATCACCCACACCGGCCAGCGCGAAACCCTCGACGGGGTGCCGATCGACTTCCAGATCACCCCCGGCACCGAGGCGCCTGCGGAGATGAACTTCCACTTCCCCCGCCACCGGGCACTGTGCCTGGCCGAGAACGCCTCGCACAACCTGCACAATCTGCTGACCCTGCGCGGCGCGCTGGTCCGCGACCCGCGCATGTGGTCGCACTACCTCGACGAGGCCATCGAACTGTTCGCCGCCGACTCCGACCTCGCCTTCGGCTCACACCACTGGCCGACGTGGGGCACCGAGAACCTGACCCGGTTCATCGCCCAGCAGCGCGACCTCTACCTCTACCTGCACGACCAGACCCTGCGCATGATGAACCAGGGGCTGACCGGCATCGAGATCGCCGAGGAGATCACCCTGCCACCGGCCCTGGAGAACGCCTGGCACGCCCGCGGCTACTACGGCTCGGTCAGCCACAATGTCAAAGCCATCTACCAGCGCTATCTCGGCTGGTTCGACGGCCACCCCAGCTCGCTGTGGCAGCACCCGCCGGTCGCGGCGGCCGAGCGCTACGTTTCCCTGCTCGGCGGCGTCGACGCCGCGGTCGAGCACGGCCGCCGCTATGCCGCCGACGGCGATCTGCGCTTCGCCGCCGAACTGCTCAAACACGCCGTCTTCGCGGCACCCGAACACAGCGGGGCGAAAGCGGCGCTCGCCGAGGTGTTCACGAGTCTCGGATACGGTGCCGAGAACGCCACCTGGCGCGGCTTCTACCTCTCCGGCGCCAAGGAACTCCGTGAGGGCGTCGGCCCAGCGCCCCTGGACACCAGCGGGGGAATGGCCGCCGCGCTCAGCGTCGAGCAGCTGTTCGACACCATCGCCATCCGCGTCGACGGCCCCCGCGCCGCAGGCGAATCTCTCGTCCTGGACTGGCATTTCACCGATCCCGCGCTCACGCTGCGCACCACGCTGTCCAACGGGGCGCTCATCCGCACCGTCGACCCGCGCAGCGCCGCCACCGTCGACCTCACCATCACCCTCACCAAGAACGACCTGCTCGGCGTGCTCGCCGGAGCGGGCGTCGACGGACTCGCCTTCGACGGCGACCCGGCCACCCTGCACCGGCTGCTGGACCTGCTCGACCAGCCCGACCCCACCTTCCCGATCGTCACCCCCTGACCGGCTCCGACAGCCTCCGTCCTGGGTTCGCCCCGGGAAACGGAGCCGGGTGCGTCAGTCTGTGCGGTCGAATCGCTGGCGTTGCCGGGCACCGTAGGTCGCCGCCTTGACGGCCTCGTCGTCCTCCATGCCCGATCCCAGCGCGCCGCCGAGGGTGGCGACGGCGGCGACCAGCCAGGCCATCAGCACCAGCGTCACCGGGCCCATGGGTCGTCCGGTGTTCTCGGTGACCAGCTGCGGCGGGATCGTCCACCAGGCGGTCAGCAACAGGAGGACGAACAGCGCGGCGTGGAAGACGACGACGCCGATCGTCAGGGTGATGACCGTCGACGCGTTGTAGAGCACCGCGCGTTCCCGTTCGCTGCCCGGCCGCGGGCGTTCCCAGAGGCGGTGTTCGACGATGAGCCAGGCGATCATCGCCGCGGTGGCCAGGACGGTGACCGCGCTCAATCGCCACGGCCCCATCGTGGCGGAGAGTTGCCACATCGTCGGATAGGCCAGGCTCACCACGCCAGTGGCGAAGGCCGCCATCATCACCTTCGACATGCCGGTCACCAACCGCCACGGCCGGTTGGCGTAGACCATGCCTGCGAGCAGCCGCAGCCGGGAAAGGGCCGACGGTGCCAGGTAGTGGACGACATCGTCGTCCTGGACGCGCCGCAGCCGCTCAGCCGGAGTCCCTGGCCGGCGCGCCACCTCGGCAAGGACGGTGCGCGCCACGTCCCGCACCCGGCGCTGGATGAACGCGCCGCCCATTCCGGGAATGGAGATCACCGCGAAGCGCTCCGGCACGCTCACGTCGGCCAGCACCGGTGTCGTGCCCTGGCGCCGGGGCAGATCGGTCAGGTAGATGACGACGTCCTCGGTCTCGCCACCCGGGTCGATGGTGTCGACGACCTCGGAGAATTCGGTGCGCTCGTCGATCGGGTACGCCCGGCACCGCACCGAGACGTCCCAGCTGTCGGATGCGGGCCCGTCGGTAGGGGTATCCGAGAGCGAATCGGACAGATGTCCGGCGATCACCTCCGGGGCGCCGGGATCGGCGATCAGCAGAATTGTGGACTTCTCACCAACCATTGTGGCCGCCTACCCTCGCCCCGAGCGGGCAAACGGTCGAAGCCGTGTGCAAGGTCGGCGGCGGTTCGCGACTTCGCCGTGGTGACGCAGTCCAGTGCTCACATCGCCGCCACGGCCCCTCGGTGACCTTCTGCGGGCTGTCACGGAAGCCGTTGTGCAGCAACAGTAGTCCGACTCCGGACTATCCCCACCACCGAGGATGGGCGTCCGCGCCGGTCACCGCCGGTCCTGATCGTGGCGGTCCTGCGCCGACGCCACGTCGGGCAGGTGCCGATAGATCCAGTCCGGGAACGGGTGCAGCGAGTCGGTGAGGCCGTGGCCGAGTTCGCTGAGCGCGTAGCTGACGCGCGGTGGCGTCGCGGGCTCGACGGTGCGGATCAGCCCGTCGCGCACGAGGACGCGCAGGGTCTGCGACAGCATCTTCTCGCTGATTCCCTCGATCAGCCGGTGCAGCTCGGCGAAGCGCAGCGGCCCGCGTGCCAGGGCGGTCAGGACGAGCTTCGTCGCCGCGGCCCGATCCGCCGGGGTGCGGCACGTGGTCCTGCTCTCGTCCGGGGCCGTCGTGATGGACGAGGCTGGACATTCATCCGTCCCGGCATGTTCGCGACGAACGCGCTGTGGTGGTGGCAGAGGTCCGTCCGCGAGCGGGGCACCGTTCGCCTGCCCTATCCCGGGGCGCGGACGGTACCGGTCCACGAGAAGGACGTGGCGGCGCTCGCGGTGACGGCGCTGACCGAGCGGGGCCACCGCGGCCGGGCCTACTTCGTGACCGGCCCCGAGGCGTTGACCCTGCGCAGGCAGGTGGGGCTCATCGGCGCGGCGATCGGCCGCGACATACCATCGAGCCGACGACCGTGGACGAGGCCCGTGCGGAGTTGCTGAAGACCGTTCCGCCCTTCGCCGCCGACGGCATTCTGGCGGGCTGGAAGGCAGGCACCGCCGCGTCGCCGCCGGTGCCCGCCGCCGTCGCCGCCCTCGTCGGACGGCCCGCTCTGACCTTCGCGCAGTGGGTACAGGACCACGCCGCCGACTTCGCGTGAGCCGCTACGAGAGTTACGACCGCGGTCGAAGCCCGTCGAGGATGATCGCGGTGACCCGGTCCGCGACATCGGGGGTATGGCTCTGCGCCGCCTGGCAGGCCACGATGATCGCCTTGACCTCCCGCGGAGTGAGATCCGCGCGCACGGTCCCGGCCCGCTGCGCGGCGGCCAGCAGTTCGGCGAGCAACCCCATGAACTGTTCCTCGGCCTGCGGCACGACGTCGTCCCGGGTGCCGGCACCGGCGATGGCCTGGGCCAGCCCCTGATCGGCCGCGCCCAGGTCAAGGGCCATGGCGCGGATGAAACCGGCCAGGGCGGCGCCCGGTGGTCCGGTGTCGAGCAGGGCCCGCCCGGCGGCGACGACCTGGCCGAGGCGATGGTCGATCACGGCCGCGAAGAGCGCGTTCTTGGTCGGGAAGTGCCGGTAGACGGTGCCCGCGCCGACGCCGGCGCGGCGGGCGATCTCGTCGATCGGCACCGTCGGCCCCTCCTCGGCGAAGGCCCGATAGGCGCTCTCCAACACGATCTCCCGGTTCCGGGCGGCATCGGCACGCAGTGGTCTGGCGGTGTCCGCCACTCCGGTCTCACCTCCTGGCGCCTTGAAACGGGGCGCACGTTCCGTATAGTCGTGGATAAGCGGAGTCAACACTCCGTTTACCGATTCTACGGAGGAGAACGCATGGCGAAGTGGACCACCGCCGACATTCCCGACCAGACCGGCCGTACCGCGATCGTCACTGGCGCGAACTCCGGGCTCGGCTTCGAGACCGCCGCCGCGCTCGCCGCCGAGGGTGCCCGCGTGGTGCTGGCCGTCCGTGACCTGGACCGGGGCAGGGCCGCCGCCGAGCGCATCGTCGCCGCCACCCCGGCCGCGCGGGTCGAGCTGCAGCGACTGGATCTGGGCGCGCTGGCCGACGTCCGGGCCGCCGCCGAGGAGATCAGGGCAGCGCACCCGCGCATCGACCTGCTGGTCAACAACGCCGGGGTGATGTATCCGCCCAAGCAGCAGACCGCCGACGGCTTCGAGTTGCAGTTCGGCACGAACCATCTGGGCCACTTCGCGCTGACCGGGCTGTTGCTCGAGCACCTGCTGTCGGTCCCCGGCTCGCGCGTGGTCACCATCAGCAGCGTCGGGCACCGGCTCCGCGCCGCCATCCACTTCGACGACCTGAACCTCGATCGGAAGTACACCCGGATGGAAGCCTACGGGCAGTCCAAGCTGGCCAACCTGCTGTTCACCTACGAACTGCAGCGCCGCCTGACCGCCGCGGGACAGGACGCGGCCGCGCTCGCCGCCCACCCCGGTGGCTCCAATACCGAGCTGGGCAGGCATCTGCCCGCGGTCATCCGGGTGCCGGGGATGCGGTTGCTGTCCCAGTCCGCCGCGATGGGTGCGCTGCCGACGCTGCGCGCCGCCACCGACCCGGCCGCCCGCGGCGGTCAGTACTACGGCCCCGGCGGCCCCGGTGGCCTGCGCGGCTACCCGGTGCTCGCCGAATCGAGCAAGCAGTCCCACGACACCGAGATCGCGCGACGGCTGTGGGAGGTCTCCGAGGAGCTCACCGGCGTCTCCTACAGCCTGAGCTGACGAGAAACGGGAGCACGAAGCGCCGAGCCGCCGCGCGTGGCCTGCGGAGTGCGGCTCGAATTGCCCCGCGCCGAGCACCGATCCGGCCCTAGGCTCGGGTACGTCTCCCGCGCCGCTGCGGCGCGGGGCGCTGAAAAAGGAGTGCTCATGGCCGATTCCGAACCCGTCGTGGTCGTCGCCGATCTCGTCCCGCTGCCCGGAAAGGAGGACGCGGTGGAGGCCGCGCTGCGCCGGGCCGTCGCGGCCACGCACGAGCAGGACGCGGGGTGCGAGCTCTACGCCGCGCACCGCGGCCGGAAGGGTTTCGTGGTCATCGAGAAGTGGAGCTCGGCGGAGGACCTGCAGAAACACGGCGGCGGAGCGGCGTTCGCCGCCCTGAGTGCGGAGCTCGACGGTCTGCTCGCGGAGTCCATCGAGGTGGGCCTGCTGCAGCCGCTTCCTGCGGGCGACAGCGAACTCGGCGCCCTGTAGACCGGATCGAGCGTCGCCACTGTCACCGTTTGATCGCAGGCAACTAGATTGTGCTCAATTCAAATGTGCGCTACGTTGTGGGAGTGGATGTCCTCGCGCTCGACCAGCAGCTGTGCTTCGCGCTGTACAAGGCGTCGCGCGCGCTGACATCCGTGTATCGGCCCGCGCTCGCCGAGCTCGACCTCACCTACCCGCAGTACCTGGTGATGCTGGCGCTGTGGGAGCGGGACGGCCGCGAGGTGCGCGACCTCGGTCGCGAGCT
Source organism: Nocardia sp. NPDC057227 (assembly GCF_042669725.1). NCBI lineage: Bacteria > Bacillati > Actinomycetota > Actinomycetes > Mycobacteriales > Nocardiaceae > Nocardia > Nocardia sp. NPDC057227. Next base: position 142,132 of record NZ_JBHUXA010000012.1, on the reverse strand, counting down.
GGAGCTGGACACCGGCACGCTCTCGCCGCTGCTGCGCCGCCTGGAGCGCGGGCGGCTGGTGCGCCGCGAGCGGCAGGCCGCCGACGAGCGGCGGGTCGCGGTGCATCTCACCGCGGCCGGTGCGGCGCTGCGGGAGCGCGCGATCGCGGTGCCGATGCTGCTGGCCTCGCGCACCGGGCTCACCGTCGGTGAGATGGCCGAGCTCCGCTCGACCCTCGACCGGCTGACCCGCACCGTGCACCGGGCGGCGTGACACCGCACCTCCACACATCCGACGACAGGAGAACAGATGAAAGCCATCTACACCGCCGAGGCCATCGTCAGTGGCGACGGCCGCAACGGCGCCGGACGCACGTCGGACGGCAAGCTCGATGTGACGCTGGCGATCCCCACCGAGATGGGCGGTTCGGGCGAGGGGACCAACCCCGAGCAGCTCTTCGCCATCGGCTACGCGGCGTGCTACCACTCCGCCCTGCGCTTGGTAGCCAAGCAGGCGGGCGCGAACGTCGACGACTCCTCGGTCGGCGCGCAGGTCGGCATCGGCGCACTCGACGGCGGTGCCTTCGGGCTCGAGGTCACCCTGGAGGTGACGCTGCCCCATCTCGACCACGCCACGGCGCAGAGCCTGGCCGACAAGGCCCACCAGGTGTGCCCGTACTCGAACGCCACCCGCGGCAATATCGACGTCACGATCACCGTCTCCGACGACTGATCGCCCCGCTTGCGAGGTCTCCGGCATCTCGGCCGACTCCGGTCGCCGAACCGCCGGAGACCTCGTCGCGTTCCCGGTCGCCAGACTCCGGAGGTGGAAACGTAGGCCGGGCGTGCGTACTCCAACGCAGCGGCAATCGGGCCGACCCGTTTCGGACGGCCGGTGGAGAGAAGAGCTGTGGGGTTGCCCGCCGCTACGTGCCGTCACCGCAAACGATCCCACTACCGAGTGCCCGGGTCATCGCCCGGGCACTCGGTGATCACCTCACCTTCACCGCGGCGAGCGCGAGGCCGCTCACATGCCCTTCAGGGCCTCCTCGAGTGCCTTGTCGATATCCTCGGGTGCGACACCGAGCTCCTCGGCGGTCTCCTTCTCGGCCTTCGTCACGGCCCGCTCGATCGCTTCCTTGACCTTGAGTTCCCCGACGACGACCAGCCCCGCCTGGCCGGGATCGATGAAGTTGCCGAGCTCCTTGACCTTCGAGCGGGACATGCCCTTGGCGAGATGACCGCTCACGCCGCCGATGACGCCGCCGACCGCTGCCGAGGCGAGCACGGAGGGCGGGAAGATCAGGCCGATGATCGCGCCCGCGGCGATACCGCCCCACGCGCCGTGGCGGGTCGCCGTCTCGTCCTTGTTCTCGTGGACCTTGCCCTCGGAGTCCTTGGTGACCACGGCCGCGTCGTACGAGCCGACCAGACCTCCGGCGTGGAGGTCTTTGACGACCCGGTAGTCGTCGCGGGCCGCGGCCTCGCTCGGGTAGGTGGCGAGGTAGATGAAGGTTTCGTCGTCGATCTTCGGCATGGCATCTCCGTTTCGCCGTTCGGGTGGTCGGTCGACCACAGAGCCAGGCTCGTCAGCGGACCGCGGCGTGGCCTCACCCGTACCGGGTGAAATCGGGCGCGGGGCGGGTCGCGGTCATCGCGGCGGGCAACGACTCCGCGACGAGCCGCTGCCGCGGCTGCCGAGCGGCAAGCTGAGCCCGCGTCGCGTGGTCAGCGACGCCGGTTGGCGGTGAGCAGCTCGGTGGCTCCGTAGCTGTTGTCGTCGGGGTTGATGGTGACCCCCGGCGCGACGAGTTCGTCGATGCGGTCGAGCACGCCGGTGGACAGGGTGAGTTCGGCGGCGGGCAGGTAGGACCGCAGCTGCTCCATGGTGCGGGGGCCGACGATCGCGGCGGTGACGCCGGGGTGGTTGATCGCGAAGGCGATCGCCAGCTCGACGAGGGTCATGTCGTTCTGCTCGGTCAGTTGCGCCAAGTCTTCGACGATGTCGAGTTTGCGCTGGTTGGCGGGTGTGGACATGTCGAATCGGGCGGTGGGGCGGGCGGCGGAGGTGGGCGTCGGGGCGGCGTTCCTGCGCCACTTGCCCGACAGCCATCCCCCGGCCAGCGGGCTGTAGGTGAGGGTGCCCATGCGGTGTCGCAGCGTGGTGGGAAGCACGTCCTCCTCGATGCCGCGCACGAGGATCGAGTACGGCGGCTGCTCGGTGACGAAACGTTCGAGGCCGCGTTCGCGCGCGGCCCACTGCGCCTCGACGATCTGCGCCCCGGAGAAAGAGGAGGAGCCGAGGTAGCGGACCTTGCCCTGGCGCACCAGGTCGGTCAGGGCACCGAGGGTCTCCTCGATATCGGTGTCGGGGCTGGGCCGGTGCACCTGGTACAGGTCGATCCAGTCGGTGCCGAGCCGGCGCAGCGAGTTCTCGACCTCGCGGATGATCCACCGGCGCGAGCCGCCCCGGTGGTTGGGGTCCTTGCCCATGGGCATGAAGAACTTCGTGGCGAGGAAGACGTCGTCGCGGCGGCCGGCGAGGGCTTTGCGGGTGATCTCCTCGGAGACGCCTGCGGAGTAGACATCGGCGGTGTCGACGAAGTTGATGCCTGCGTCGAGGGCGGCGTGGATGATGCGGACGCTGTCGTCGACGTCCTTGTTGCCCCAGGGGCCGAACATCATCGTGCCGAGGCACAGCGGGCTGACCTGGACGCCGGTACGGGCGAGAGTGCGGTATTGCATGCGTGTTCGTCCCTTCCTGGGAGTTCGGCGGCGGCGGCGCGTCAACGGGTGCGGGTCGCGGGGTATTCGGTGGGCAGGTGCTCGTGGCCGGCGGCCCAGGAGGCCAGCAGCGCGAGGCCGTCGGCGGTGGGGGTGCCCGCGGGGGCGGTGTAGATGTTGAGCTGCAGACCGGGCTCGGAGGGGAGTTCGAGGGCTTCGAAGTCCAGGTCGAGCTGTCCCACGATGGGGTGGTGCAGGCGTTTGCGGCCGGTGCGGTGGAAGCGGACGTCCTGCGAGGCCCAGCGCTGCCGGAACAGCTCGCTGCGGGTGGAGAGCTCGCCGACGAGTTCGATCAGGGCTTTGTCGTGGGGGTTGCGCCCGGCTTCGGAGCGAAGCATGGCCGCGGCGTCGCGGGCGATCTGGTCGTAGTCGACGAAGAACTCCCGCGCGCGTTCGGGGTGCAGGTAGACGAAGCGGGTGGTGTTGGCGGGGCGGCGCGGGTCGGCGAGCACCGGGGAGTAGAGGGCGCGGGCGAGGTCGTTCATGGCCAGGATGTCGTGGCGGCCGTTGCGGATCCAGGCCGGTGCGGCGGTGACGGCGTCGAGGATCTGGTGCAGTGCGGGGCGGATGGTGGCCGTGGTGGTCCGGGCCCGGCGGGTGGGGCGGGTGCCGGATTCGCGGGCAAGGGCGTAGAGGTGTTCGCGTTCGGCATCGTCGAGTTGCAGGGCCGAGGCCAGGGCGTCGAGGACCGATTCCGAGGCGCCTGCCAGGCTGCCGCGTTCCATGCGCACGTAGTAGTCGACCGAGACCCCGGCCAGCAGCGCGACTTCTTCGCGGCGCAACCCGGCTACCCGCCGGTGGCCGCCGCCGTAGGCGGGGAGCCCGGCCTGGTCCGGGGTGATCCGGGCGCGGCGGGTGCGCAGGAATTCCCGGATCTCGGCGCGCGGGTCCATCGAGGTCATGGCTCCACGGTAGGACGGTGCGGGCGCGGGTGGGGGGTACTGGCGTTACCCGGAACAAGCGGCACTCCCGCGCCGGGGCGCGGGGGCGTGAACTGGGTGTCATGCGAGCCACCTACCTCTACGGCGCGGGCGATGTCCGCGTGATCGACGTTCCCGACCCGCGCATCGAGCAGCCCGGCGACGCCCTGGTGCGGGTGGTGCGGGCCTGTGTCTGCGGCAGCGACCTGCACCCCTACCACTCGATGGCGCACACCCACGACGGCGCGTCGATGGGGCACGAGTTCATCGGCGTGGTCGATGAGGTGGGCGCCGAGGTCACCGCGGTGCGCCCCGGTGACTTCGTGATCGCCCCGTTCGCGGTCTCCTGCGGGGTGTGCGAGTTCTGCCGGGCCGGGCTGCAGACCTCCTGCGTGCGCGGCGGATTCTGGAACGACGCCGGGCTCGGCACCGCGGGCGGGCAGGCCGAGGCGGTCCGGGTTCCCCTGGCCGACGGCACGCTGGTCCCGGTCCCGGTCGACGAGCACGCCGACGAGGCGCTGCTGGCCGCGCTGCTCACGCTCTCCGACGTCTACGGCACCGGATGGCACGCCGCCGTGCGCGGCGGGGTCACCCCGGGCAGCACGGTGACGGTGATCGGGGACGGCGCGGTCGGGCTGCTGGCGGTGCTCTCCGCCCGGCAGCTCGGCGCCGAGCGCATCGTGCTCATGGGCCGGCACACCGCCCGCACCGACCTGGGCCGGGAGTTCGGCGCCACCGACGTGGTCGCCGAGCGCGGCGACGCGGGGATCGCCGCGGTGCGGGAGCTCACCACCGGCGGCAGCCCGATCGTGCTGGAGGCCGTCGGGCACCTGCCCGCCTACGAGCAGGCCGTCGGGATCGTGCGCCCGGGCGGGGTGCTCAGCCGGGTCGGGGTGCCGCAGTACGAGGCCGCGCCGATCGGCTTCGGCAGCCTGTTCGGCCCGAACATCACCCTCACCGGCGGCCCCGCCCCGGTCCGCGCCTACCTCGAGCAGCTGCTGCCCGCTGTCCTGGCCGGCACGGTGCGGCCGGGCCGGGTCTTCGACCGCACCGTCGCACTCGACGACACCGCCAAGGGATACGCGGCCATGGACGACCGCGCGGCGCTCAAGGTGATGGTCCGCCCGTGACCACCCTGACCCGCCCGCCGCAGCCGGCGCCGGTGCGCCGGGGCCCGGTGCTTGCCATCGTGCTGATCAGCTACTTCATGATCCTGCTCGACAATTCGGTGGTCTTCACCGGCCTGCCGAGCATCCGCGCCGACCTGGAGCTGTCGGTGTCGCAGCTGTCCTGGGTGCAGGACGCCTACACCCTGGTCTTCGGCGGTTTGCTGCTGCTGGCCGCCAGGGCGGGCGACATCCTCGGCAGGCGCAGGTTGTTCGTGACGGGGCTGGCGATCTTCGGCGGCGCCTCGCTGCTGATCGGTCTCCCTCCGGCGGGCGGGTGGGTGATCGCGGCGCGGGCGTTGCAGGGCATCGGCGCGGCGATCGTCGCCCCGACCTCCCTGGCGCTGATCACCGCCCACTTCCACGGCGCGGCCCGGGCCCGCGCGATCGCCTGGTACGCGGCCACCGCAGGGATCGGGGCCAGCCTCGGGCTGCTGGTCGGGGGCGCGCTCACCGAGTGGATCTCCTGGCGGGCGGCGTTCCTGGTCAATGTCCCGATCGCGGTCGCGATGATCGTCGGCGCCCGCGCGGTGCTCGCCGAGACCCCGCGCCGCACCGGCCGGTTCGACCTGCCCGGCGCGATCCTCGCGACCACCGGCGTCGGCGCGCTCGTCTTCGGCATCATCGAATCCGGCGGCGCGGGCTGGGGCTCGGCGCGGGTGCTCACCGCCCTCGCGCTGGGGGTCCTGCTGCTGGGCGGGCTCGTCGCGCACGAGTCCCGCGCCGCGCAGCCGATCATGCCGCTGCGGCTCTTCGCCGACCGGGAGCGCAGCGGTGCCTACGCCGTCCGGCTGCTCTACCTGGGCGCCATGATCGGCTTCTTCTACTTCACCACCCAGCTCCTCCAGGACGGCTTCGGCTTCACCCCGCTGCAGGCCGGACTCGGTTTTCTGCCGATGACCCTGGTCAACTTCGCTGTCGCGCTCGCCGCGCCGCGCATCGGCGCCCGGATCCCGAACGCCGTCGTGCTCGTCGCCGGGATCGCGCTCACCCTGGCCGGGATGGTCTGGCTGAGCCGGGCCGGCGCCGACGGCTCCTACCTCACCGCCGTCGGGCTGCCGATGCTCCTCGTCGGCGCCGGCCAGGGGCTGGCCTTCGCGCCGCTGACCAGCTCCGGCATCGCCCGGGTCGACGCCGAGGACGCCGGAGCGGCCTCGGGGCTGCTCAACACCGCCCACCAGCTCGGCATGGCGCTCGGGCTCGGCATCCTGGTCACCGTCGCCGCCCGCACCGGCACCGGGCTCACCGGCCCGGCCGCGGTCACCGAACACGTCCGCGCCGCGCTCACCGCGGGCAGCGGCCTGCTCACCGCGGCGCTGCTGGTCGCCGTGGCCGTGATCCTCCCCGCGCACCACCGCACCGCGTGAGCAGCCGCAGGCCGGGTACGCCGGGCACGAACCCCCACCGATCGAAGGAGCAACCCGTGGCCGAGACCACCGTCCCCGACCTCGTGCTGAACAACGGCATCACCATCCCCGCGCTCGGTTTCGGGGTGTTCCAGACCCCGCCGGAGCAGACCATCACCGCCGTCGAGACGGCACTGGAGACCGGCTACCGCCACATCGACACCGCCGCCGCCTACGGCAACGAACGCGAGGTCGGCGAGGCGCTGCGCCGCTCCGGAATCGCGCGGTCGGAGGTGTTCGTCGAGACCAAGGTCTGGATCACCGACTTCGGCTACGACGCGACCCTGCACGCCTTCACCAAGGCCACCGGCAAGCTCGGCCTCGACCAGCTCGACCTGCTGATCCTGCACCAGGCCCTGCCCGGCGAGTTCGACCTCACCATCGCCGCCTACAAGGCGCTGGAGACCCTGCTCACCGACGGGAAGGTCCGCGCGATCGGGGTCTCGAACTTCATGCCCGAGCACCTGACCCGGCTGCTGGACGCCGTGACGGTGGTCCCCGCGGTCAACCAGATCGAGGTCCACCCCTACTTCCGCCAGCCCGAGGTGCTCGCCGCCGACACCGAGCACGGCATCCTCAGCCAGGCCTGGTCGCCGATCGGCGGCATCACCTTCTACCGCGACAGCGGCCACACCTCGACCCTGACCGACCCGGTCATCACCGAGATCGCCGACGGCCACGGCAAGACCCCGGCCCAGGTGATGCTGCGCTGGCACCTGCAGCAGGGTAGGCAGGTGATTCCGAAATCGGTTACCCCCAGCCGCATCCGGGAGAACTTCGCGATCTTCGACTTCGCCCTCACCGACGACGAACTCGCCGCGCTCGACGCCCTCGACACCGGTAAGCGCGGCGGCCCCGAACCCGAGCAGATCACCCGGGAGAACTTCGGCATGGCCATCCCCGAAGCCTGAACCGACGCACCCACCCCTCGACCCATCCGCAGGACACCGTTGCTGACGCCGCGTCGATCAGGCGAATAGCAGCTCGAAAGGATCGAGGTCGTCGATCGCCGCTGCGTAGCGCTCGGTCATCGCGGAGACGACTTCGGCGGGCTGCATGACGGTCGGGACGCACATCCAGGCGAAACCGTGCAGGATGTGCCTGCGGTACTCGCCCCATGCCTCGTCGGCGGGCACGGTCGGCCCACCGGCGGCGGCGAGCGCACGGGTGTAGTGCTGGAGCAGTTCGCGCTCATTGGCGCGGCGATCGTCGACGGTCAGCGCGGAGCCGAGGAAATAGGCGACGTCGTGACCCCACGGGGCGAGGCACGCGGTCTGCCAGTCCAGGAACGCCGGTGCGGCTCCCGGGATGCGGTACAGCTGGCCGAAGTGGGCATCGCCGTGATTGATCGTGTGCGGCGCGGAGTCGTCTTGTTCCCACAGCGCGCGGAAGGCGCGGCGGATGCGCTCGTCGTCCCGGAGTCCCGGCGAGAGATCGGGGACCTCGTCGCGGTTGATCAGTATGTGGAACTGCTCGGGGCTGAGCATCACGTCGAAAGCGCGCCGCGCCGCCTCCGCGCCGACCGGCAGCCAGGAGAATCGGCCGGGCCGGCTACCGGCCAGCGGGCCGTGCCAGCCGGCCATCACCTCCAGGGTGGCGGCGACGTCGTCGACCGACCACAGCGCGGTCGGCACCGCGAATTCGGCATTCCTGTCGTTGAGGTCCTCCAGAACGACAACGCCCTGGTCCGGTTCGGCGGCGGCGTAGAACGCAGCCGGGTGCTCGGCCTGCAGCACGGGGGACAGGTCGCGATAGAAACAGCCCTCCAGTTCGTAAGCGGGGCCGAGGCCGAAAGCGCGGCTGCGCTCGTCGAAGCCGCCCTTGACGCAGAGCCGCGCCGGAATGCCCGAGGGATTGTCGCCGTACGTCGCCTCGATGAAGACCTTGGTCGCCGAGCCCCAGATGATGCCCGTCTGCGTGACGGCCGTGACGGTGGTGCCGGGCCGGTCCACGCTCAGCGCGGCCTGCAGCCACTGCGCGGACAGTTCGTCGATCGAGCGCGGCAGGGCTGTTTCGGAGAGGGTGTCTGAAGTGTCCACACGGGGACCATACATTGTGTTCAGACGTGGCGTCAATCACATCGAGGGTGCACTGGGTCGGTGATCACGGCTCTGTCGCCGCTTCGGACCCGGCCGCCACCGCAGCTCCGTATTCTCTGATGAACCCGCGCAAGAGGCGCTCATCACCCGTCGAGCACACCCGCGTCATGCTCGAACGGGCACAGCCCGAGCATGCGCTCGGCGCGGAGGCCACCCGCCAGGGGACCGACCCGGCGCTGGTCGCCCAATGGACCGCGCAGGTGCAGCGGGAGCGCGATGGGGTCGCCGTCGAGCTCGCAACCCTCCGGCCGACCGAGCGTCAGCGGCTGAGCAAGGACGAGATCGGTCACGTCCTCGACGCGCTGGGCGGGATGGTCAGCGTATCGGGCAGGGCCGAAGCGGCCGAGAAGCTGGAGATCTACCGTCACCACGGTCGGTTAGGCATTCGAGTCCTTGCGACCGATGAAACAGACCGGGTCGGCGAATCAGCGCGAAGCGTCAGAACTTACCCGTGTGATGTTCGATATGGTGTCCGAGTTGCGCGCCGAACTCGGTGACGAAGTTCTCCGTGAGCGGCGGCCACCCCCAGAAGTCGAAAGCAAGCGCGCCGAGCGCGAAGCCCGACGGCCACCCCCACTCGGTGACCCCGGCGTCCTCGCCGCACCTGGTACAGGTGACACTGCCCGTACCGGTCTGCTTCCACGCTTCGATGCCGTCGTGGAACGGCCGCCAGACCTCGGGGTCGGCCTCCCACTGCTGCGGGTAATCGATGATGGTGGTCGTCGCCTGACAACGCGGGCATCGCGCGGACTCCGGTTCGATCTCGCCCTGGCCGCCGTGGTGATCGCCGCGCCCGAGAAGTACCGCGACCGGACCGGGAATCCAGTCCGCGCCCCACTCCGTGGTGACCCGCCGCCAATCAGGCCCCGCCACATAGCCTTTGTCGACACCGAGGCTGTACATCGCCTCGCCGGACATCTCCCGCGTGAGCAACCGCCGCGCGATCATCCAGTCCACCATCCGCGCACCGAGCGTGGCGGCCTGTTCCGCCGTCACCTCGACGTCGACGATCCGTTCGAAGAAATCACCCACGTTGTCTCCCTGGCACCACCGCTGGAAGTCTCCGCGAATCCGAACGCGCGCGCAAACTGCTGGTATCCAGCGGCGACGGCGGTGGCGATGCCCGATTCGAAGGTCGCCGCGACCGTACGGTCGACCCGGGTGCTCGCACTCGACACGGTGTGAATGTCGTCGCGAATTCGCAACCAGTGCCACAGCATTGCCTCCGACAGCGGCAGCGGCACCGGCTTCGCGCGATTGCGCCCCTCCGGCGCGGGCGCCGCACCGTGCACGGCCTGCGCTGTGGCGCGAGTCGCCGAACAGTTCAGCGACGCCGCCATGCCGGGTGCTCCGGGCCACGCGGGGCTCGTCACGGACCCGGGATCCCGCAACCTCTGTGACGGCCTCCAGCGCATTCACGCGGAACTTGCCGCGAAAACGCTACTGCCGTACGCACCGCAGCGGACCATCTTGCGCGACCCGGCGCGGCCATCGCACATCCCGCCACCGATCGTTTCCCGCACGCCGTAGTGCGGACGAAGCGACTGTTCCCCGCCTGGGTGTCTCGCGAAAGTGGTCGCCCGCCGGGACATTTCGGGGCAGGCTTCGGCATCACCGGACAGGCCATAATCGGGCGATGCCTGCTTCCCCCGTCGAGGATTCCTGGCGCCGGATCGACTCGTGGCTCGCCGCCCACGCGCCGGGGACCTTCGCCTCCCTGCGCATGCCCGCCGACCGGGAGGCCATCGACGGTGCGGCCGCCGAACTCGGCGTCGAACTCCCCGCTGACCTGGTCGCGTATCTACGCCACCACGACGGAGTCGCAGCCGGAGAGGGCGCTTTCGGCTTCCCCGGCTTCGAGCCCTACGGCCTAGCCGAGATCGTCCGCGGCACTCGGATGATGCGGGAGACAGCGGCGCAGTTCGATGACGATCTGCTCGAGGGCTTCTGGCACCACGATTTCGTGAAGATCGCCCGCAACGTCAGCGCGGACGGGCTGGTCGTGGACTGTCGCTGTGGCGCGGTCGGCGAGCAGGTGGAGGGCGCGGCCACGAGGTTCGGGACGTGGGGGAGTCTCGCTGCGTTCCTGGAACAGGTCGCCGACTGCCTGGAGAGCGGGGCCGCCATGCCGGTCGGGATGTCGTACGTGCCCGTCGCCGACGACGGCGTGCTGCTCTGGGTGCTCGCTCCCGAACCGCCACCCGACCCCCGATCCCTGCTCGACACCGCGCCCGCCGCAGCCGAACCGCGCGCCAGGATTCCCTACGGCGGGCCTGGAAAGAAGTGGCCGGACGTGCGCAAGAGTTTCTGCCTGACCTTCGCGCAGCGGCTGGACGAGGCCGAATTCCTGCATCGGTTCGGCGCGCTGCCCGAGGTCGGGCAGCCGCAGCCGAAGGGCCCGCGGGCGGACCGGGCGCTGTTGCCCGAGGTGCGCGTCGGGGTGCACGGCGAGTGGGCGTTCGGCATCGAGGACGCTCGCTCCGGCGCGGAGGGGGAGCGGAACGAGGTGCTGCGTCGGGTGTCGAGGGGCACAAGGGCGGTGTCGCTGCGGTTCTGGAGCGGGAACGGCGCGGTCAGGGTGTCGATGTTCGACGAGGGGGAGCTGGTGACGACATACGACACGCACTGGGCTGTGCTGCCCGACGGTGCGCGCGACCCGTTCGACGTCTTTCCCGGCCTGCCGCCCCACGACGCGGGCGCATCGCGCCGGGACCCGGACAGCCAGTGCATCGTCAGCGTCCTGTCCGATCGGGAACTCGCCCCCGAGCAGCGGCGTGCACGATTGCTCGCGGTGTGCGCGGCCGTCGTCCGCCGCTGCGGAGTGCCGCTGCCACCGCCCGGCCTCGACCGAGGACTCGCGAGGGTGGTGATCCTGCCCGTGCTCCCGGACGACGACCAGGCGATACCCGTACCCGGCACCTTCGCCGCCCTGCTCGGCGCCGCACCTCCCGAGCGGCTGCGTCGCGTCCTCGCCAGGCAGATGTCGTCCCTGGCCGCCGAGACCGGACTCGACAGCTACGGCGAGGTCACCGCGGCGCTCGCGCTGCTGAGCGCACAGGACCGGCCGGGCGTCACCGACGATTCCGCGCTCGGTGTGCGATTGCGGCGGGTGCATGCCGAGGCCCGCGCGGTGTACGTCGCCCAGGACGATCGGTTCGCCTGGCAGGATCGCGCCATGGCCGCCCGCGCGCTGACCGGCGCGCTGCGCGAGCCGGTCCGGGACGCGCTCGGGCTGGTCGTGGCCCTGCGCCGGAACCCGCAGTGGCGGCGGGAGTTCCGCGGTCAGCTCTCCGGCGACTGATGCCGGCACCGGCTGCGGACTCCGGTCCGGCTCGTGAAGATCCGTCGGCGCATCGAGCGTGACCTGCACGCCAGCCCCGGCCGGCATCGGGGCCCGCGCGAGACCGACCGGGCCGCGATCGTGGACACGATGCAGGTGGGCTGGGTGATGCTCCCCGGGTTTGCTGGAGATGACGATGGTCCCGTGATCCGAACCCTGGTCGCCGGACGTGAGCGTAGCCAATCGACTGCGCGGTTGTTGCAGGATTCCAGGCATTTGCGTTGTGTCCGGAAGGGTATGGATCACTACGCCGACGTGCTATCGGCCAGTGCACTCTACGACTTCGATTCGCTGTCGTTCAGATCGACTTGAATGCGATAACCGCGACCGGCTGGTCCGCTGTCGAAACATGCCGTGAAAAGGTCTTGTAGGCCGCAGGGGTTGACCCTCACCTGGTTCAGCTCGCACCGGCTCGAGCGAGGAAGGGTAGGAGCACCTCGAGGTACGTGTCGGGGTCGCGGCTCCAGAGATCGTGTCCGGCCTCGGCGATGATCGCGATCTCGACTGTAGGCAACGCCTGCCGCCATTGTCGGGCGATGTCGTCGGTGACCACGGCGCCGCGCCTACCGCCGCGGATCACGAGGACCGGGCAGCGCAGCTCGGAGAGCCGGTCCCAGAGCGGTACTTCCCGGCTCTCGGCGAGCACTGCGCGGACGGCGGTTTCGGACATCCGCTCCGCGACCGGGACGCCCCGGATCATCATCGCGAGCTGCGTGTCGAGGAACTCTTCCGGCAGGCCGGCGTGGCGGGCGTGGTAGTCCCCGATGACGAGTCCCGCGACGCGGTCCGGGAATTGGAGCGCGTAGCCGAGCGCGTAGGAGGATCCCCGGGAGAAGGCGACCAGGATCGGGCGATCGAGCGCGCGGGCGTCGGCCACCGCGCGCAGATCGCCGATGTGGTCCTGCCAGGTATAGCCGGTGCGCGGGGTGTCGCTGCGCCCCCGGCCGCGGACGTCGACCGCCAGGGCTCGACGGTCGGTGAGCCGGTCGAGCAGCCAGGCGTACTCGGTCGCGTGTTCGCCCATGCCCGGCACGACGAGCACCGGTGGTTGGTCGTCCGCGTGGTGGCCGTTGTCGAGGACGTGCAGGCGGACCCTGTCGTTGCCGATGAATATCGAGCGTGCACCGTCACCGTCGATCACCGGGTAAATCTACGCCGACCGGGGCACGTCCCACCTCGCTGGTCTGGCCGTCGCCGTCGGTGAGCTGGGCGTCGAGGGAGTCGGAGTGGTAGCCGTGAGCATGGCACATGCACCGCCAGCGCCCCGATCCGCGCGGAGTCCTGCGGTCTGGGTTCGGGGGCGTCGGCGGGCTCATCGGCGGACCTTCGCAGGCGTCGTGCGGTCGAGCCGGGCGAGGTGGCGCCCGTTCACTTCGGTGGTCATCCGCACCCGGAACCCCGTGGCGTCGGCCAGCGGTGTGGCGCACTCGATTCCGACCCGCGCCCACCGGAACCACGGCCCCGCGGTCGTTCGGGTCTCGAGGCGAACCCACTGGTGCCGCATGCCGGTGCCGGGGCCGTCGAACTCCACGACGACGGCCCCGTCGCCGGAGAGCAGATGCCGGATGCGGGTCAGCAGCCGTATCGGGTCCGCGCCGATTCCGATGTTGCCGTCGGCGAGCAGCGCGTAGGACCAGCGGCCGGGCCCGGGCAGCGGTCCGAAGATGTCGCGCTGCAGTGCGGGTACTCCCCGTGCCCGCGTCAACGCCACCGCCAGCGGGGAGATGTCGACTCCGAGAGCGGTCACTCCGCAGCGCGCCACCGCGGCGACCAACCGGCCGGGACCGCAGCCGAGATCGATGGTCGGGCCGTCACACAGCCCGGCCATCGTGGTGTCGGCGGGATGCTCGGCTCGATCGGCGGTGCCCAGCCAGCGCCGGGTCGGCAGCGGGTGCCGCTGCCCGCCGTGGGTGCGAACCCAGCATTGCCCGCCGGTCAGGGCAGGATCGAAGGTGGTGCTCATCGTGGCCTCCGGTGGCGAATCCGGCGGCCGGTGCCCGCTGTCGGCCGTGAACAGCGTTGCCGGGCAAGTCATGTCAGCACCATCCCGGGATCGCGCACCAGCGGTGCCATGGACGACGGTTCCCCCCGCCACCGGCATCGGTCGTTCACCACGCTCCATCGAGTGATCACCGCCGAGCCTCCTGTCGCAGTCCGAGCACCGGGCTTCGGGAAGGCCCGTTCAGGCGGTGTTGAGGGTGATGGTGGCGATGCCGACGAGCAGTCCGGCCTTCACCGCGTCGGTCTTGAACGTGCTGTTCAGCAGCGCGGCCGCGTCCGCGGAGACCAGCACGCGGGTGCCCTGCAGAACGGCGGTGTTGTCGGCGCCGGTCTGCAGCGGCTGCAGGGTGCTGCCGTCGAGGTCGAACAGCAGCGCATCCGTCGCGGCGGGCGCGCCGTTGACGCTCACGTCGCCGTAGAGCACCGAGGTGCCGGGGTCGATGTCGAAGTTGGTCAACTCGACCACGGTGGGCCCGGCCGCCAGCGACAGCCCGCTGCCGGTGTGCTGGATCTCGCCCTGAACATAGGGGTTCACGCTGCCGGGCGGGTAGTACTTCACGTTGCCGCCGGTGATCGGGAAGCTCACCGATCCGTTCTCGAGTGCAGCGCCCCCCACGATCCCCGGGGTCAGGCCCAGCGAGGTCAGGGCGCCGGTGAATCCGCTGTCCAAGGCCACCGCGGTGGTCCTTCCGGTCAGGGCGTCGATCTGTGCCACCGGCTGGGGATCGGCGGTCGTCGTCATCGCGGCGCTGCTGGAGCTCGACGTGCTCGCACTGTCCTCGCTCGAACACGCGGCCAACGGGGTGACGGCCAACGCGGCGATAGCAGCGATCATCGTGGTTCTTCGGTAATCGACCATGAGTCTCAACCCTTAGTGGTTTGTCGGATTGTTCGTGCCAGAGATTCGCCCAGATCAGTGATGCGGATTGGGTATCAATCCATGTTTAGGCAGGTAATCCGCTCGACCACCACCTGCGGGGCGGGTTTGCGGCCACCTGGGCGCTGATCGCGCGCTACCCCTGCCAGGCGCCTCGGTCGAGGTGGGCCGGTACCGCGAAGACGGTGAGGGCAAAGATCCGATGCCGAAGCACGTCGCCGCCCCGGATCAGGGTTCCGAAGACGCCATCAAGGATCGGTCACTGCTCGCAGCCTTGCGGGAACAGGATCGGCAGCTGCGGGTACGCAATCATCTGGTGCCTACGCCCTGCGCCCCCGGACCGCACCGCACCACCGGGACCGAAGCGCGCCGACGGCGATCCGGCTCGACCCGGCTGCGTTCGTAACGGACTTGCAGGGCGAGCAGCCAGGCACGCCGAGCCGTCGGTGCCCGGAACTCTATCGGCTGAATTGCGTCAGGGTAGTGGGACGCAGCGTGGTCGTGGAGTGGCGGCTGTAGCCCGAGGGGATTCCCAGAGCCGCGCGCGATTCTCGGCGAACGCGAGGACTCCCTAGTGTGATCAGGCGGGCTCGACACGCTCCGACACCTCCACTTCCTTGCGATAGCCGAACGCTATCGGGCTCCCTCGGCTTGCGGGTCGAGCGCGCCCCCGACGAGGGAGAATCTTCGATGGCAAAAGTCACCGGCATCAGCCCCAAGAGCGCCAAGTACACCGGCGGTGAGCAGGTGGTCGTGTCCGGATCCGGTTTCACCGGCGCCACCCGGGTGTTCTTCGAGGACGTGAACTCCAAGGCCTACGACGCGCAGTTCACCGTGGACAGCGACAGCCGGATCACGGTGACCACCCCGGCGATGGAACGCGACCGCAAAACGCACCTGTTCGTCATCGTCGGCGGGCAGGAATCCAACGTCGCTCAGGTGCGCGTCGAGGATCCCGACGGTCAGGGCATCATCAACAGCTCGGGGCAGATCGCACACGCCTCGACCATGGGGGCCGGCAACGCCCACGAGTTTCATTTCACCCAGCACACAGCGGCAGAAGCGAACGCGCAGCTCAATCAGATGCTGTCGGGGGGCCTGCAGGGCTGATCGGGGGTCGGCTGTTCTGATCTTCCCCCGGTTTCGTGGAGTCGCGACACTGGACTTCAGGCCACGGGTTGGATGGGTGGTGGGATCATCTCGTAGTCGATCGGAGTGCGCATACCCGGAGCGGAGTGACGGCGGCGCCGGTTGTGGAAGATCTCGAGGTATTCGAAGAGCTCGATCCGGGTCCGCCATCGTTGCCGGTTCAAGAGCTCGGTTCGCATTCTGCCCCAGAAGGATTCGATGACGGCGTTGTCGTAGCAGTCGCCGATCGACCCCATCGATGGCACCAGCCCGGACTTGCGTGCCCGCTCGGTGAACGCCCACGAGGTGACCTGCTCCTGCTCGTCCTGAGCAACAACCTGTGACCCATGGCGACCTGCGCAACACTTGCGCAAGGCCGCCTCATCCGGTGCCGGTCGTCGCGGACGCCGGGGAGCCGGATCCGGGACTCGTGACGAGGCCTGGGCCGCCGACGGGATTCGCAGCGTGTTCGCGGCGTCGGACCGATCCCGGTGGCCTCGACGCCGAGCTGCGATCAGGTTCTGGCTGTCGATGGATTGATGAGCGATGGTGCGAGGCGGTGCAGGACGTCGACGATCTCGTCCAGGCCGGGTGCGACGACGTGGGCGAGGACGCTGTCCGCGCCGGCCCGCAGGTGCGCTCGGAGCCGTTCCGCGATGGCTTTCTCGTCGCCGAGGGCGAATCGGGCGGCGAGCAGGCGATCCGAGCCGCCGTCGGCGAAGTCCCGATCGGTGAAGCCGAGCCGGCGCAGATTCCGCACATACGGTGAGCCCGCGACATTGCCAAGGCTCAGGTAGGCGCGGGCTGTCGCGTGAGCGGTCTCCGGCGAGCGGTCGAAGACGACCGCCTGCTCGGGGATCAGCAGTTTGCCGGGGCCGAGAACGGCGCGAGCCCGTTCGGTGTGCTCGACCGGCGCCGAGAACGGATGGGCACCGTCGGCGAAATCCCGCGCTACCGCCAGCATCCTGGGGCCGAGCGCGCCCAGCACCCGGACGTAGGACGGCGCCCACGCGGGATCGCTGTCCGCCGCCGCGTCCATTGCCGTCAGGTAGGTCCGGGTCCGGTCGGCCAGCGACACCGACGGGTCGGCGCCTGCGGCGTCGAGGTGAGCGGCCGGGCTCGCCGTCGCTTCGCCCCTGGTCGCGCCGTGGCGAGCGATCGCGGCGAGAGCTCCCGCGCCGATGCCGAGGACGACGCGCCCCGGATACGCCTCGGCCAGGGTGCTCGCGCCCGCGTGCATCACCCCGGCGTCGCGGGCGCCGATGACCGCGACGCCGGAGCCGATGGTGATCGTCTCGGTGGCGGCCAGCAGCGCCGCCATGTGCGCGAAGATCTCGCGCGACCCGCCCACGCCTTCACCGATCCACACCGATCCGTACCCGAGTTCCTCGATCCGGGCGACCGCGCGCTGTACCTCCGAGATCGGTCTCGCGCGCAGGA
The DNA here is from genome assembly GCF_042669725.1 of Nocardia sp. NPDC057227. Lineage (NCBI taxonomy): Bacteria > Bacillati > Actinomycetota > Actinomycetes > Mycobacteriales > Nocardiaceae > Nocardia > Nocardia sp. NPDC057227. Next base: position 124,992 of record NZ_JBHUXA010000012.1, on the reverse strand, counting down.
TGGGGGCCGAAGCCAGCCACACCCCGATCGGCCCGAGGGCATCGCGCGCTGCTGTCAGGACTGGTCCCGATGTCATCGAGTCTCCTTGGGCGAGGAAGTGGAATCGCATTCCGCTTTCGTGCGATGGTACGGAACGGCATTCCGTTTCTGCAATACTGGGACCGTGCCCCGAACCGACGCGAGGAAGAATCGGGAGCGGATTCTGACCGCCGCCGCCGATGCCCTGGCCGAGGGCAGCCTGCTGCGCCCCGCCGAAGTCGCCGAACGTGCGGGAGTCGGGGTGGGGACCTTCTATCGCAACTTCCCCGACCGCGACAGCCTCTTGGCGGCGGTCGCCCACGAGCGCTACGAGGAACTGCGGGCCGAGGCGCAGCGGCTGCTGCGAACGGAGCCCTCCGTCGAGGCCATCGGGCAGTGGCTGATGATGTTCAGCGAGCTCATGTCGGCGTTCCCGGTGCTACCGGAGGCGGTCCGCCGCACCCTGCGCGCGCACCGCTCCGACCCCGAATCCGGGTGCAGGCGCATGCTCGCCGCCTGGGACGGCCTGTTCCTCCGTGCGCAGCGCGCAGGCCTGCTGCGCGACGATGTCGATTCCCGCGACGTCCTGCAGGCGGTCACCGCGATCATGATGTCGGCGCACGACGACGTGGACGGGTCCCCTGGCAGCGGTCCTTCCGCCGCCCGGATGACAGCCGTGCTGATCGACGGCCTCGGTAGACGCCGGTTGCGCTCGGAGGTGTGACCTGCCCGCGAATGCGGCATCGGCGGCGCAACCGATGTTCACTCCGGGGCGGGTGTTCGCTTGCGGTAGGCGCTGTGGGTGTGCCCGGTGCATGCGGCCGCGGGTGAGGTAGTCGCGCCAGGTCGGCCCGGCGGCCGCGGCGAAGCGGCGGCGCAATGTCCGCTCCGACACCGCGACCGCGGCGCAGACCGCGCGCAGGGTGACGGTGTCGAGATGGGAAGAACGGTCCGGCCGCCGGTTCGGTGCCGGTCCGGTCGATCGGCCGGCGCGCGCCGTAGCCGATCATCTCGCGCAGCACCGGCGACACCGCCGGCCCGCGCTCGCCCCGCGGTGTCGGCGGTTTCGCGGCGATCCCGCACAGCTCCCGCCGGGGTTCGGGGTGCCGGGCGCCAACGGCAAGACCTCCACCACCTTCCTGCTCGACGCGGGCTCGGCCGGTGCCGGTATCCCGCTGGCGGTGTCTCTGCGCGGCGGTCGACGGGAGCGGCCGCCTCCTCTGTTCAGGTGATCGCCGTTCGCGGGATCTATCGCCGTGGCTTCCGGTCCATAGTCTGTTGTCGTGCAGGGTTTCTGGAACTACATGGGCGCGGTGCTGGTGGTCTTGTTCGGGCGGGCGCAGCTGTTCATCGGGTTCGACCTCCTCCGCCAGACCGTCGAGCGCGCGGCGCTGTGGCTGCGGGGACACCGGGCGCGCGGCGTCATCGACTCGGTCGGCGAGGAACGCGATTCCGACAGCCATCGCGTCTACCGGCCCACCGTGGAATTCGCCACGGCGACCGGCGAACTCCGGCGCGCCACCCTGGCCGACACGGTGACCGGCCGCCCCCGCGTCGGTACGCGGATCACCGTGGTCTACCGGCCGGACGACCCCGAGCACGTGGATGCCGTCGGCATCGCCAAGGGCATCGGAAGTCTGATCGTGTTCCCGATTGTCGTGGTCGTGGGAGCGGCGGCCGTCGTCCTGCCCATCGCGTACCTGCTCGGCCTCGACGGCGTGCGCTCGTGGGGTGAACAAGCCATCGGTGCCACGATCGACTGGCTCGAAAAGACCCTCGGCGCCCCGCTGGGGTGGGTGCGGGACGTCCTGCTGGACCGGTTCGGCTGACCGACGATGCCGCGAGATAGCCCGGCCGCGCGGGCTACGCCAGCGGCTCGACGACCACCGCCCCTCCGGCGAAGGCTTGCCGTCCCCGCAGGAGCGCCCGCGCACAGCCGTCAACGAGAAGGCGTATCGGCTACGGGGGGCGAGCGCCGCGCGCCGACGTGCCGGTCGAGGAAGTCGAGCTGGTCGGCGACGAGTGCCTGGTGTTCGGGGCCGTCATAGATGTCGAAGTGGTCGACGCCGGGGTAGATCCGCAGTTCGGCGTGCGGCGCGCGGCGCGCCGCCCGGATCGCGGGGCCGGGCGCGGCGACCTGATCGGCTCCGCCCACGCAGACCAGCCAGGGGCAGTGCAGGGTGCGGGCCGCGCGGATCGGGCGGAAGGGGCGTCGCAGCAGCCAGCGCGCGCTGACCCGATTGCGCCAGCGCGAGTCCTCGCCGATCGCCACCACGTGCCGCCAGCCGCGTTCGCCGTCGGGAGCGTTGATGAACGCCGCTTCGTGCGGTTGCCCGACCGCGGGCAGGTGGCCGCCGCGCAGCGCGGCGCTCAGCATACGCAGCCGGACCGGCAGCGGGGCGCGGTGCGCCTGGGTGTGGATGTCGAGAAACGGCACCTGGCTGATGGCGGCCGCGACCCGGCGGTCCGCAGCGGCGGCCGCCAGGGCGTTGCCGCCGCCCATGGAAGAGCCGAAGGTGACGATCCGGTCCGGATCGGTGCCTGGTAGCGAGCGCGTGTACGCGATCGCCGCCGCCCAGTCCTCGAGCTGGCGGGCGGGGGAGAAGAGGTCCGGCTCGCCACCGCTGTCGCCGAAGCCGCGGTGGTCGAAGACCAGCGCGGCGAAACCCGCCGCGGCGAAGCGTTCGGCGAAGGCGCCGAGCCGGTCGCGCCGGGTGCCGCTCAGGCCGTGCGCCAGCACGACGACCGGACCGGGCGGTGTGGAACCGTTGGCCGGGTACCACCAGGCGGCGCACTGCTCGCCACCCGCGGTGAAGGTAGCTTCTTCTCGTTCGTTCATGACGTCGAGCATCGTCTGCGGATCCGGATGGAGCTGGCGGGAAAAGGTCGCGGCACTGCGGATTTCGGCCGCGCATCGGTCCTCACGCGATGTTGTGATGCCGGAGTGTCGTGAAGCGACCGAGAAGCTGGAGATCTACCGCCAGATGGGCTTGAAACCCATGGAAAAAAGACAAACGGATACTGTGCCCGAAGCTCGGCCGCAACCCCCGCGGGCGTAGTAATAGTAATTGTGTCCGGAGGGGGACACCCAAGTTGACCACAGAGATCTTGCTGCCCGCAAAGAAGTAGTGGAGGTCGACGAGGGCCTCTACTCTCCTATCGGCGTGCTGGCCGGAGCGTTCTTCCTTCGACGCCGCAATCGAGCGAATAGACGACTGCGCACAGGATGCCGGGGCGATTACGGTCTTGGGGTGGGCAAGCCTTGGTTTCCGATGCGGACGTGGCAGCCACGAGCAGGCACGTTGTCGTGGCTGCGGGCTGTGGTAGTGATCGGGATGGCTGCAGTGTGTGTCGTCGCCTGTTCGTCATCGGCCGACTCACCGCGCGAGACCGAGCGGCCGGCATCGACGGTGACGGCCGATGGTTTCGTTGTCGAATCGGCCGCGATTACGGTGTCCGGAAGTGCCGGGGTCGCGCCGGTCGGCACGCAGGTATCGGTGGCGCAGGAGTCGATGTCCTCGCCGGTCGGCACCGCGATGTTCCGGCCATTCGACGGCAGCGCCTTCGATGTGCGTCTGGCGGGTGGTGACCTGCAGCCGCAATCACCCATCCACCTGCAGTTCTCACTCGATGCCGGAAATGTCGAGGACCGGCTGCGCGAAGGTGCGACCCTGGTAGTGCTGGCGCGCAGCGCCACCGGCGAACTGGATCTGCTGCCCGCCCACTGGGACGGGGCTTCGGCGACGCTGAATACGAACACGACCCATCTGTCCGGGTTCTGGCCGGGATGGCTCGACGTCGGCGCGGTGCGGCAGGGCCTCGCGGACGGGATCGCCGCCGCGATGGGGTTGCGGTCCGCGAAGCCGGAATGTCTCGGCGAACCGGCCGAGACCGCGTCGGTGATGCTGTCGGTGTCGCCGGTGGAGCGGGATGTGGCGTGGCCGTGTGTGGACGTGAGCGGCGGCAAGGTCACCGTCGGTCTGCATTCGAGCTCGCCGTGGGTGTGGCTGGTGAAGACCAGCCCTGCGGTGAGTGCCTTCGAAGTCCACGGCAAGGACCTGGCGGGCGCGGTCGCGGCTGGAATCTTCTACGAGGCCGAAATCGGGAAGGCGCAGGGCGCGTCGGTGCTGGTACCCGGAGATACGACGACGTTTCCCTTCGAAGCCTCCGCCCCTCCTGCCTACGGGCAGATGCAGGTCGAGGCAGGACTGTCCCTGGTCTCCGTCGTGCTCGCCGAGATCTCGGCCGCCGCCGATCTGTTCGGCGTGAAACTCGGGCTCGTCGATGACCTCATCGACAACAGTGGCAAGTTGATCTGCCTGGCGACGGTCGCCGAGACGTTGAACGGTGTGTCGGAGGCCGACTTCGCCGCGCGCGCGGGGGCGCTCGGTCGCGCAACGCTCGACTGCGTCGGCTCGATCGGCGGTGTCGCCGGCGCGGTATTCCTCGGCGCCGTCACCGGAGTCGTCTCGGCGTTGTTCGCTAGCCTCGGTGGTTTGTGGAACGCGCTCACCGGTCAGGATCGCGCCTCGTTCACCGTCACCGCGACCACGAAGACCACCGTCGTGTCCGACCACGGGTTCGGTGCGATCGAACTCGGGATGACCGCCGACGAAGCCAAGGCCCGACTGTCCCCGGTGGTCCGCGATGTGACCTACTACGGGCGCTGCCGAGTGATGTCGAACAAGCCCGACACGATCTGGGATCTGTCGGTGTGGATCAACACCACCACAGGACGGGTCACCGGCATCGAGACCCCACGCGGCACCGTGACCGACCGCAACGTCGGCGACGGCTCCACCGCGGCCCAGGTGCGCCAGGCATACCAGCGCGACCACACCATCGAGGAAGGCAATATCGGTGGACAGGGATCGTCGGCCATCATCGTGCGCCCGAAGAACTCCCCGGGCCTCGGCCGCTACATCTGCTTCCCGATCACGTCCGACGGCTCCATCGGGCCACCCAGTGTCGGGCGACCCTATGCCTCGGAAGGATGCTGAGGGCTTGCGTGCGGGTGTGCCGGGGGCAACCGGACGGAGCGTGATGCGCAGTGTGCGGTCGCCGATCCGGTACGGGTGGCTGCAGAAGCATCGGTCCGACTACACCATCGATCCCGACCTGGCGTTGCTGGCGAAGAGCAGGAACGAGGCGATCCATGCCGGCGGCCTGATCTCCGCTCCCGACGCCTTCACCTGCTGTCGAGGTCGCGATGCGTACCGTGGATGCCTACGGACGGTCGCGAGATCTGCGGCGACCGGTCGCGGTCCGCTGACAGCGTTCGACACGCAGCGGGGGGCGCTACAACCGAACAGTGACATGACCCACTGTCCGCCCTGGACGGGTGTCGGAACGTGGGCCCGTGCGGGGCTCGGCGTCGCCCGTCGCTACTTTCTGTGCGGGCGACTTGGCGTCGAACCATCGTGTCGAGAAGCGCTTCATCACCGGCCCCATCGAGATGGAGGCCGCCGACGCCCTGCCGATCGAGGAGATCGCCGAGCGCTGGGATCGTGGTCAGGGACCTGGACGAGGGCGTCGAGCGGATCAAGCCCTACCTCGCCACCAGCCTGAACCGCTGGTCTTCCACGCCCCCGGCCACGACCGGCGCCGCTTGCTCGACCTCTTCCAGCGGCATCTCGGGTCGTGGCTACGCAAGCTGGGCTCAACTCGGCCGGTACGGGTCAGCGCCACGCCGGAAACACGTACTCGACGTCTGCGCGCTCGGGCGAGAGCCGACGTAGGTCGGTGCCGTCGGCGTCCATGACGAAGACCGCGGAGGGCGCTTGCTGCCCCTCGAAACTGCCTGAGAAGGCGATCTGGTTCCCGTTCGGCGACCAGGCCGCGAAAATGCGGTCAGCGGTGCCCGTCGAGCCCCAGTCGGTGATCCGGTGGGGATCGGTGCCGTCGGCGTCGACGGCGAACAGTGCGGTGTCCCGATCGCCGTCGGACGCCTTCTGCTGCTCGTAGTCCTGGACGCTGTAGATGATGGTGCTGCCGTCGGGTGAGAGGGCGGGCATCAGGGGCTCGACGCTCGCGGTGCTGAGGAGCATCGCGGGCTTGCCGCCCTTCGTATCGGCGGCGTAGAGGTCGTAATGTCTGCCATCGGTCGGATGCGAGAACACGACGGTGGCACCATCCGGGGAGAAGGCCACCCGATCTGCCTCTTGCTCCGAGTTGGACAGCACCGCGAGCCGTCGAAGATTCGAACCGTCGACCCCGACGATGTGGTACTCCGAGCCCCTGCGGTCGATGGACGAGACTGTGAAGGCCACCTCGGTGCCATCAGGGGAGAAGACCGGGAAAGACAGGCGGCGGGAATCGTCGGCGATCTCGAATGCCGGGTCGCGCGGACGGGCGATCGCCACCGGATCGGATCCATCGGTCTTCATGACGTACACGATGTTGTCCGCCATCGAATCCGTCCCAGCAGGCACCGCGATGAAGGCTACCTCGGCGCCGCTCGACGAGAAGGCCGGGGTGATCGACCGGAACCCTTTCGGGGTAGAAAGCTCCTCCGGGTCCGCCGCGTCGAGCGGCTGCTGAACGATGCGGACCTCGTCTTCGCTGCGCACTTCCATGAAGGCGATGACATCAGCAGCCGACGGCCCGGAATCCGCTCCGCAACCCGTTACCAGCAGGGCACCGCATACCGCGATCGTCCAAGCCTGTGACCACACGATTCGGTGCCGCATGGAAGTCACCGTATCGAGCCGGGCATGCACCGGGAATCCATCGAACAGAGGACAACTCGCGATCTCACATCAGCGACGTTCCGGCTTCAGCCGCTCCATCACCAACGCGTGTGGGCACGGGTCAGCCCTGACTGTTCATCAGCACGTGGCGCGTCTCGCCGAACTTGCCGAGACGGGGATCACCGCCGCCGTCGGTGCCGTGTACGGCCATCAGCGGTCGATCGTCGGTGCCGTGGAGATCCCTATTCGGCTTCTTCGGGCGTGGACTGTGTTTGCCTGGGGTGGGTGAGTGCTCGGCTCAGCACGGTGCCGTCGGTGACGTTGTCGCCGGTGAATCGGAAGATGGTGGTGCGGGTGTCGAGCAGGCGGATACGAACCTCGTGGTCGTCGATGGATTTGACGACGCCGTCGATCACGCCCGCGTATTGGCAGGCGTGGACGCTGTGGTCGCCGAGTTCGATGTCGAGGTCGCGGATCAGGCAGAAGTGGTAGGTCTGGTCGGGTGCCAGGCGTGGCTCGCCCTCGTGGAGGTTGACCGTGATCTGGCTCGTGGGCCAGGTTCCGCGGATTGGCTGGCCTTCGAGCAGTCGGGCGGCCCAGTCGAGGCGCCGTGCTTGGTCGGCGGTGAGTCCTGCTGGCATGAGCAGCCGGTGGGGGAGGTGGGGTTGGACGATGTTCAGGGCGTTGGCGGTGCGGGCCATGGCGGTGATTTCGCGGTCCGGTTCGCCGTTGATGGCCGCGACCGGTGCGATCGTGCGCGGCCTGTAGCCGGGGGCCAGGTAGAGCTGGGGCGCGCATGCTGGCACAGAGTTGGAGCGTTGCGGCGAGGTCGCCGGGGCGGCGTCCGTTGACCTGGAGATTCTTGTTCATGTCGATCGACGCCAGTCGTGTGCCCTGCTGCAGCAGTTCGAGGGTGACGGTGTTGGAGGGATCGCACCAGACGGTGCGGTGCCCGGCGACGCCGTCGGTCGCCTCGCGGCGGGTGAAGAGGACCTCAGCGAGTACATGGTCGTCGGCGCCGAGTACTCCGACTCTGATCTCCTCGTCGACGTCGGCGATGTCGCCCTCGGTAGCCCGCATCGTCACTCCGGGGATCCGAACGCTGCCTCCTTGGTAGGTGCCGCCGAGCCCGCCGGGTAGGTCGAAGGTTGCGTCGACGGTGCCGGCGGGCAGTTTCAGCCGTGCGCCGTAGTCGATGAACCGGGTCAGCCGGTCGCGGAGGTCGGGCCGGTCGTCGGGGACGTTGAATCGCAGCTCGATCGGGATCGGCCGCTCGTTCAGGCTCTCGCGTGCGCGGGCGAAGATCTTGGTGATCAGCCATACCGACTCGACCATCATCGCGCTGATCACGACCAGGCCGGGGGTTGCCGGGGGTTCGTCCGGCGGGATATGGCTCATCTCGATGCTGTACCGGTAGTGCGGGCGGTGGGCGTTGACGGCTTTGTAGATGGCTGCGAGATCGGTGTGCAGGTCGAGCACTGTCAAGGGCTGTCCGAGATCGAGACGGTCGCGACGGGCGATGATCGCGGCCAGAGGCTCCAGCGCTGCCGCGAGCCGGTCGCGGCCATCGTGGAGGTAGTAGTCGATGACCTCGGGGAAGCGACTCGCGAGATTGTTCAGGTGATCGAGTCCGTGCCAGTGGCAGGCGAATCCAGCCTCGGATGTCATTGCCTGAAACCAGGCGAAATCGCTGGGAGTCGGCAGCAGCGGGCACACCAGGTTCCAGGCGGTGATTTTCCAGCCCTCGGCAGCGCTGGTCTGCTGGACGCGCTCGAACGATCGTGTGATCTGGCGTTTGCGGCTGCTGGTGAGTTTATCGGCGAACTTCTTTACCTGGTATACCTCGCGCTCGGCTGTGGCACCGTCCGGAGCGGCCAGAAACAGGTCGACACCCCTGTCGCCTTGGCCGGGGCGTAACCGCACCGCATCCGGGTTCTGCCGGCACAGCAGCATCGCGACGACGGTCTCGACTTCCTCGCCCGATCGCAAGGTCCATTCCACCGAGGCTGCTGCACGGGTAGGTGACGGTGGTTAGGTAGCCTGTCGGGCTGCCGGGGTCATGATTGCTTCGTACTCGATCGGGGGCAACATGCCGAGCCGGTCCTGGCGCCGACGCCGGTGGTAACTATCCCGGCGGACCAGGCCCGCGGTCACTGACAGCGAAATGGGGAAAAGGCCACCGACACTCAGTGGAAAATCGCACGACACTAGAATGTCAGTGCGCTGAACTGGGGATGTGACACTCGTGTCAGTAGCAGGCGACACGAGAGATGTCAGTGGCGGCCGAAGAGGATTTCGGCTTGCCGACCGGAAGGTTTCAAGACATAGACACCTGTGCTCTGTCAGATGGAGCGGGCTCGAATCTCGCGCATCGCACGACCCCACGAAGTCGTGCTCGACCACGTCAGTTCGGCAATCTCCTCCAGGAGAGGTGCCGTTTGCTGGAGGGATTTGTATGTAGTTTGTTCGATGCCGGTAGGGGTTTGGGAGGTTCTAGGATGACGGGGCCACCTCGAGTGCGGGGGCGCGCGCGCCGAGGGCGCGATTGTTTCGATGGAGGGGGTCGGTGGGGTGGAGCCGGTGTCGATGGTGGCCGCGGCGATCGCGGCCGGAGCGGCTGCGGGGTTGACGGACACGACCAAGAAAGCGGTCGCTGACGCGTATGCGGCGGTGAAGAAACTGCTCGCCGTCCGGCACGAGTCGGTGGATGTCGGGTCGGTGGAACGAGATCCGGGGTCACTGGCGCGCCGCGCGGTGCTGGTCGAGGACCTACAGCAAGCCGAGGCGGGTGCCGACGAGGAGCTGGCGGCTGCGGCCTGGCAGTTGCTGGTGGTGGTGCATCAGCACGCCCCGCAAGTCGCGCAGATCATCGGGGTACGGCTGAGGGAAGTACGCGCCGGGGAGCTCGAGGTCACCGACGTCGCCTCCACTGGCAGCGGTGTGGACATCGACAACGCCACCGTGACCGGGTCGATGAAGATCGCCGGTGTCCGCGCTGGTGCCCAGGAGCCGCCGGACCCTCCCATGGCGCGGTCCTGAACCCTGCTGGCACCGCGCCACCTCCCACTCGATCGGCGCCCGCAGTTTCGATATCGAACGCCTCCATCGGTCGTGACCAGAATATTCAAGTCACCCAGGAAGCGCCCGCACCGCCGCGGCCGCGGATCGCATTCGGTCTTCCCGCCGATCCGCGGGCATTCCTGGGCCGTGACCGCGAGTTACGGCAGATCCTGGACGCCGCCACGGCGGGGCTGGGTCGGGTGGTGTCGATCCGCGCGATCGACGGCATGCCCGGGGTCGGGAAGACAACGCTGGCCCTGCACGCTGCGCACCTGCTGGCCGACCGGTTCCCCGACGGCCGCTACATGGTCGAACTGCACGCCCACACCCCCGGCCAACCGGCGGCGGATCCCTCGGAGGTGTTGGCCGGGTTGCTGATCGAGCTGGGCATCGACCCCCGCAACATTCCCGACAGCCTGGTCGGGCGCCGTGATCTGTGGCGCGACCGGCTCGCCGACAGGAAAGTCCTGGTGATCCTCGACGACGCCGCCGATCACGCGCAGATCACGCCACTGCTGCCCAGTGGAGCCGAGTGCCTGACGCTGGTCACCAGCCGACGGCGTCTGGTCGCGCTCGATGACGCGGTCCCGCTGCCGCTGGACGTGCTCGACCCCGACACTGCCGCCACCCTGTTCACCACCCTGGCCCACCGCGAACTTACTGGGCCCGATCTCGGCGCGGTCGCCGAGATCGTCCGGTTGTGCGGGTACCTGCCCCTGGCGATCGTGCTGCTGGCCGGGCGCCTGGCCCATCACCCCACCTGGACGGTCACCGGGCTGGCCACCGACTTCGCCGCCACCCGCGACCGGCTGACCCACCTGCACGGCGGGCACCGCGAAGTCCGCGCCGCCTTCGACATGTCCTACCACGACCTGCCCCAGCGCCGAGCTCGCCTTCTGCGATACCTGGGCTTGCATCCCGGCCCCGACATCGACACCGACGCCACTGCCGCGCTGGCCGGCATCACCACCGACACCGCACTGACCGAACTCGACGCCCTTTACACCGACCACCTCGTCGAGGAAACCCGACCCGGTCGCTACCGGTTGCACGACCTCGTGGGCGAGTACGCCCGCAATCTGGCCCGCACCGATCCGCCCGAGCCCGTAGGCAACACAGTAGCTGTCGATCGGCTGTTCGATTACTACCAAGCTACCGCGACCGCCGCCAACCGGCGGGTCGCCCGCCGGTCCACACCCATCGCCGACACCCCGCCCCGCGGATCGGTCCGGGATTTCGAGGGCGAGGTGGCGGCGTTGGCGTGGCTGCGGGTCGAGCGCGCGAACCTGCTGGCCTGCTTCGCCCACTCCACCACCGCCGTCGCGCCGCATACGGTCGCACTCACCAACTCGCTGTCCGGTCTGCTCGATCGCGACGGCCCCTGGACTCTGGCCGCCGAACTCTACGGCCAGGCCCTCACCACCGCCCGCCGGATCACCGACCGACTCGGCGAAGCGAACACCCTTACCGATCTCGGCGTCGTGCGCGAGAGGACGGGGGACTATGCCGCGGCCACCGATCTCCAGCAGCAGGCGCAGGCCTTGTACCGGGAGATCGGCAACAGACTCGGCGAAGCCAACACCCTCGGCAACCTCGGCATCGTGCGTGAGAAGACCGGGGACTATGCCGCGGCCACCGATCTCCAGCAGCAGGCGCAGGCCTTGTACCGGGAGATCGGCAACAGACTCGGCGAAGCCAGCACCCTCACCAACCTTGGCATCGTGCATATGTATACCGGGGACTACGCCGAGGCCACCGACCTCCACCAGCAGGCACTGACCCTGAACCGGGAGATCGGATACCGACTCGGCGAAGCCAACACCCTCGGCAACCTCGGCAACGTGTGCAACTGGACCGGGGACTACGCCGAGGCCACCGACCTCCAGCAGCAGGCACTGACCCTGTTCCGGGAGATCGGATACCGACTCGGCGAAGCCAACACCCTCGGCAACCTCGGCATCGTGCGCGAGAACATCGGGGACTACGGCCAGGCCACCGACCTCCAGCGGCAGGCACTGACTCTGCACCGGGATCTCGGCAACAGACTCGGCGAAGCCAACACCCTCACCAACCTCGGCAACGTGCGTAAGTGGACCGGGGACTACGCCGAGGCCACCGACCTGTACCAGCAGGCACTGACTCTGCACCGGGAGATCGGCAACAGACTCGGCGAAGCCGAGGTGCTGACCTCGATCGGGACGCTGCTACTGGAAACCGACCAACCGGGGCAGGCGTTGGACAGATTCACCGAGGCAGTCGAGGTGGCGCGGGCGATCAACAGCCAACGTGAGCAGGCGCGTGCGCTGGAAGGAGCCGCCCGCTGCAGGGTGGCCCTTGGCGCACCGGACGCGGCCGTGGTCGAGCTGCGGGAAGCGGTCGAAATCTACCGGCGCCTCGTTGCACCCGAAGCCGCAGCCGCATCCGCCTATCTCGCGACACTGGACGACCCCAACCCACCCCCACAGCAGTGAAATGTGTCCGGTTGGCCGATCGCAGCGACCAAACCTTGATCGACTGGACCGCCGCGAGCACGTCGTGGGTGACGCCATGGCGCAGGTAGACCAGCGTAACCAGTAGACGATCGAGGAAGACCAGCCGATACCGGGCACCCGCACCCGGGGCCCGGACTCGCGCAATCTGCCGGGCTTCCTGACGTGCTCGCATACCGGCTCCATCTCGGCCGCCAGCCTGGCTAGTACCTCCACCGGCAACCCTGTCACCCGCCGCCGCGACAACACGGCCCACGACCCACACCAAGATCATCTCAGCCCACGACGCCAACCATGCACGAGGTCGTTAGGCCCGGGGCGCTCGGTGTCGGTGGGGCGAAAAAATTCGGAGAATGTCGGTCCGGGGGCGTAGCTTTGTCCGGATTTGTTCGTTCGACATGGAGGATGGGCATGGCCGAGTTTGTGATCAGCACCGTCGCCGGTGGCTCGAAGACTGTCGAGGCGCACCACTTCCACGAGGAGGGGTCGCTCGTCGTCTTCAAGAGCAGTGCAACCGGGCGGGGGACCAGGGTCTATGCGGTCCCGACCTTTCAGGTGAAGTCGATCGAGCGCACGGAAGGGTAGTAGCACCTGGCGAGCCGGTTCGGCTCCGGTGAGGTTGGGAGTGCCTCCCGGGTCATCGGGGCCGATACCGCGATCGCCGAGCTCGAAGCCGCACTCGGGCACGACCCGGCAACGGCGAACGAACTCCCCCTACGTCACCGCAGTTCGTGTGCGAGCAGTTTGCGAAACTCGGCAAGGTAGTACGGGGTTGGGTCGCACCGGTCGGGGCTGGCCGCGCGGTGGAGGCGAGTTGGTGGCGGCGGCTGTCGTAGACGTAGAGGTACTCAGTCCCTGTCCGGATCCTGGCCGCTTCGATGATGTCGGTGGGCTCACGTAAGGTTCATCGCTGCCAGGGATTTGCCCTGACTAACGAGAACCACTCACATGAGCTTTCGTTCAGGAGGTCCGTAGATGGATCCGGTGACGCTGATCGTCGCAGCAGTAGCGACTGGCGCGGCGGCAGGGGTAGGGGATCTGGTCAAGCAAACGATCGTCGACTCGTACAACGGTGTGCGAAGGATCATCTCCAACCGTTACGAGGTCATCGAAGCCGATGTGGTGAGTGTGGCCGCCGAGCCGGAGGAGCCGTTACGACGCCAGCTATTGGCCAAACAGCTCATCAAGGTCGGTGCTGGCGAGGACACCGAGCTGGTGTCGGCCGCGCAGGAGTTGCTTCGCCTGATCGCCGATCAGGCCCCTCAAGCCGCGGAAATTGTTGGCGTTCAGCTGAATCGTGTCGAGGCGGATGGCGACATCGAAGTTACCGATGTGGCTGTGCAGGGTGGTATCGGTGTGCAGGCCACCGATGTCGCCACTGGCGGATCCATGAAGATCAGCGGGGTACGGGCGATCCAGGAGCCGCCCCACCCTCATTAGGCGCGACGGCAATTGGGATACCCGCCGCCGCGCTCACCGCAAATACCAGCGGAACGAATATCGGTCGAGATTTCAACATCCACCTCGGAGAGCACTCCTCGGGAAGCAACGCTGGTCGGGTCCGTGCGGTCACCACCTCGGTGGAGGCGGTCCCGATCAGCGAGAATCTGTGGACCGTCAAGGTGCACAACGGCACCAACGGCCCGATCACCGATCTAATTGTGGATGTCTACATGGTCGACGCACTCGGTAACCGGACCGCGGCCGAATGTGTGCCCGCGAAGGAACGGATGTCGATCGCGGACCTGTTCGGGAAGCTCGTGACGCAGCTGCTGCCGGGTGCCCTCGGAGCAGCCGCGAGCCAGGCGGGAATGATGCCTGGAGCATTCATGCTGCCGCGTGGGGCGCTGGAATCCCTGCCGAATTATGCAAGCATGATGGCACCGCAAATGGGGTCGATGGCTGCGCCGCGGCTGAATCAAATGCAGGCGATGATGGCCGATTCCTTCCCGGCTGTGCTGCCGGCGAATGAAGCTGCCCCGGTGCTGTTCTTCACTGACGGTGAGGGACAACTGCAGGCCGACATCCGGTTCGCCGACGAAGATGGGAATCACTGGTTCCGTCCCTTCGGTCTGCTCCCTCGGTCGACCGAGTAGCTAGCGCAGTTCGTGTGCGAGCAGTTTGCGGAACTCGGCGAGGTAGTATGGGGTCGGGTCGCACCGGTCGGGGTCGGCCGCGGTGGAGGCCAGGGCGTGGCGGCGGCCGTCGTAGACGTAGAAGTACTCCCAGTCTCCGTCCGGGGCGATGTAGAGCGCCATCTCCGGATCGATGCGCCAGCCACGCATCGGCAGCCGCCAGCGCTTGCGGACCAGCCCGCGCAGGGGCAGGCCCCGCTCGGTGGCCGCCGGGATGAACTCGCGCACGAGCCGGTTCATCTCGGCCCAGGTCTCCTGGGCCCGCACGGCCAGCTCCGCTGCCGCCGCTGCACCGCCATGCGGGGGCGAATCGAGCATCCTGACCTCCGATAACCCAGATCTGCGCACCCTTCAATACTTTTCGGCTTCGGATCTCCGCGCCCGCGCGAGGTCGTCACGAAAGGTGACGGTACGAGAGTCGTCAGCACCGCGGACCCGTTCGGAGTCGGCGAGGGTGCGCTCGTGCAGGGCGATCGCCTCACTGACTCGACCCACCGTCTGGTAGGCGTTGGCGAGATTATTGCGCGAGCGCAGGGTGGCGGGGTGATCAACACCAAGGACCCGCTCTCGGTCGGCGAGGGTCCGCTCGTGCAGGGCGACAGCCTCCCCGTCCCGACCTACCGTCTGGTAGGCGTTGGCGAGGTCGTTGCGCGAGCGTAGGGTCTCGGGGTGATCATCACCGAGGACCTGTTCTCGGTCGGCGAGACTGCGCTCGTGCAGGGCGATCGCCTCACTGACTCGACCCACCGTCCGGTAGGCGTTGGCGAGATTGTTGCGCGAGGTCAGTGTCTCGGGGTGATCATCGCCGCGGACTCGTTCGGAGTCGGCGAGGGTGCGCTCGTGTAGGGCGACGGCCTCACTGTTCCGACCCACCGTCTGGTAGGTGTTGGCGAGATTGTTGCGTGAGGTCAGAGTGTCGGGGTGATCAACACTGAGGACTCGCTCTCGGTCGGCGAGGGTCCGCTCGTGCAGGGCGACGGCCTCCTCATCCCGACCTACCGTCTGGTAGGCGTTGGCGAGATTGTTGCGCGAGGTCAGAGTGTCGGGGTGGTCAACACCGAGGATCCGTTCTCGGTCGGCGAGGGTCCGTTCGTGCAGGGCGATCGCCTCACCGACTCGACCCACCACCCGGTATGCGTTGGCGAAGTTGTTGCGCGAACTCAGGGTGGCTGGATGATCATCACCGAGGACCCGCTCGGAGTCGGCGAGGGTCCGCTCGTGCAGGGCGACGGCCTCCTCATCCCGACCTACCGTCTGGTAGGCGTTGGCGAGATTGTTGCGCGAGCCCAGGGTCTCGGGGTGGTCAACACCGAGGACTCGCTCTCGGTCGGCGAGGGTCCGCTCGTGCAGGGCGACGGCCTCCTCATCCCGACCTACCGTCTGGTAGGCGTTGGCGAGATTGTTGCGCGAGGTCAGAGTGTCGGGGTGGTCAACACCGAGGATCCGTTCTCGGTCGGCGAGGGTCCGTTCGTGCAGGGCGATCGCCTCACCGACTCGACCCACCACCCGGTATGCGTTGGCGAAGTTGTTGCGCGAACTCAGGGTGGCTGGATGATCATCACCGAGGACCCGCTCGGAGTCGGCGAGGGTCCGCTCGTGCAGGGCGACGGCCTCCTCATCCCGACCTACCGTCTGGTAGGCGTTGGCGAGGTCGTTGCGCGAGATCAGGGTCTCGGGGTGATCAACACCGAGGACTCGCTCTCGGTCGGCGAGGGTCCGCTCGTGCAGGGCGACGGCCTCCTCATCCCGACCTACCGTCTGGTAGGCGTTGGCGAGGTCGTTGCGCGAACTCAGGGTCTCGGGGTGATCAACACCAAGGATCCTCTCGGAGTCGGCGAGGGTGCGCTCGTGCAGGGCGATGGCGCGGCCGGATACACCTTGGTCGTTGAGGAACAACGCGGTGAGGTTGAGGATTTCGGTGCTGGTGATGTCGGGACCGGTGTGGGTGGCGAAGGCGTCGATGTGGGGGAGTAGCGCCCGCCAGACCGGCCAGGTAAAGGGGTCCTGCCGGTCAGGCAGGGCCGCTCGCAGGGTGGTGGTGGCGCGGGTGCGGGCGCGTTCGATCGCTTCGGATGTGCGGTGCGGGTCAGTGGGATCGGAGCTGCGGTTCACGGCCTGGACCAGTCGGTGGATCGAGAGGGTGCCGCTGTCGGGGTCAGGAGTGATGAGGCCGTAGGCGGCCAGGGTGCCGAGCGCGGCGCCGAGCGTGAGCGGGTCGGCCAGTCCTTGGCACAGCGACAATGGGATGTCGTCGGGCGCATACCAGGCCAGACTGTGCAACAGGTCCGCGGCTGCGGGTGTAGTGGTGGCGACTTGGTCCAGGGTGATACGCCAGATCCGGGCGATGGTGCGCTGCGGGCCGATACCGACTGAACCCTGCTCGTACATCTGTGTTGGGTACTGGGCAAACATGTGGAGATATTCCCGCGGGGTGATGAACCGGTTCTGCGCCAGATACGCACCGGCCTGCTCCACCGCCAGCGGCAGGTGTCCCAACTCTTGGCACAACTCCGTGCCCCCGTCGCAGTTGCGGGACCCGTCAGCGGTGATGATCCCGATCAGCAGCCGCAGCGACTCCTCCGGTTCGAGGACGTCCACGCGCAGCGTGCTCGCGCCAGGTGCCCAGCCGGTCGCCAGGCGGCTGGTCACGATTACACGTCCAGTGAGGGCGCGGGCAAGGACGGCGGTGATGTCTCTGGGGTCGTTGACGTTGTCGAGGATCAGCAGCCAACCGGTGTGGGAGGCCAGCCACTGCAGCGCCCGCTCGGTCAGGTCCTCTACAGACAGATCTCGCGCGAGCCCGGATTGCAGCGCGGCCGCGAACTTTGCCAGACCCTGCTCGAGAGCCGGGGCGGTATCGGCGGTGATCCATAGGATCGGAGAGTGCCCATGGGGGCGGGTCGCGGCCCAATAGGCGACCAGGGAGCTCTTGCCGATCCCGCCGAGCCCGTGCACGGCCGACACCACCACCTGCCCCGCATCGCTGGACAAGAGGGTGTCAAGGCGGTCGAGTTCGTGTTCGCGGCCCACGAACCGGCCCGGCACCACCGGCAGGTTGTCGATCCCGGGTGGGGCGTCGACCTGCGCGGCCGGCCGCAACGTCTCCGGCGGCATGTTCACGATCACCGAGTTCGCGCCGGTCTGGATCGCCCCGACGTGACCACCGGCTGCATTGACCGCGACCGATCCCACACCCGACGCCGTCACCGGACCCGCGACCGGCGATGTCGATGAGGTCGCGGCCAGCTCACGCTTGGACCCGAACCACTTCACGTCGGTGGCTGCCCGATTTGGTGCCCGGTGGAGATATCGCCGGCATTGCCGCTGAGCGCGACCGACCCCGCACCCGAGGCCGTCACCGCGCCCGGTGCAGGCGCAACGACCGGCTCATGCCCACCTGGTGCTGGTGGCGACACACCAGCAGCACCGGCGCCACTGGTGTTGATGTTGCCGACCGTGCCGTGCGCGGCCACGCTTCCCGCGCCGGACGCGGCGACGGAGGGCCCGGCGGACGGACCGGATTGCCGTTGATACAGCCACAGCGAGGCGCCGCACCCAGCCGCGGTCAACACCACGACCGCGACCCACAGCCACCATGGCCCGCCCCCGGTGGCCAGATTCACCACCACTGCCAACCCGGTACTGACCAACGCCCCCGCCACTGCGGGCGCGATCACCCGCACCGGAGGGCCAGAACCCGCACCCATACTGTCCCCTCGCTGTCGAAACCGATTGCCAGGAAGTCACACCTGACAATCACATCATCAAGGATGTCAGTAACCCGCATCCACGCAATCGCGGTTCTCTCATGACCGGAATGACAGGCTCTAATTCTTACGCCGCAGTTCCCTTCACCTGCCCGCCGAAGCGACGTATGTGTTCGGAAAACGGTCGATTTACGAACGCGCGGCATCTGCTGGCTTGAGGAGTGTCGATCGGTCGAACGACGGTGCGAGGCCGGAGTTTCGGCTACCTTGTGCGGGTTCACCGTCCGGCGTTCCGTGCCGGGTCGTTGCGGGAGATGGGGTGGTTCGGGTGGGTCCGGAGGTCATGGCGGCGGCGATGGCTGCGGCGTCGGCGGTATCGGCCGGGCTGGCGGCGGGGGTGAGCGAGACCGCGAAGGTGGCGGTAGGCGATGCCTATCGGAAGGTGAAGGAGCTGCTGGGGCGCCGGTATTCGGCGGTGGATGTGGAGGTCGTGGAGGCGCGCCCGCAGGTGCCGGCTCGGCAGGTGGTGCTGGCCGGGGAGCTCGAAGCCGCCGGTGCGCGCGCTGACAGTGAGCTTGCGGCTGCGGTGCAGGTGTTGCTGGAGGTGATCGCCCAGCATTCCCCGAAGGCTGCTGAGGTGGTGGGGGTGCGGCTGGAGCGGGTGGAGGCCGGCCGGGTCGAGGTCCGCGGTATCCGTGCTGCTGGTGCCAGTGGCGTCGTCGCCCGGGATGTGAAGGCTGCGGGGGATTTCTCGGTGACCGATGTGCAGGTGAGTTCGGAGCCGCCGCACCCTCGCTGAGCGCGGCGGCACCCCAGTCCGCGCCTGCCGCGCGCACGACGGTCTCGATCAACGATGTTGAGGTCGGCGGCGATCTCGGGGTCAACACCCGGGTGGTGAATCTGCCGGCGGAGGCTTTTCGGCCGATCGCCGAGGTCGAAGCACCGTTGGGGATCGACAACCTGGAGCCGTGGCCGGACGGGTTCGTCGGCCGCGAAGCCGAGCTGGCCCGCCTCGATGCCGCGGTCAGCGGCGGCGGCCCGGTGGTGGTGGCCGCGGTGCACGGGTTGGGCGGGGTCGGCAAGTCCAGCCTGGCCGCCTACTGGGCCGGCACTCGCGAGCACGGGTGCGCACCGATCATCTGGATCCGCGCCGACTCCCTCACCGCGGTCGAGCAGGGCTTGGCCGCGTTCGCGACCCGGCTGCAGCCCGCTCTGGCCGAAGCGCTGCCGGTCGAAGAGCTCGCTGAGCGTGGTCTGCAGTGGCTGGCCAGCCACACCGGGTGGTTGCTGATCCTCGACAACGTCGAGCACCCCGCTGACATTGCCAAGGTCCGGGCGCGAGCTCGCGGGGGGCGGGTGCTGATCACGGGCCGGTTGGCGGTGCCGTGGCAGGCCGAAGCGACCGTGATCTGCCTCGACGTGCTGCTCCCGGGCGAGGCCGAGCAGCTGCTGACCGGGCTCGCCACCGCGACCGGGCCACGGGATCTGGACGGGGTACCCGAGTTGTGCGCCGCGCTGGGCTACCTGCCGCTGGCCATCGAGCAGGCCGGCGCCTACCTGGCGCACCAGCGGTTCACCACCCCGGCCGCCTACCTGCGCCTGCTCACCGAGAACCTCGACCGGGCCGCCGCCGGCGCCGACCCGCACCGAACGATCGCCCGGATCTGGCGGGTGACCCTGGACCGGATCGCTGAGACCGAACCCGCCGCGGTGGAGTTGTTGGCCACTCTGGCCTGGTACGCCCCCGACGCCATTCCGCTCTCGCTCTGCCGCGGTCCCGACGAGACCGACCAGGCCGGTACCGATGCCGCCCTCGGGGCGTTGGCGGCCTACAGCATGATCACCCTCGACCCGAGCACGCACACGGTATCGATTCACCGGCTCGTGCAAGCTGTCTCCCGCACCCCCGACCCCACCGATCCACACCGGAGCGCCGAGACGATCGAGCTTGCCCACACCCGCGCCTGTCTCCACCTGGATGCGAACCTGCCGGACTACACAGACCCGCGCACCTGGCCGAGCTGGCGGACCCTGCTCCCCCACATCGAAGCCCTCACCAGCCACACCCCCTCCGGCGCAAACCACGACACCACCGTCCGCATCGCATCGATCCGCAACCGCGCCGGACAGTTCCTGTCCGACCAAGGCCTGCACACCAACGCCCTCGATCACCTCCGCAAGGCCCTCACCGACTTCGAGCGGGTCCTCGGCACCGACCACCCTGACACTCTGATCTCCCGCAACAACCTCGCCGCCGCCTATGACACGGCGGGTCGGACCACCGAGGCGATCCCGCTCTACGAGGCCACCCTCGCCGACCGCCGCCGGGTCCTCGACGACGACCACCCCGACACTCTGCTCTCCCGCAACAACCTCGCCGTCGCCTATGACGCGGTGGGTCGGACCGCCGAGGCGATCCCGCTCTACGAGGCCACCCTCACCGACTCGGAGCGGGTCCTCGGCACCAACCACCCCCATACGGAGGCCTTCCGTGACAAACTCGCGATCGCGCGGGAGCGGCAGGCTTCTCGATGAACCAGGCTCGGCGTGCTCCGTCGGGCCGGGAAGATTCTCCCTGGGTCGTTCAGAAATCGTTCGTTTTACGAACGCTCGCGGGATCAGTGAGGAACGGTGGCCGGGTGCTTGTTCTGAGCGACCGACCGGAATGTGAGAGGGCTTGTGCTGCATCAGGTGTAGCAATCAGGGGTCGGTGATCGACGTTCTGGTTGCGCTGGCTTTCCTGGGCGTGGTGCTGTGAGGATTGGTGTACTTGTCGGTTCCGAAGTGGGGGGTCTGGTGTGGCGGTTTCGTGGCAGGCGGTACGTAAGGTGGCGGTGCCCACCGCGGCAACCGCTCTGGTGACGACGGGGCTGGCGGTGGCGGTGAACTACGCGACCGGCGGCGGCGCGGTGTGGGTGTGGATGGCGGTGGCGGTGTTGACCGTCGCGGCGTTCGGCGCGTCGTTGTGGTTGCAGTTCGCCGCTCCGGCGGCCGGCGCTGTCGAGCCGGTCGCGGGTGTAGATCTGCGGAACGTGAAATCCGGTGGGCGGATGGGCTTCGAGAAGATCCGCGCGCCCGGGGTGGGCGTGCGCGCGCGCAGGGTCCGGTCCAAGGGGGACATGTCCTTCGAGGACATCGAGGCCGGTCGCGGTGATGCCTCACACCCGTGAGCAGTTGGCGTAGGCCCGCCGGTCCGGGATCAGCGGTGTCTCTGCACAGGGTGTCGGCGGGGGGCAACGTCGAGATCACCAACAACTACGGCCCCGGGGTGCATGCGGGCGCGGAGCGTTCCTCGCTGGCGGGCTCCGGGGTGGGAGTCCTGGGGCTGGTCCCGCAAGAGCCGGATCACTTCGTGGAGCGAGCGCAGGTCGATGAGTTGGAGGCGGGCCTGGGCGGGCAGCGGGTCGCGGTGGTCGTGACCGGGATGCGTGGGGCGGGCAAGACCCACCTGGCCGCAGCATATGCCCGCCGGATCCTGGCGAGGCGGGAGGGGCTGGTGGCCTGGGTCAACGCCGAAACCCCCGAAACCCTCTATACCGGGCTAGCCGAGATCGCCGACCGGCTACGTGTCGCCGCGACCGACGGCGCCCCTCGGGCATCGGCCCGGCTGCTCCGCGATCACCTCGGCTCCAGCACTGACCGGCATCTGCTGGTGCTCGACAACGCCGAGAACGCCGAGCTATTGCGAGAGCTGCTCCCGGTCCACGGCGGCACCCGCGTAGTGATCACCACGACTGATCATGCGTTGACCGCGCTGACTCCGCTCGTCGTGGATGCCGGTACCGGCTACACCCCCGACCAGGCCCACATGTTCCTGCGCGAGGCCACCGGCATCATCGACGACCCGCTCGGCGAGGCGACTCTGGCCGAGGAGCTCGGGTATCTGCCGCTGGCGCTGGCCACCGCGGCCGCTGCTATCCGTCCCCCGAGCGGGCCCGGGCTCACCTACCCGGTATACCTGCTGCGGCTACGCGAGCAGCCGCTCCCGCGGGCACTGCGGCACCGGGAAGGCCAGGAGTACCGCTGGAGCGTGGACCGAGCCCTGCTGCTCGCGATCGAGGCAGCCGAAGCACCCACCGGTAACCCCAGGCGGGCCGAAGCGGTCACCTGGCTGCTCGGGTTGTTCGCGGTCCTGGCGGCTTCCGGTGTCGACCGCGGTCTGCTCGTGCACCGAAACTCGAAGCTGAACGAGCACGTCGACGATGCGATCGAGTATTGCGTGCGCCGCTCGCTGCTGACCTGGTCCACCACCGGGGAAACGCTGCTCGCCCATCGGCTCACCGCTCGTGTACTGCTCGAACGGGCCCGAGCGCATGGCGGTACCGACGCCCTTGTTCGGCACGCGCTCGATGTGATCGAACCGCGCCTTTTCGACCCGGCCGAAGGATGGGCGCAACGAGCACCGGGCGCGCACCTGGTGAATCAGATCGAGGCAATCTGCGATGCGAACCTGATCGCGTTCACCCCGGCTAGTCGCCGACGATGGATACCGCTTCGCCGACAGCGGCTACAGATCCGGATGCTGACCGCCCTCGTCTGGGCGACACGCCAGCTGACCGAGGCCATGGACTTGTCACACGCTGCTGTTCTGGCCCACCGCACCCTCAGCTACTACGAATCGGTCATGGGCAGAGACCACTCCGAAACCTTGATCGCTCGCGACGACGTCGCCGACGCCTACCGAGAAGCCGGTCAGACCACTGAAGCAATTCCGCTCTACGAGGCCACTCTCACCGACTCCGAGCGGACCTTTGGCGTCGACCACCCCCACACCCTGACCTCCCGCCACAAACTCGCTGGCGCCTATTGGTCGGCAGACCGGACCGCTGAGGCGATCGAGCTGTACGAGCACACCCTCACTGACCGGGAGCGGATCCTGGGCACCGGCCATCCCCAGACCCTGCTCACCCGTCACAACCTCGCCACCGCCTACCAGCAGGGGAGGCGAGTCGAGGAGGCGATCGAGCTGTACGAGCAGGTGCTCACCGACCAGCGGCGAGTCCTCGGCGACGACCACCCCGACACCCTGACCACCCGCCACAACCTCGCCACTGCCTACGAGGAGGTGCTGGGAGTTGGCGAGGCGGTGCCCTTGCTGGAACAGGCCCTTGCCGACCGGGAGCGGATCCTCGGCCCCGACCACCCCCGCACCCTGAACTCCCGCAACAACCTCGCCAGCGCCTACGATTCGGAGGGGCGGTTCGGCGAGGCGATTCTATTGCGGGAGCAGGTTGTTGCCGACCAGGAGCGGATCCTCGGCCCCGACCACCCCGACCACCTGAGCTCCCGCAACAAACTCGCCAACGCCTACCACGCGGCGGGTCGGGTCGACGAAGCGATCGAGCTGTACGAGCAGGTGCTCACCGACGAGCAGCGAGTCCTCGGCGACGACCACCCCGACACCCTGATCACCCGCCATAACCTCGCCGCTGCCTACCGGAAGGCGGGAAAAATCAGCGAGGCAATCCTGCTGTTCGAGGCCGTCCTCGTTGACTCCGAGCGAACTTTGGGTCCTGACCACCCCGGTACTCTGTCGACTCGCAAT
Organism: Nocardia sp. NPDC057227; assembly: GCF_042669725.1. NCBI lineage: Bacteria > Bacillati > Actinomycetota > Actinomycetes > Mycobacteriales > Nocardiaceae > Nocardia > Nocardia sp. NPDC057227. The sequence continues at coordinate 101,349 of NZ_JBHUXA010000012.1, read as the reverse complement.
CACCTCAAGGCTGCGCGAGCGCAACAGCCCCTTCAGTGAGCTGAGTGGCGGGGCTGCGGATTCGGCTTCTACCCGTTCGGTTCCGAACGCCTGCTGAAGCGTGAACTGCGGCAGCTGCTCGCGGCGTAGATCGTCGAGTTGCGGACGAGGCGGTCCATGGAGTGCGCCAGCACAGGTCGCCCTTGCGCGTGAACGGCAGCATCTGTTCGAGTGCCGAGTGTTCTGAGTGGTTCCGGAGAGATAACGCGACCGCCACTCTCGGATGTGCGTGTGCACTGTGTCGGAAATGGATGGTGGGTTCAACTGGTCGATGCATCACGGCTCCGGATGATCATGTCGTGGTGGAGGTTTGGGTGCGGGACTACGGGTTGTCGGCGGCGCAGCAGGACGAGTTGTGGCGGCGGTGGCGGGCTGGGGAGTCGTTCGGGTCGATCGGCCGGGAGATGGCGGTCCCGTTTCAGCACGTTCGCCGATTCCTCGCTCAGAGCGGCGGGGTTCAGTTTCCGATGCGGCGCCGCAGTGCCCGGCATCTGAGCCTCGTCGAGCGGGAGGAGATCTCGCGTGGGATCGCTGCCGGTGAGTCGGCTCGATCTATCGCGCGGCGCCTGCAGCGACCGGCTTCCACGATCGCCCGCGAGATCGCCCGCAACGGCGGACGCAGCCGATACCGCGCCGCCAGCGCGGATGCCGAAGCCGATAGACGTGCCCGCAGGTCCAAGCCCTGCAAACTGGCTGCCAGCCCGGTCCTGCGGGCGGTGGTCGAGCAGAGACTGACGGCGCGGTGGTCACCGCAGCAGATCGCCGGCTGGTTGCGCCTGCAGTCCCCGGTGGATCCGGCCATGCAGATCTCGCACGAAGCGATCTACCGGACGCTGTTCGACCCGCGTCGCAGAGGGATCGACCGGACGCTTACGCGGCAGCTGCGCACCGCCCGGTTGATGCGGCACCCGAAACGAGCACGTCGCCCCGACGGCCGCGGTGTGATCGCCGACCTGGTCCCGATCAGCCAGCGGCCCGCCGAGGTCGAGGACCGTCGCATTCCTGGGCACTGGGAAGGTGACCTGGTCATGGGCCGGCGTCCGTCGGCGATCGCAACTCTGGTCGAACGCACCTCCCGGCTCACCGTCCTGGTCGCTCTGCCCGACGGGATCAAAGCCGCGCAAGTCACGCCACACTTGGTCCGGCACTTGCTCGGACTACCGACCTCGATACGGCGAACCTTGACCTGGGACCGGGGACGAGAGATCGCCGGGCACAGACTGATCACCGCGGCGACCGGGATGCCGATCTATCTGTGCCGGGCGCGCAGTCCGTGGCAGCGCGGGACCAACGAGAACACGAACCGGCTGCTGCGCCAGTACCTGGCCAAGAACGCCGACCTGCGCCAGTTCAACCAGACCGACCTCGACGCCATCGCCGCCGAGCTCAACCAACGCCCTCGCCGTATCCATGGCTACCGCAGCCCGGCCGAGGTCTACGCTGAGCACCTCAACAGCGGTGACGCGTTGACCACATGAACCCGCCATCGTTTTCCGACACCCACCACCCGGTCACCGTCGGCCCTGGTGGTGAGTGTCGGCAACTCGCGTCGGAAATCAACGTCGCAAAACCTGTGCAGGCCGGTATTTTCGACGCATGTTGATCGGGTACGGGCGGATCTCCACCGCCGAGCAGAACGCCGACCACCAACGCGACGCGCTCATCCGCGCCGGTGTTGGCGAGCGCGACGTCCACATCGACGTCGCCTCCGGCGCCAAGGCCACCCGCCCCCAGCTCGACCTCGTGCTGCGGATCGCCCGCGAAGGCGACACCCTGGTCATCACCCGCCTGGACCGGCTCGGGCGGTCGATGCTGCACCTGGTCACCCTCGGCGCCGAGCTCCGTGAGCGCGGGATCGGGTTGAAGGTGATCGAGCAGGGCATCGACACCGACACCCCCGAAGGCCGGGCCATGTTCGGGATGCTGTCGGTGCTCGCGGAGTTCCAGCGCGAACTCATCGTCGCCAACACCCACGACGGACTCGCCGCCGCCCGGGCCCGCGGCCGCCGCGGCGGGCGCCCGCCGAAGCTCTCGGCGGATCAGGCCGCGCTGGCCCAGCGGCTCTACGACGAGGGCAACCACACCGTGCAGCAGATCGCCGACATCGTCGGCGCCGGGCGCACCACCGTCTACGGCCACCTCACCAAGAACACTGGTGGCACCCGGCCCCGCGCCGGTGCGAAGCCAGGTAGCACCGCGAGCCCGGATAGCGTGCGCGGCGCCGGGCCGCGGATCGCGGTGGAGGCCGCCGCCGCTCCGCCGGAGCCGATCGCCGCGGCGCCTGCGGCAGAAGTGGTGCAGGAGGTGGTCGACGTCGAGGCGATCACCGCACCAGCGGTGGCCGCTCCGGAGCCCGCGACGGCACCGCGAGCGATGGCGGAGATCGTGCAGCCGCCGCGCGGGCGTGGTCGGGGACGGCGTGCCGATCCGTGCCCGACCTGCGGGACCGAGCCCAGCCAGGCCTACGGACCGCTGCAGCTGGCCGCGGACGTGGCGTTCCGCTGGTACGAGCTCGACACCTCCGCCGACAACCATGGCGGGCTCATCGCCACCCGTCACTGCGCCGAATGCCAGCCTGCCCAGCGGTTCCCGATCGCCTGCGCTCACCCGCATTGCGAGGAGGGACCCCTGCTCGGCGGGGAACTCGCCGCCGAGGCCCGCGCGGCCGGCGGGCGGGTGCCCGAGGTCGTGCTGCGGCTGCTCAACGGGCGAGGCTGGACCACCGCCGATGGTGCTCTGCTCTGCCCGGACCACGGCTGACGCTGTTCGCTGTAACGGCAACCGCTGACCTGCGCACTACGACCGACAGGCCCACGGATTCACCAGGTGTCACCCGACTCTTCCGTCCCTTCGCCGGAAAGCCAGGCAGCTACCCGTCGAGACCGGCTCAACGCGGCTTGGTATACCTCGGGGCGTTGGGCGGCCAGCGCCTGTCGGATCCGGACGGCCTCCTCGATTGCGGCCAGGGCGTCTTCGGGGCGGCCGAGCTCGCCGAGCTGGACCGCAAGGTTGTTCAGGCTCAAGGCGAGGTCGGGCTGGTATACCTCGGGGCGTTGGGCGGCCAGCGCCTGTCGGATCCGGACGGCTTCCTCGATCGCGGTCAGCGAGTCCTCGGGGCGGCCGATCCCGGCGAGCCGGTTCGCGAGGTTGTTGAGGCTTCCCGCGAAGTCGGGCTGGTAGGTGTCGGGGCGTTGGGCGGCCAGCGCCCGGTAGAGCCCGGTGGCTTCCTCGTTCGCGGTCAGGGCTTCTTCGGGCCGACCGAGCTCGGCGAGCCGGTTCGCGAGGTTGTTCAGGCTCAAGGCGAGGTCGGGCTGGTATACCTCGGGGCGTTGGGCGGCCAGCGCCTGTCGGATCCGGACGGCCTCCTCGATCGCGGCCAGCGCCTCCTCGGGCCGCCCCAGCGCGGCGAGCAGGACCGCGAGGTTGTTCAGGCTCAAGGCGAGGTCGGGCTGGTATACCTCGGGGCGTTGGGCGGCCAGCGCCTGTCGGATCCGGACGGCCTCCTCGATTGCGGCCAGGGCGTCTTCGGGGCGGCCGAGCTCGCCGAGCTGGATCGCGAGGTTGTTCAGGTTCAAGGCGAGGTCGGGCTGGTATACCTCGGGGCGTTGGGCGGCCAGCGCCTGTCGGATCCGGACGGCTTCCTCGATCGCGGTCAGGGCTTCTTCGGGGCGGCCGATCCCGGCGAGCTGGTTCGCGAGGTTGTTCAGGCTGGAGGCGAGGTCGGGCTGGTAGGTGTCGGGGCGTTGGGCGGCCAGCGCCCGGTAGAGCCGGTTGGCTTCCTCGATTGCGGTCAGGGCTTCTTCGGGGCGGCCGAGCTCGGCGAGCCGGTTCGCGAGGTTGTTCAGGCTCAAGGCGAGGTCGGGCTGGTATACCTCGGGGCGTTGGGCGGCCAGCGCCTGTCGGATCCGGACGGCCTCCTCGATTGCGGCCAGCGCCTCCTCGGGCCGCCCCAGCGCGGCGAGCCGGTTCGCGAGGTTGTTCAGGCTCAAGGCGAGGTCGGGCTGGTATACCTCGGGGCGTTGGGCGGCCAGCGCCTGTCGGATCCGGACGGCCTCCTCGATTGCGGCCAGGGCTTCTTCGGGGCGGCCGAGCTCGCC